>NZ_JBQRKO010000008.1:0-199324 GCF_052318935.1 Niallia sp. 01092 | reverse complement strand
GGAAGATCATGACGAGATTTTTGCTTATATAAGATCGTTAGGCAATGAAAAGCTGCTTGTGGTATGCAACTATTATGAACAAAATACAACATTCATTTTGCCTGAATCTATTACATTTAACGAGAAAGAGCTGTTAATCAGCAATTATCAGACGGACGAATCGGAAGAGATTAAAGAAATAAATCTTCGTCCGTATGAAGCTAGAGTGTATAAATTAGGATAAAAGAAATTGGTCTAAATAAATCCTGTATATAACATGCTACATAGGAAATAGTGAAAGAATACTGATTTAGAAGATTCATGTATCCTATCATTCATTACATGGAGATTATATTTTAATAGGGGTTGTCCAGAAAGTCAGTGAAACTAACTTTTTGGAGCCCCTTTTTCTTATAGGGACTTATCAGGCAGCCCTGCTTTGGGCCCGCCAACATTTGAGAACTGAGGTGTGATACCTAGTTAACTTTATGTGACATTACGTAACCGTACTATGTTGATATGCAATTTTTTTCTATTTGTAAAGTTGATTCCATCTTAAATGGCACAATAGCCCAAATTTTATTGTCCCTCTTCTAATGCCCTTTTTAACCGAGCAAAATGAATCTTAATCGGTTTTCGGTTCCCAACCTTATGAACAATGCCTTCTGCAGTCAAATCATTTAGCAGTGCTGTCACTGTTTCGCGAATACTGCCCATCATCATTGCTAATTCTTGATGTGTTATTGAAATCTCGAGTTGAATCCAATCTGTCTCCTTCGGGTTGTCACTAGGGGAGTCGCCCCCAAACTTTTCTACTAGTTTATGTAATAAAAATAATAGGCGTTTTCGGACACTACCGTATGCCATATATTCCAATAGTTCCTCTACTTCCTTTAAACGGTTGGATACCATTTCGATAAACTTCAAGGAAACACTTGGCTGATCGTGTATTATTTTTTCAAACTGAACTTTATCTATCGTGCAAATAACGGAGTCTTCCCATGTTTCCGCGTACATATTTTCAGAACCTGTTGTAAATGAACCAATCTCACCAAATACATGCCCAGTTCCTAATATATCAATTGTAAGCTCTTTCCCGCCTTCAGATAATCTATATAAACGAACTTTCCCCGATTTGATTAAATACAAGATCTTTTGATCCATATGTGGAGAAGTAATAATCGTTCCTTTTTTTATAACATTGATGGGCGTGTCAGGTTCAAATTTTTTTAATTCTTCTAATTCTAACTCACGAAACAGCTGTATTCTCGATAAATATTTAATCTTATCCAAGAAGTTCCCCTCCTATTAAGGCCATTGTAGTCTAGACTACATATTTTTTAAACTAGACAACTTATAATTCTATTTAAGCATTATTCATCTATTATACAAAAGGGGGAAACAACGTGGTTACAGTAATCGTAATCATTCAAATCATTTTAATCTGTATCTTTGTACTGTCCATTTCGATGAAATTGTTACGTACAAAATCAATGGTTCACCATTGGAATGAATATCGTTATCCAATGTGGTTCATGAATGTAACTGCCTTGTTAGAATTAGTTGGTGTGATTGGATTGATCATAGCATTTTGGATTCCAGAATTCTTAAAATTTTCAGGAGCCCTATTTATAGTTCTAATGCTAGGTGCCATACACGCTCACTTCGTCAGAGCCAAGCATAAACCGATTATGGCACTTAACGCCTTAGCTATGCTTATCTTGTCAATTGTGATCCTCTTTATTTAAAAGATATTAAGCAGTTTTCGAATAAAGTCCCAATCTCTCAGTGGTATAAATGAGAAATTAGGATTTAACCTGCTCTATTTTTGAACAATTTTTGCTTATTAATTTTGAACACTTGCTTCTTTAAAAATAGTTTCATTATGTTTCTCCTATAACTTGAATCTTTCCACTGCAATAGACTGTATGAGATGGGGGCTATTTCCATAGTTAATTAAACCAATATATACCATGTCAGTTAATTTCTGTTAAAAAACAAAAATCCCCCCTCTTTACGAAGTGCATTGAAAAGCCCATTGAAATAGGATTTAAAGAGGTAAATAAGAAAAAATCCTTCCCTATTGTCCATGTAGAATACAGAAATTATCTTCTTCATGTGGTCTAAGTAGCCATAGTTAGCAAAAGTTGCCGGTTGTTTCTCCTTCCAAAATATATAACAATGAATATAGCAAGATAGCAGTCAAACATCTAGGAGGGAAATAATGAAAAATATAAGATTGCTCGTTTTACTAGTTTCATGCATGGCCATTATTTTATCTGTTGTTGGTATTCAGCCGTCTAGTTCCAAAGCAGAGACAAACTCCAAAGATCCAGTTATATACATTCACGGAGCAGGCGGTAACAGTACAAACTTTTTAGGCATTAAAAACTATTTAAAAGAACAAGGCTGGTCTGATAATGACCTGTATGCCATTGAAATGATAGATAAAACTGGTAATCCTTTTACTAATGCAAAACAGCTTGCTTCTTATGTTGATGAAGTGTTAAAGAAAACAGGAAAGAGCAAGGTAGATATTATTGGACACAGTGCGGGAGGCATAAATGCCCTGAATTATATTCTCAATGGCGGCGGAAGCAAGGTGAACGATGTGGTAACGATAGGTTCTCCAAACAAACTTGTAACATCGAAAGCTCCCGTTGGAACAGATCCTAACGATAAAATTCTTTATACTTCGATTTACAGCACAAGCGACTTGATAGTGTTTAATCCGCTTTCAAAACTACAGGGAGCAAAAAACGTTCAAATCAGCGGTGTAGGCCATCTCGGATTGGTGTTAAACAGTAAAGTCTACGAGTTAACTAAAGAAGGATTGAATGGCGGAGGAGAAAACACAAATTAACAAAAGGTTCTTATTTTGAACTACAATATAAAACACAGACTCCCCCATACACTATTAGAATGATATTCTTCGCACTAGAATATAAGCATGCAGCATTTAATGTAATAGGTAATCACCCAATTGTGAAGTGTACCCTTTTATAAAGGACAAGCCTAGGCTGCATACACCCCAATTATCTGATAAACTACCAAAAGCCCCTTATCGTTGTTTACTAAGCAAACAATGATAAGGGGCTTAAATTGTATTTTGTCAGGCCTCTTCTATATTTCCACATCATATAATGATACCTAAACTTCTTTTGTAGATTTATTTACAGTATGTCATTTGCATCAGAAGGTAAATTTCTTACATGTTTAAGATATTTTGTCATATTTTTGTCGTCATTAATTGGATATGTGAACAATAAGTTATCTGCAACATCTTCTGCTAAAGTTCTAAACAATTCACAAGTAACAAATATTGAATTCCAGAAATTCTTATAGTTATTGTCAGAAAAAGTTTTTTCATACATCTCCCAATATGATTCGGGAAGGTACTTTTTGAAATACTTCCCCATTTTTCCCGTCGAAACTTGGAAGTCGTTTTTTATACCAATCCACCATGAAACCATCTCATCTAACCTAACTCTTATTACATATTCAAACATTTGTTTTGCATATGGTAATTCATCACGCCAAATTCCTTTTGCAACGTTTTGTAGACACCACCAAAAGTCATTGCAGCAACTCATAAAAAGTGGTTCATTAGGCTTCTTCATCCAATAATCTATATCTGTTGGTTTAGAGATACGTGGAAGAATATTATCCTTATCCAATAAAGGAATAGTAAGTTTATCTTTAATATACTTCTCATTCATCACTTCTTTTGTTTCAATATGTAGATCAATACGATTTCCATCTGTAAACAGCATTAAATAACCATAAGACTTATCAAAATCTATATCTATACCATTAAGTTTGTCATTTTTATTAGGTTCTTGAATCATAAGTAATTCCCCAAAAACGTTAATCCAGTTCTCATCTTTTATAAAAGAGGCTGTTTCTGTCACAACATAAACAATATCATAGTCCTGAAAAATATCTTTTGGCACATTTGGATTGGTTCTTGAACCATTCATATAAACAGCTCGAATTCGTTCGTCTTTTTTAGCGATCCCCAATATCAAATCAAACATTTCTTTTTCAGTTCTCATTGCTATTCACCTCGAATTCTCTTTCATATTGATGCCTTTTTATATAGTTATTATTGAAGTATTCTGCACCGTTAATTCAATTAAACAACATTACTTGCACAAACCAATATTTTGAACAATCTTTTTTATAAGCAGTTCAACTTTTTTCAAATTCACGATAAATCTATTCCATTTTCCGATAAACCCCTGGGGATACTCCATACTTCATTTTAAATATTCGATGAAAATAAGGATAAGCCCCGAATCCACAGTTTTCTGCAATTTGTTCTAGCGTCATTGTCGTGTATTTCATCTGATTAATGGCAGCGGAGAGGCGGATTTCCTGTGCATATTCGATCATCGTTTTTCCGAAGCTGCTTTTAAACAAATGAACAGAACGGGAGACACTAAGGCCAGCATTCTTCGCCACATCTTCAATGGCAAAACCGCTCATCGCATTTTCTTCTATGTACCGCATCATTTTTGTTACCGAATAAGGACGATTAAAGGAAGGAGAAGTTTCATTGATAGCACGTTCCAGAGATATACAAAAAGCTTGCAGCAAATAACTTGACAGTTCATTATTTTTATCAGAAGCTGGTCGTCTTTCTTCCATAATAATATGGTTCCATAAATCCAACAGACTTTTATCTAAATTTATTTTGGAAAAGGATGGTTTAGGATATCTATTCCACCATTCTTTAACCCAATCTCCTTGACATAATAAGTGGTAGTCACCGCTTTTTTGATCACCTTCAATCCGTATTTCATATATATCACCTGGTTTAACTAATACAAGATCTCCCTTTTTCATTTCTGTTTTTATTCCATTCACGATTACTTCAGCAGTTCCCTCTGTTTGCAGACGGAAAAGAAAATTAGGAAAACCTTTTTTATGTTGGTCAAAATATGATGTGGTGTGATAAGAGTAGCCGCAATAATAAATAATGTTCTCCATCTAATTACTCCTTTTTATAGAAAAGGGCCGGAGCCAATGTCATCAACTTAAGATTCCATAAATTTCAAACTGTGAAATATCATGGAATTAGATACTCTTTATGTAAAAGAAATACCCAATTTGTTTGGAGAGGCGTCCGCTCGACTCCTACGGGATTAGCGAGAAAGACGAGACCCACAGGAGCAAAGCGACGAGGAGGCTCGGCGCTCGCCCCGTGGAAAGCGAGCGGTAAGCCTCGGAGAACAGAACGAAACCCTTACTTCCTATTTAGTTGCTTATTTTCCTGTTTTGTGAAATTTAGCTTGATGACATTGGGGCCGGAGCTGCGCCTACTTTAATAAAAAATAAGGGAGAGTGCAATGTTACTTGCTTTTACCCTGATCAAGGTTAGAGTAGCTACGCTCGCGCCGTCTTTATTAGGTTTGTATCTGCCCTCATTTAGCTTTAGTTGGTAAAAATGAGGAACGATTCTTCATTTCGGTTTTAAAGTAATAGCAAAATTGTCTATGTTTTTAATTATATCATTTATGTTCAATTTAGGAGTAATATTATAAGATGTAATCAAATAAGTTATATGATGTTTCGATTGGTGTATAACTATCTTTTCAGGAACATTACATAATTTATTGGTTATTTTCATAGGTATGAATCATATCAATTAAATGGATAGGAGAATATCGAATGAAAAGGATTCCCATTGCTGTGCAAATGTATTCCTTACGCAGGGAAAGCGAGAGGGACTTTGCTGGTACTTTGAAAAAAGTCGCAGACCTTGGTTTCGACGGTGTCGAACTTGCTGGTTATGGCGACAGCGCATCAAAAAAAGTAAGCGCTTTATTAAAAAGTCTTGGACTTGAAGCTGCTGCTAGCCATGTCCCGCTTGAACAATTGGAGACCAATTTATCTCAAGTAATAGAAGATCAGCACGTATTGGGAAGCAAATATATTGTCTGCCCATACTTAATACCAGAACGACGAGAGGAAAAGGATTATAAAGCGCTTATTTCCTTTTTAGAAGAAGCGGGTGAAAAGTGCAAGAAAGAAGGAATTACACTTTGTTACCACAATCATGATTTTGAACTTGCCCCGCTTTCTGACGGCAGAAAGGCACTTGAAACTATTTTTGACAGTACGAATGCAAGCAAGGTGCAAGCAGAACTGGATATATATTGGCTAAAGAAAGCTGGGGAAAATCCAGAAGAATGGATAAAGCGTTATAAAAACAGAACACCACTCGTTCACCTTAAAGATATGACAAGAGATGAAGAACAATTTTTTGCTGAGCTTGGAACAGGCGGAGTAGATATTGATGCCATATTAAATATAGGTGAAGATGCAGGGGTGAAATGGTGGATTGTGGAGCAAGATGAAACTCGCAAAACTCCATTTGAAAGCATCGAGATTAGCATGAATTATTTAAAAAGAAAGCTGCAATTCTAGTAGAATCGTAAATTACCTTTTTAAAGTCTATTGTGAAAGTTAAGCGCTTTCTTTATATAACAGAAATTTAATCCCAAAAAATTTTAGGAGGAAATAAAATGAGTACATTAAAAATAGCAGTAATCGGTTGTGGGAGTATCGCAAAACATCGTCATTTGCCAGAATATCATGCAAATAAAAACGTGGAGATTATTGCAGTTTGCGATATTGTCGCAGAACGTGCAGAAGAAACAGCTGAAACATATGGAGCAAAGGCATTTACAGATTACAAAGAAGTACTAAAGCTGGCTGATTTGGATGCAATTAGTGTTTGTCTTCCAAACTATCTGCATGCACCTGTGTCAATTGATGCCTTAAATGCTGGAAAACATGTACTGTGTGAAAAGCCGATGGCGACATCAGAAGAAGAAGCAGAAGCAATGATCGAAGCTGCTAAAGCTAATGGCAAAAAACTAATGATTGGTCATAATCAGCGCTTTGTAAAATCTCATGAAAAAGCACGTCAATTGATCGCAAATGGGGAAATTGGGAAAGTATACGGTTTTCGTACAGCCTTCGGTCATGGCGGTCCTGAAAACTGGAGTGTAGAAGGAAAAGAAGGTTGGTTTTTCAAAAAAGAGCAAGCGTTTATTGGGGCAATGGGAGACTTGGGTGTGCATAAAGCGGATTTGCTTCGCTATATTTTAGGAGAAGAGTTTGTTGAGGTGGCAGCATTTGTGGAAACAAGTGCAAAAGATTTTGCGGATGTAGATGATAATGCAGTATGTGTTTTGAAAACGGAAAGTGGCATTGTTGGAACGCTTGCTGCTAGTTGGGCGTATACAGCAAACGAAGACAACTCTACGGTTATTTATGGGGAAAAAGCCATTTTACGATTAGAAGATGATCCAACCTACTCGCTTATCGCACAATATTCGAACGGAGAAATTATCAAGTATGAGCTTGGCAAAATTCAGTCGAATGATGATGGCGGACAAAATCAAAGTTATGTAATAGATAACTTTGTAAATTGTATTTTGAATAATACAGAACCATTGGTTTCAGGAGAAGAAGGAAAAAAATCACTTGCGGTTATTTTAGCTGCACTGGAATCAAATGAAACAAAAACAATTGCTAAAGTAAAATAATCATTTTTTGGAAAGGAGAAATTTATTATGAAACTTGGTGTATTTACAGTATTGTTTGGAAGCAAATCATTTGAAGAAATGCTTGATCATGTAAAAGCGGCAGGATTGGATGCAGTCGAAATCGGAACAGGAGGATATCCGGGAAATAGCCATTGCCCTCTTGATGAATTATTAGAAGATGAACAAAAACGCAGGGACTACTTGAACGCAGTAACGTCACGCGGTTTAACAATCAGCGCTTTCAGTTGTCATGGCAATCCGATCTCACCAGATAAGAAATTTGCGGAAGAATCAGATGCTACTTTAAGAAAAACGATTAAACTAGCATCCCTTCTTGATGTACCAGTTGTTAATGCATTTTCCGGCACTGCGGGGGACAGCGAGGAAGCAAAACAGCCAAACTGGCCTGTTGTAGCATGGCCAACAGAATACAGCGAGATTTTAAACTGGCAATGGGAAAATAAGTTGATTCCATACTGGAAAGAAATTGGGGAGCTTGCAGAGCAGCATAACGTGAAAATCGGCTTGGAATTGCACGGAGGATTCCTTGTTCATACCCCATATACGATGCTAAAGCTTCGCGAAGCAACATGTGATGCTATCGGAGCAAACCTGGATCCAAGTCATATGTGGTGGCAAGGAATCGATCCAGTTGCAGCCATTAAAATTCTTGGCAAAGCTGGCGCCATCCATCATTTTCATGCGAAAGACACTTACATCGATCAAGATAATGTAAATATGTACGGTTTGACAGATATGCAGCCGTATGGGGATTTACAGACACGTGCTTGGACATTCCGAAGCGTTGGCTGTGGACACAGCATGCAAGAATGGTCGGATATGATGAGTGCCCTTCGTTTATATAACTATGACTATGTTGTCAGCATTGAACATGAAGATGCACTTATGTCAACAGAGGAAGGGTTTAGTCGAGCAGTGAAAAACTTGAATGATGTCTTAATCCGCGAGCCTAATACGGATATGTGGTGGGCGTAAGGCAAAAAAATTGGAGGCGATCGAGATGACGAGCAAAATCTACAATTTAGTAATTGTCGGTTATGGCGGCATGGGAAGCTATCACGCTAAATTACTGAAAGATGTTCAAAATATAAATGTGTTTGGGACATTTGATATTCAAGAGGAGAGAAAAGCAGCTTCCTTAGCTGATGGATATAAAGGATATGCTAGTCTAGCAGATGTTTTTTCAGACGATGCAGTGGACTTTGTGCTGATTGCTACTCCTAACGATGTTCATAAAGACATAGCGATAGCGGCTTTAAATGCGAAGAAGCATGTGATTTGTGAAAAGCCAGTAACAATTAACAGCGCAGAGTTAAAAGAAATTATGTATGCTGCGGATGCAAACGCATGCGAGTTTATCGTGCATCAAAACCGCAGATGGGACGAAGATTTTCTTACAATCAAGAAGGTTTATGACGAACAATTAATCGGAAATGTATTTCACATTGAATCGAGAGTCCAAGGGGCAAATGGAATTCCAGGAGATTGGCGCCATGTAAAAGCACAAGGCGGGGGAATGCTCCTTGACTGGGGCGTCCATTTGCTGGATCAGCTGTTATTTATGGTAGACAGCAAGATTACGAGTGTTTACTCTAATTTAAGCTTTATTTTAGGAAACGAAGTCGATGATGGCTTCCAATCTATCATTACGTTTGAGAATGGATGCACAGCATTAATAGAAGTAGGCACAACGAATTTTATCCAGCTGCCAAGATGGTATGTGAAAGGAACAGGAGGAACAGCCATTATCAATGATTGGAACTTGGATGGAAAAATTGTTACACAAAACTATGGCGTTGAAGTAGAAGCACCTAAACCGATAAAAGCAGGCAAAGGTTTAACGAAAACAATGGCGCCGCCATCAGAAAAAGCAATCAGCACAACTAAGTTGCCAAATGTTGATGAAACAATGGAGAGCTTTTACAGCAATGTCGTTTCTGTCGTAGAAGGAAAAGCAGAACCGATTGTTAAAAATGAAGAAGTTTTACGTGTATTGCGCTTAATTGAAACGATATTTACAGCAGCGGAAAGAAATGAAGTAATCAAAGATTTTGATAATTCCTTTGTAATGGCAGAATAAAAAGAGGAGTGTGGCAGAAGTGATAACGATATGGAATGAAAACCGTCATGAAAAAAAGAATCCAGTTGTTGCAGAAATCTATCCAAATGGCATACATGGCGCTATTTCTGCTTTCTTGAGAGAAGCAGGATACAAAACACATACAGCGACATTAGATGAGCCGGAACACGGTTTAACAGATGATGTATTATACAATACGGATGTATTGATTTGGTGGGGGCATCTTGCCCATAACGAAGTCGATAACGAAATTGTTGAAAAAGTGAAGCAGCGGGTATTGGAAGGAATGGGATTAATTGTTCTCCATTCTGCACACTTTTCTAAAATCTTTAAATCATTAATGGGAACAAGCTGCGACTTAAAATGGCGGGAAGCAGACGAAAAAGAGCGCTTATGGGTAGTTGCTCCTAATCATGCCATTGTAGACGGAATTGGTGAATATATCGAATTGGAAAAAGAAGAAATGTATGGTGAACATTTTGATATTCCCGCACCAGACGAATTGATTTTTACAAGCTGGTTTGAAGGAGGAGAGGTGTTCCGCAGCGGCTGTACGTATTCGAGAGGAAATGGAAAAGTGTTTTATTTCCGACCGGGACACGAAACATACCCAACCTATTATCAAACAGACATTCAAAAGGTTATTACAAATGCAGTAAAATGGGCAATGCCAATTGATCGTAAACCACCTGTCTATGGAAATGCAAAACCACTTGAAAAAATTTCTGTTAAAACAAATTAAATTTAAGTGCCTGACCCCCGGTGCGTTAACGCTTTAGTGGACTGGGGGTCAGGCGCTTTTTTTATAGCTCTAATTCCAAACTTCATCCAATGTTTCTCTAAATAAATGATCAAGTTGAGTTGTTGGATCCGGAATGTGAATGTTTAAATTCCTTGTATATAATTCTAGCTCCTCTATTTCTCTAATAAGGAATTGATTAATATCATTGATTCTTGGTTCTAAGTTTAATTCGTCGCCTGCTATTTTGCGTTTCAACAAGGTGTTTATTTCCTTTTTCAGTGTTCCTGGTGCTATAAGGTCTTCTAATAGTACTTGAAACTCCATTGGTGGAACCGTGTTGTATTTTTTAATCCATTTTGCTGCTAATACAGGCCTGAGCACATAGAAATATTTTTTAATTTTAACTGTATCTCCTTGAAGGTATTCACGAAAATTTCCCTTAGCCATATTTAAATAATGATGTAAACAAGAATTCTGAGAAAATATATTCTTTTCCAACTCTTTCATTTTATCGATCGTCGTAAAGCTATGATAATAAACCATGCTGGAGCGCAGCCACTCTAAAAGAGGAGGGTTGGACTTTCGAAATAGCCTTAATGCTTTCGTTAACTCCCAACCGCTTACATCCAATAATGAATCAATAGGAATAGAAAGAGAATCCCTGCTTGGAACTTCAATCACATCCCTTTTATGATCAATGGACAGATACCAATTCTTTTTATGTACATAAATAAATCGAACATCATAGTCACTATCTTTTGAAGGGAAGCCCCATGCTCTACTGCCTGATTCGCATGCATAAAGCACTTTGATATCGTAATCTATTTCCAGTTGTTTCATCACTTGTTGAATATGTTCTTTCAATTCATTCCCCTCCAACCTTTTTTATAAAACTGTTAAAAATAGTATATCAAACCTTTAAATCTTTACGTTCAGAACCCTTCTGCAAATTGATTCAGTTGAGAGATAAAAAAATGGAAGAAATCATCATAGAAAGAAGCAGTTGAGGCACAATAAATGGAAAAGAAACGATACAAAACTAAAATAGAGATTCGCCCTCGGTTTCACCATTTAAATGAGGGCAGACTCTAACCTAATAAAGGCGGCGTGAGTGGAGCAACACTTTTTTCATTTGATCATAAACAAAATAATATGCACAATCGGAAGTTTATTTCCATCTAATTGGCGCAGCTCCGTCCCCATTCCCAAAAGCGAGGTTTTTTTATGAGAAAAACTGCAATGATTTTCCTGTGTTTTCTTATCATCATTCTTCCATCACAAGTTTTTGCTCAGCAAAAAATACCGATATTAATTTATCATTCAATTGACGAGTTCAGTGGACATGGCTCTAAGGAATTATATGTTACTCCAGAGAATTTCGAAAAACAAATGATGTATTTAAGAGATCATGGCTACACTTTATTAACATTTGAACGTTGGCATGACATAAATAAAGTGAATAAACCGATTTTCATTACCTTTGATGACGGCTACAAAAACAATTTAAATGCATTTGCTGTCTTTCAAAAATTGAAAACCGAACAGTTTACACCAACTGGCACCATTTTCGTTATATCTGACTTTATCGGCCGCCCCAACAGATTATCGACATTAGATTTAAAAAGAATGGCTGATTCCGGTTTCATCTCTATCCAGTCACATACTGCCACACATCCTGATTTGACGAAAATAAGCAATTATCAATATGAACTGAAAGAGTCCAAAGACAAAATTGAAAAAATAACAGGCCAACCCGTTATTGCCCTTGCCTATCCATACGGAAGTTTTAATGACAAAGTCGTAGCGGAAACAAAGAAACATTACTTGTTTGGACTTACGACAACACCTGAATTATTCTCTGAAAAGGGGATGGAAGACGAACTGTATTTATTACCAAGAATCTATATCAAGTATTCAACTACACTGAATGACTTTGCGAAGATGGTGGTGAAATGACTTCATAGTTGAGGTTTGAACACTAATGTTCAATATAAACATTAGTGTCATAATTGTATATACATTGCATCTAGATGAAAACAATGTATGGTATTCTGTTGAGAAAGAGAAAGTATGTTCACTCTAAACACTTATGATATAAAGCATGTCTTGTTGGCAAATATGTATATATTCATAAAAATGAATATTATTCAGCCTGTTTTATAAGAAAAATAATATATTCACAGTATTTTCAGAAAAAACCGCGTCAGAACATCTTACAAGTTTGTACAAATCGAAATGGACATGTTGTATACTCGGTTTAACAAATGAACAACATTGTTTCTTTTGTGTCGAATTAAACATATTTGTTTAAATGTTTTTGTTGTTTATAAAAAATGTTTTGGTGAATAAGGGGGATTGATAGAAATGGAAGTGCTAATGAGAAATATGTTTCTGTCGCTAGGCAAGAATACATCAGCGAACAAGTTAGCAAAGAAATATGGATTGCGTTTAGGAGCAGGCCGATTTGTAGCGGGAGAATCAATTAAAACAGCTGTGGATGCTGTGAAGAACTTGAATGCGGGAGGGAAAGTAGTTACCTTAGATCATTTAGGAGAATTTGTATATACAGAAGAAGAGGCTCTAGAATCAACTGCGATGTGTATTCAAACGCTTGACGCTATAGCAGAAGCAAATGTACAATCCAATCTTTCTCTTAAAATGACATCTCTTGGTTTAGACATTAGCAAGGAATTATGTATGAGAAATATGCGCAAAATCCTTGATCGTGCTAAACTTCATCAAAATTTTGTCCGAATTGATATGGAAGATTATGAACATTGTCAAATATCAGTAGATATCTTCAATGAATTGCGCAAGGAATATGACAATGTCGGACTTGTCATTCAAGCGTATCTTTACAGAACAGAACAAGATATGGCCGATTTAAATCGACTGAATGCCAATCTGCGTTTAGTGAAAGGAGCCTACAAAGAGTCTTCAAGTGTCGCTTTTCCGGAGAAAAAAGACGTAGATGAAAATTTTAAAAGGATTATTAAGCAGCATCTATTGAATGGCAACTATACAGCAGTTGCAACGCATGATGAAGTGATGATTGATTATACGAAATCGATTGTTGACAAGTATAGTATACCGAAAGATCAATTTGAATTCCAATTGCTATTCGGCATTTGTGAGGATGTTCAAGCTAGACTTGTGAAAGAAGGCTATAAGGTTCGTGTTTATGTTCCTTACGGGGTCGATTGGTTTGGCTACTTTATGAGACGTTTAGCAGAAAGACCAGCAAATGTCTGGTTTATATTAAAAAATCTATTTAAAAAATAATAGATTTATAGAAGAAAAGGGGAAATTCCCGTCAGCGGCGAATGGACAGAACTGCAGAAGAGAAAAAATGAGGGCAGCTGCAGTTGGACGATGTTGATTATCGGCCAGAGGGAGGGCGTTTACTAGTCGCTTGGCGTTAGAGCCAAACATATTTATCCAAGTTAGAAGAATAAAAATTTATTATGACAAAAGGAGTCTGACTATTATGACAACAACTATCCAACACACACCATTTAAAAATGAAGCATTTACAGATTTTTCTATTGAAGAAAATAAACAAGCTATGCAAGCAGCACTTGCAAAAGTAAAAAACGAACTGGGTAAAAAGTTTTCACTTGTAATTGGAAGTGAAAAGTTATTTACAGAAGAACAAACCATTTCTATTAATCCAGGAAATGTAGAGGAAGTAGTAGGATCTGTCAGCAAAGGTTCAAAAGAATTAGCTGAAAAAGCAATGCAGGAAGCATTAAAAGCATTTGAATCATGGAAAAAGGTTGCTCCAGCAGAACGTGCAGAATATTTGTTCAAAGCGGCTGATTTAATGAGACAAAGAAAGCATGAATTTTCTTCTTACCTAGTGTATGAAGCAGGAAAGAACTGGGCGGAGGCAGATGCTGATACAGCAGAAGCTATCGATTTTATGGAATTTTATGCGAGAGAAATGATTCGTTTAAGTGAGACAAGTATTCATCAGCCTCTTACAAAAATCGAAGGAGAAGAAACGGAAATTACTTATATTCCGCTTGGTGTTGGAATTGTGATTTCTCCGTTTAACTTTCCGTTGGCTATTATGGCAGGAACAGCAGTAGCAGGAATTGTTTCAGGAAATACAATTATCTTAAAACCAGCAGATTCTACACCTGTTGTTGCAGCTAAATTTGTAGAATTAATGGAAGAGGTAGGATTGCCTGCAGGAGTATTAAACTTTATGCCTGGAGATGGAATTGAGGTTGGTGAATATTTAGTAGAACATCCAAAGACCCGCTTTATCTCTTTTACAGGATCACGTGCAGTTGGATGCCGCATTTATGAAAGAGCATCAAAAGTGCAGCCAGGTCAAATTTGGTTAAAGCGTGTGGTTGCAGAGATGGGTGGAAAAGACGGCGTTGTCGTGGATGAAACCGCTGATTTAGATGCAGCAGCTGCTGCAATTGTTGCTTCTGCTTATGGATTCCAAGGACAAAAATGTTCTGCTGGTTCAAGAGCGATTATCGTAGAGTCAGTTTATGATGAAGTAGTTGCAAAAGTAACAGAGTTAACAAAAAAATTAACAGTTGGCTTGCCAGAGGAGAACTATCCAATTGGTCCGGTAATCGATCAAAAGTCTTTTGATAAAATCATGAGCTATATTGAAATAGGGAAAACAGAAGGCAGATTGCTAGCAGGCGGATCAAAAGCGAAAGAAAATGGCTTCTATATTGAACCAACTGTATTTGCCGATCTAGATCCTAAAGCTCGTATTATGCAAGAAGAAATTTTCGGCCCTGTCCTTGCACTTGCTAAGGCGTCAAACTGGAAAGAAGCAATTGACATCTATAATGATACAGAGTATGGATTAACAGGTGCATTTCATTCAAAGGTAGAAGATCGCATTAACTATGCGCTTGAAACGATGCACTGCGGAAACCTTTATATCAATAAAAAGTGTACAGGAGCTTTAGTTGGAGTACATCCATTTGGCGGATTTAATATGTCTGGCACTGATTCAAAAGCCGGAGGATATGATTACTTGTTATTGTTTACTCAAGCTAAAATGAGAGCTAGAAAAATTTAATTAAGGAAAAATTAGGAAAATATTGATTGGAGAGGAATTAGCAAAACTTCAGGTTGTTCGAAAACATTTGTTATTCATGGTATGAAGCTTTGGGAGTTGCCATAGGGCATCCAAAAGGTTAACATGAGTAGGAATGTTTGTCGACAGCCTGCCATTCTAGTCTACTAAAGTTTCCTAATCAACATGCGGGTATTGGAAATTACTCTTATTATCGTTAGGTGAAATATTTCGCAAAAAAGGTATTTATATGTTTATTCTGCTGCCTTAAATTCTGAAAAAAGTTATAGATTAAATGGATTTGGATGTCTATTCAAAAAAAGGATGGAGGAAAAAGTTTGACTACACAAATACTTATTTCAATTGGTATTTATATGGCTGGCATGCTGTTAATTGGCTATTTTGCCTACAGGAGAACTTCTAATCTATCGGATTATATGATAGGTGGAAGATCGCTTGGCCCTGGTGTAACAGCACTAAGTGCAGGGGCGTCAGATATGAGCGGCTGGCTGCTGATGGGATTGCCAGGTGCGATGTTTACTCAAGGGTTAAGTGCATCTTGGATTGCAATCGGTTTAACCTTGGGAGCTTATTTAAACTGGCTTTATGTTGCACCAAGGTTGAGAAAATATACAGAGGTTGCCAATAACTCCATGACTATTCCGGCTTTCTTGGAAAATCGTTTTGGTGATCAGTCTAATATTTTGCGTTTAACCTCGGGCCTTGTTATTATCGTTTTCTTTACTTTCTACGTTTCTTCGGGAATGGTATCTGGCGGGGTTCTTTTTGAGACTACCTTCCATCTAAACTACCAAATTGGCCTTTGGATTATTGCATCGGTTGTTATTGCTTATACTTTATTTGGCGGATTTTTAGCGGTCAGCTGGACGGATTTTGTTCAAGGGTTGATTATGGTTATTGCCCTCATAATTGTTCCAGCTGTTACAATTATGGAGGTTGGCGGAATTGGACCAGCCTTTGATGAAATTAAAAGCATAGACACTAATTTATTTGATATTTTTAAAGGCACTACGTTTATAGGAATTGTTTCCTTATTGGCGTGGGGGTTAGGCTATTTTGGCCAGCCGCATATCATCGTACGCTTTATGGCTATTTCATCCGTAAAAGAAATTAAAAAAGCAAGACATATTGGGATGGGATGGATGATTTTTTCTGTAGGCGGTGCAATGTTCACTGGTTTTATCGGTTTAGCCTATTATTCCAAGCAAGGATTGGACATTTCGGATCCTGAAACGATCTTTATTAAACTAAGTGAACTGTTATTCCATCCACTTATTGCTGGATTTATGCTAGCTGCTTTATTGGCTGCTGTTATGAGCACAATCTCTTCTCAGCTTCTTGTAACTGCAAGCTCTTTAACGGAAGATGTCTACAAAACTTTTTTTAGACGTTCTGCAACAGATAAAGAACTTATGTTTATTAGCAAACTTGCAGTTCTAGCTGTCTCTGTGATTTCAGTTGTTATTGCTTTGGATAAAAATGGAACAATTTTATCTCTAGTAGGTTATGCTTGGGCTGGATTTGGTGCGGCTTTTGGACCAGTTATCTTACTAAGCCTATACTGGAGACGGATGAATCAATGGGGAGCGCTTGCAGGAATTATTGGTGGAGCCGTAACTGTTATTATTTGGGCAAATATTCCAGTACTTACAAATAATCTGTATGAAATTATTCCAGGTTTCCTTGTTAGTTTGTCAGCAGTCTGGGTTGTTAGTTTGGCAACACAAGCGCCGAATGAGAAGTTGAAAAGAGAGTTTGACCAATATAAACACTCAGCATAATGATTTCGAATAGCTTAGAAAGCATTAATGAATCGAATGTTTTTATGAGTGAAAGAACCGAAGAGACTGTTGACTGTACGTATTCCAGCAGTATAAATAGAGTTAAATCATAACGTTCACAAAGGCTGCCACCTGTTATATTAGGAGGGCAGCCTTTTTTGTATAAATCTTGCTTATGAAGCTGTTGGGAAATTGTTTTTAAATAAAAGGAGAGTCTCGCGTAACATTAATTTTAAACATTTTTGTGCAAATGTCAAAATGGTAGAAATCGTGTTCAAATGTATGGTAAATTAATAAAAAACATGAAAGGATTTTAACATGTTCAAAAATGCACCATTACAACTTGATCGATCATTTACGATTGTAGAACAACATACGCCATTAGCAGAAATAAAATCCAAACTTCAAGAGTATAATTTTGTTGTTGTGACAGGTGAAACATACTTTATAATTGGAAATTATGAATTCAGCCTAATGAATTTAGGGGACGAGTTCATGCCAGTGTTGGATTGGCTTGACTATATCAACTGGCTGCCGTCATCAGTTTCTGTAAATCAGGTTATTTCTTCAGAAGTTGATTGGCGCAGACCCGTTTTATTTAAAGATCAAGAAAAATACGTGGGCGTTTTAACAGTGGATAAATGGATGGAACAGAGGGAGGAGGAAAATCGTCAAACCTCTGCTTATTTCCATGGGTTAGCTGAAATGATGAATGATTCTGTTACAGCGGTTGATAAAGATGGAAACGTTATCTGCTGGAATTCAACTGCTGAAGAAACGTACAAAATAAAAAAAGAAGACATTATCGGTGAAAAAATTGGGCATCACTTTAGTGACGAATCAATTATTCTTCATCGTATTCTAAATGAAGGACGTCCGGTTAGAGGGGAATATCATCGCCCAAATAAGGATATGCATGTATTAATCAACGCATCTCCTATTATTATTGAAAATAAGATTATTGGCGGGATTGCGACAGAGCATGATATCACAAAAATTATTCGGTTAAACGAAGAACTCGATTCTAATTCTACTTTACTTGTTGATAAATTAAATCCTTTTGTCAATATAGTTAGTGAAAATCCTAAATTTCAAAAAACAATAAAGATTGCCCAAAAGGTTGCCCATGCTGATATTCCAGTTCATATAAAGGGAGAAACTGGATCAGGAAAGGAAATGATAGCTCAAGCTATTCATTATGGAGGAGCAAAGGCCGATGGACCATTTATCACCGTTAATTGCTCCGTTATTCCTCCTGCTCTCTTAGAAATGGAACTGTTTGGATTTCAAAAGGGAGCGTTTACAAAGGAAAAGCCAATTGGTCAGACTGGAAAAATAGAGCAAGCTTTAAATGGCACGTTATTTATTGAAGATATTGATAAAATGCCGCTTCCTATTCAAGAAAAATTATTAAATTATTTTGTTGATGATTCCTTTTATCGGATAGGAGGAGAAGACAAAATAACATCCCATACTAGGATTATTACTTCAACCTCACAATCGCTTGATGCTCTTTTGAAGGATGGAAATTTTAACGAAAAGCTGTATTACAAATTATCAGTCATTCATATTGATATTCCCCCCCTTCGAACCAGAAAAGAAGATATTATGACACTTGTTGAAAAGTATGTACAGGAATTTAGTTTAAAGTATCAGAAAACAATTCCCGTTATTCATCAAGATGCAATGAAGCTGCTCGTTAACTATAAATGGCCTGGGAATATACGAGAGCTTCGAAACATTATAGAACGGATTATTCTTCTGAATGATATGGCGTGCATCACAATTGAACAAATACCAGAAAATTTAAAAACCGAGTCCAATTTAAAAAATATAAATGGCCAAACAAGTGAAACAGCTTCACAGGAACTAACATCAATAAATACAGAAGTCTTAGACATTGAGGAAGCATTGCGTAAAACGTATGGAAATAAAAGTGCAGCTGCCAGTTTGCTTGGTATTTCGAGAGGAACTTTATATAACAAAATAAAAGAATATGGATTAAGTTAAATGAAAAGTGATTTGAAAACAAAAAGTTGGATATAAATTTTAGGCTCCCACATAGGCATGAGTTCGGTATTGACCCGGGCTCATGCCTTTAGTGGTTAAGGGGTCAGACCCCAAGTTCTCCGTTTACAAATCTATTAAAAAAAGATAAGATTATCGTTGGCATTATAATCATTATAATATAAAAATAGTTACATAGATTTTATAAATAAGAAGGAGAGAATGGATTGAAAAAGTTTTACATAGTATTTTTAATCGCTTTAGCGCTGGTTATATCAGCATGTTCAAATAATTCCGCAACAAAAAGCGATTCTAAGAAGGAAAAACACTTAACTGTTTTATTTAGCTTCCCTTCGCCAACATTAGATCCAGTGAACGATTGGACAACATCTCTTGCTGGAATAACGGAAACATTGGTTAAATTGGATGAAAAGTTGGAGATGAAACCATGGCTTGCAACAAGCTGGAAACAAGTAGATGACACAACCTGGACATTTGATATACGCGAAGAAGCAACATTTCATAATGGGGATAAGTTAACAGCGGAAGCCGTTAAACAATCATTAGAACTAGCTGTCAAAAATAGTCCGAAACTTGAAAATTCATTAAAAATAAAAGAAATAAGTGCTGATGGTCAAGTACTAACAATTAACACGAAAGAGCCGTTTCCATCGCTGCCATCAGAACTTATTAATCCTAGTACGTCGATTATAGATGTAAAAGCATATAATGAAATGGGTGCAGCAAAATTCAACAAATCCCCTGTAGGTACTGGGCCATTTGCCGTAGAGCACTTTAAGCCAGATGTTGAAGTTGAATTAAAGCCTTTTAAAGAATATTGGGATGGTGCTTCGCCGCTTCATAGCGTCACATTTAGATTTAATGCAGATGGCAATGTTCGTACGATGGCACTTCAGTCCATGGATGCGGATATCGTGTATGACCTTCCTACTGAAAGCTTATCAACGATTCCAAAAAATGAGATTAATATTGAATCGATTGAAAGTCTACGATCTGACTATATCTTATACAATATTCATAAACCAGTTTTTCAAGATGTAAATGTTCGAAAAGCGTTTGATTTACTGATTAATCGTCAAGAAGCAGCTGATAAGATTATGAATGGCCATGCGACACCTACAAGCAGCCCATTTTCTTCTAATCTGCCTTTTGCAAGTGAGAAAACAGTTGTAAAACAAGATCTGCAAAAAGCAAAAGCGTTGTTAGAAGAAACAGGATATAAAATGAATGCAAACAATCAGCTTGAAAAAGATGGGAAACCGTTGGCGGTAAAAATGATGACGTATCAGAGCCGTCCGCAGTTGCCATTAATTTCTCAGCTTCTACAATCAGAAGCAGCAAAAGTAGGCATTAAAATCGATATTCAAACAGCAGATAATATTGATACTTATCTATTTGAAAAGTCAGATTGGGATTTAGCATCCTATAGTAATTTAACGGCTCCGCGCGGAGATGCAGGATACTTTTTAAATATCGCTTATTTGCCAGATGGCGCATTAAATCCTGGCGGAGTTGACATTCCATTATTAAACGATACGATTTCAGCGCTTAATCATACGAGCGACCAAAATAAACGCAATGAGATGACGAAAAAAGCTGTATCCATCATTGAAAAAGAAGTTCCGCAATCCTTTGTAATTCATCCACATATTATTATTGGAATCAATAAAAAGGTGGAACATTTTAAACCTGGACAAGCTGAGTTTTATTTATTGACAAATAAAGTGGATGTAAAGTAAAAATGATGCATTTTATCATATCAAGACTTCTGCAAATGGTCGTTGTCTTAGTGGTTTTATCCATCGTGACATTTTCTTTAATGAAGTTGGCGCCGGGGGATCCAGTTCGATCGATTTTAAAAGTGGATGAGGTCGTTTCGACTTCAGAAGAGCAGGAAAAGCTACGGGATGAATTAGGTTTTAACGATCCTGTGTGGAAACAGTATTTTACGTGGCTAGGCAATGTCGCAAAATTAGACTTTGGCAAATCCTATATTTCAAATGAGTCCGTTGTATATGAACTTTCATCACGATTTGGTCCAACTATTTCTCTTGCTGTTAGCGGTCTTGTATTTACGCTTCTATTTGCGTTTATATTGGGTGGACTTGCTGCACTGAATCATCAGCGCTTTTTTGATCATCTTGCAAGAGTCATTGCCTTTGTTAGTGCTTCTATTCCAAACTTTGTCGTTGCATTGCTGCTCATCTATATCTTTTCCATGAAGCTGCGCATTTTGCCTGCGATGGGAAATGGAAGTGTCCTTCACTTCCTTCTCCCATCCTTAACACTGGGGATTGGAATGTCAGCTGTGTATGCTCGCTTGCTGCGAGCTAGTTTACTAGACAGTTTTCGACAAGAATATATACGCGGAGCTCATGCTCGAGGAATACCGCCTATTCGTATTTTCTTTTGCTACGCACTTCCTCCTGCATTGTTGCCTGTGTTAACGATGTTTGGAATGAGTTTTGGCTTGCTCCTTGGCGGAACAGTTGTGGTAGAGACGATTTTTTCATGGCCGGGGTTAGGCCAATTTATTGTGGATTCGATTATGAATAGAGATTATCCTGTAATTCAAGGGTTTATTTTACTTACAGGCTTTTTCGTTATGTCTATTAATTTATGCGTCGATCTTCTTTACTCTATCGTAGATCCAAAGATTCGATTAGCAGGGAGGTCAAAAAAATGAAAAAAATGTGGCGTGATCCTCTTGCAATTTTCGGATGCAGCATGCTTGTATTTTTACTCCTTATCCTATTAATAGGTCCATTGATTGTGCAAAATAATCCACTGGAGATTAATATGAGCAATCGATTTCAACCTCCAAGTACAGACTATCCACTCGGAACAGATCATCTTGGCAGATGTACGTTCTCCCGTTTAATGGAAGGAGCAAAGGCAACATTGCAAATCACGTTTCTTGTTGTGTTAACAGCAATCGTAATTGGTGCAGCGATCGGGTTATTTTCAAGCTACCTTGGTGGTAAGTGGGACGCTTTTTTTATGCGAATCGCAGATGGATTTATGACGATTCCAGACTTTTTAATTGCTATTGCCCTTACTGGATTCTTAGGTCCTAGTCTAACTAATATCGCGATTGCCATTGTTTGCTCCAAGTGGTTTACTTATGCTCGGATTACACGGAGTATTGTGATTGCCGAAAAAGAAAAAAACTATATACAGTCTGCCATCACTGCTGGGAGCTCAAGCTTCGCCATTATAACTCGTCATTTAGTTAGACACGTCGTTCCAACGATTGCAGTTATTGCTTCACTTGATATCGGAAAGATTATATTAATGATTTCAGCTTTATCTTTCCTAGGTTTAGGTGCACAGCCTCCTATGCCGGAATGGGGAGCAATGCTGAATGAAAGCCGTGCCTATTTCCAACTTCATCCTGAATTAATGTTTTACCCTGGCGTCATGATCGCCATTACGGTTTTAAGCTTTAATTTGATTGGTGATAGTCTCCGAGATTCATTAGATGTAAAGGAGTAGAAACGATGGTTTCCTGTTTTGGTTCCAGACCCAATGTCATCAAGCTAAGCTTCAAAAAAAAAGGAAAATGAGCAACTGAATAGGAAGTAAGGTTTTCCGTTCTGTTCTCCGAGGCTTACCGCTCGCTTTCCACGGGGCGAGCGCCGAGCCTCCTCGTCGCTTTGCTCCTGTGGGGTCTCGTCTTTCTCGCTAATCCCGTAGGAGTCGAGCGGACACCTCTCCAAACAAATGAGGTATTTCTTTTAAATAAAGGGTATCTAATTCCATGATATTCCATAGTTTTCAATCTATAGAATCTTAAGTTGATGACATTGGTGCCAGACCCCCAGTGAATTGGGGGTCTGGCACCAATGTCAGGAAATATAGGTAAAAGAAATTCTTGCTTCGGAATTAATGATAATTTGACCTTCCTTTTCTTCGATACCAATTCTATATGTATACGGATTTCCTAGAATCGTTATATCTGCAAATGATTGCACGTCAGGGTCATTTGGAATGTGGGTTTTGTAATAAAGATAAGTACGCGTACCAGCGTGAAAACGACGTCGTATTTTTGTATGTTTTTCTTCACAAAACACAGCTTCATGTAAATTCTGACTAGTAAGCTCATTGCCGATCAACGATTTTAGCCTTTCCAAAATATCTGCTTTTTTTATCATAAATAACAATCCTTTCCGTTCACTGCATTTCCATTTTAAAGTGGATTCTCCATTGAATTTTTCATTGATTCCACTATACTTCATCTTTCTTTTGAATGAAAGGGAAACTTGGGGTCAGACCCCTAGTTAAGACCCCTTTAGTCTGCTAATATACTAAAAAATTCATTGACATAAACTTTTACTTCGTGATAGATTAAATGAGGTTATTCACTACTCTAATATAGTATCGTGATAAAGTGTTTGTAGGAATTTGTATGTTTTTATTCTAGTTTGTATGTTTAAAGGCAATCTATTTATATTCTTAAGACGATGAGTAGGTACGTGAATGCAATATTTTTTATACTAACAAAATTTAATACAACTAAAGGTGGTTTACTTTCAGATGAAACGTTTGGCAATGATTGTTCTATGCATCACAGCATTATTTGCAATTCTTACTGGATGCTCGAAATCTACAAGTGATAAAAAAGACAATACATTAGTAATTGGTATCGACGATAAATTCGCCCCAATGGGATTTAGAGATGAAAATAATAAAATTGTTGGCTTCGACATAGACTATGCGAAAGCGGCAGCTGAAAAAATGGGCGTAAAAGTAAAGTTTCAGCCTATCGATTGGAAAACGAAAGAATCAGAACTAAGCAGTGGTCGAATTGACCTTATTTGGAATGGCTATACGATTACAGATGATCGCAAAAAGAAAGTTTTGTTCACGAAACCATATTTGAAAAATGCGCAAGTTGTTGTAACACTAGCAGATTCTAAACTTGCTAAACTAGATGATTTAAAAGGAAAAGTAGTTGGTCTACAATCTCTGTCTTCTGCAGCAGATGCTTTGGACGCAAATCCAATTAAATCGAAAATCAAAGAAGTTACGGAGTTTTCGGATAATGTAATGGCATTAAATGATCTAAAATCCGGCCGTTTGGATGCAGTAGTAATTGATGAGGTTGTTATTAATTATTATATGACGAAAGAAAAAGGTAGTTTTAAAGTTCTCAATGAATCACTTGCTCCAGAAGAATATGGAGTTGGCGTGAAAAAAGGGAATGAAGAGCTGCTAGAGAAACTGCAAAAAGCACTTGATGAGATGAACACGGACGGCTCTGCTGCTAAAATCTCGGAAAAATGGTTTGGACAAGAAAAAGTTTTAAAATAATGGTTGTTTTCTAAAAGTTTGTTGTTTTTGAATAAAATTAATAAACATGGTTGAAGTACTGAGCAGCCTGAATACACGAAGACTCCTGCGGGAAAAGCGAGAAAGACGAGACCCCACAGGAGCATAGCGACGAGGAGGCTCGGCACTCGCCCGCGGAAAGCGAAGTGTATTCAGGCTGCGGGTTAAATAACAACAATACTATACGAAAAGAGCCAAAATAATAAAACGATTGAATAAATATAGGGCAAAACAGGGTTCCTAGAGGAGTCCTGTTTTGCTTGTTGGGAGGGATTTTTTCCATGTCTTTAGAATACTTAATCTCAATACTAAAGCCCATGTTGGAAGGGGCACAGGCAACGATTCTTTTATTTCTAATAGCTATTGTCGTGTCGATTCCTTTAGGATTCGTGTTGACACTTGCTGTAAGAAGCAGCATTAAGCCTTTATCCTGGCTTGCGAATGCATATATTTACGTGATGCGCGGCACACCTCTGTTGCTGCAACTATTATTTATCTGCTTTGGACTGCCAATGATTCCTGTAATTGGTGAATATATGGTATTAGATCGTTTTGTCGCTGCTTCTTTAGGATTTATTTTAAATTATGCCGCTTATTTTGCGGAAATTTTTCGTGGCGGTCTTTTGGCAATCGATAAAGGACAATATGAAGCTTCTCAAGTGCTCGGTTTAAATAAATGGCAGACGACAACGCGTGTTGTCATGCCGCAAATGTTTCGAATAGCACTTCCTGCTGTCGCAAACGAATCAGTGACGTTGGTGAAGGATACCGCATTGCTTTATGCTGTTGCTGTTCCAGAAATATTGCATTTTGCACAGACAGCAGTAAACCGTGACTTTACAATCGCACCATTTTTTGTTGCTGGGATCATTTATCTAATCATGACGCTTTTATTAACGATACTGTTTAAATGGGTTGAACGAAGATTTAAATTTGAATAAAAAGGGTGTGATGAATATGGCTATTATGGAAATATCCAATCTTAAAAAATCATACGGCAACTTGGATGTATTAAAGCAAATAACGTTTGATGTAAATAAAAACGATGTAGTGGCAGTAATTGGTCCTTCCGGCTCCGGAAAAAGCACGATGCTCCGCAGTCTTGTTCACTTAGAACAAATACAAGGAGGAAGCATCCGGGTTTGCGGAGACGATCTAGTGAAAGAGGGAGTATACTCCAAACCACAGGAAATTAAACAGATTACCTCAAAAATGGGGATGGTCTTTCAGCATTTTAATCTTTTTCCACATCTTACAGTCAAACAAAATTTAGAGCTTGCACCTAAAATGGCGAAGAAAGAATCATCCGCTCAAATTCAGGCTAGAAGCAAAGAGCTGTTGGAGAAGGTTGGGCTGACGGAAAGAGCAAACGCATACCCAGCAAATCTTTCCGGCGGACAAAAGCAGCGAGTAGCAATTGCTCGTGCTCTTATGATGAATCCAGAAATTATGCTGTTTGATGAACCGACATCTGCTTTAGATCCAGAATTGACCGGGGAAGTACTAAAGGTGATGAAAGACTTAGCTGAAGAGCATATGACCATGATTGTCGTAACACATGAGATGGGATTTGCCAGAGAAGTGGCGAACAAGGTTATCTTCATGGACAAAGGAGAAATTGTTGAATCTGGTCATCCAGCTGATTTGTTCACCAATCCTCAGTTTGAACGGACAAAAGCTTTTTTAAGGCAAAATTGATTCGAAATGATAAGAGTCTAAATGGTTCAGATTAGAATGTCAGCTTGATCTGAACCATTTAGACAGGATGTTTAAGCAGAAATTCCTTATTTCCACTTGTGACATAAAGTTAATCTTCTCCATGCCATTTAAAGAAAAAAGAATATAATAGATGTTAGCATTTCTTTTTTATGTTACATTGAAAGCAATAGGGTTTGTTTAGGCATGAATTCTTTTATATTCGAATAAAATGTAAGGGTTTTCTTTATGGAGGGGGATATATGTTTTTTTCATTGCGCAATCGAATATTTATTATTTTTACCTTATTATTAACGATCCCTTTTCTTATCCTATCTATCATGATTCCAACAAGATTTACTAATATTATGGAGGAACAGACAAAAAATAACACGATAGAAAAGATGGATCAGTATTCTTTGTATATTGATTCTATTACTGCACAAGTAGAGGATTTAGGGAAACAAGTGCTTGTCAACCAAGCAACTCGAGATTGGATCAATGCAGACAGTGATGTATCTAATACTGAACAAGTATTGTTAAAGAATCAATTGAAAATGCAATTATCCTCTATGATGGTTAATAATTCCAACTCTGTTTCTATTTCTGTTTTTCTGAATGATGGAACAGGAACTTGGGGAAATAATCGTCAACTTAACAAGGCAGAGTGGTTTCAAAATTTTAAGGAAAAGGATCAAAAATGGATAAAAGCACATATGGATCCCTACCAGCTGTCGCAAGAAATGAAAGAAAGCCATGTAATCAGCTACCTTCTTCCTTTATTTAATATTTCCACATTAGAAGCGGTTGGGGTTATTAAAGTAAACTTTCCTTCTAAAGGAGTGGAAAATGCATTAACGAAAATTAAAGTGGGAGAAAGAGGACGTGTCTATATAGTAGATCAAAATGGAAGCAATGTTTTGCCGGGGAAAATCAAAACACCGCCAAAAGTTCTTTCACATAGTTTAGAAAAAATGTCAGCGTATCCTAAAGGGAAAGGGTTAATCGAAACATCATATGAAGGAGAAGACTATCTTGTTTTTTATCAGAAATTAAGTGTAGGAAATTGGGTCCTTATCAGTGAAGTGACAAAATCAGAGCTGTTTGCAAAAATAGTTCACCTGCAGCGGAATTTATTCATCATATGTGCATTGATTTTTATTGCGACCATCCTAGCTTCCTATCTGCAGGCTTCTACAATTGTTAAGCCGCTTGAAATGCTCCGGGAAGCAATGGGATATATAGAACATGGCGATTTTATTGGGGCCAAGCGATTTTTGAAAACGATTAAACCATATAAGCATGAAGTGGGCTACGCCATCAATATTTTTGGTCACACTGTTGATAGGTTAAACCATTTGATTGAGACAGAGTATGAAGCAAACTTGCGAAGGAAAAATGCAGAATATAAAGCATTATTATTGCAGATCAATCCGCATTTTATGAATAATACCCTTGAGATAATGGGAGGATTGGCAGCTCAGGGGAAAAATAAAGAAGTTGTAAATGTAAGCGTTTACTTAGGGCGGATGATGAGATATTCCCTTGATACAAGCAATGATATCGTAACACTTAAGGAGGAAATTGGGTATATCCGCAATTTCACTGAAATATTAAAACTAAGATACGAAGATACGATTGAGATAAAAATAGAAGAAGATCCCTCGGCAAATGATCTGCCAATAATAAAATTTATTATTCAGCCACTTGTGGAAAATGCTGTTAAATATAGTTTTCAAGGAAATAAGGCACCTGAAATCTTGATAAAGTCTGAACGGATAAAAGATACGCTTTTTCTTCAAGTACAAGATAACGGAGTTGGGATAGCAAATGACGTATATAAAGATCTTATGTTTACAGAACAAAATAATGAAACACGTAATATATTAAATAGCAGTGGCAATAGCATTGGTTTAAAAAATGTCCTTGGGAGATTAAAAATTTATTATGGAGATCATTTTACGTATGATATACAAACTGAACATAATGAAGGAACTGCAATCATATTATGCATTCATTTACCTGGGGGGATGCAATCGTGAAAAAGGTGCTCATCATTGATGATGAAGTCCAAATTCGAAAAGGATTACGGATGAAAGTAAACTGGGTTGATCTTGGATTAGAAATTTTAGGTGAAGCTTCAAATGGCTTGGAGGCATTATCTTTGTTGGAAAGGCAGTCTGTCGATATTGTTGTTACAGACGTAAAAATGCCGGTTATGGATGGTATTGAGTTTGTTAAACATTGTCATCAAAACTATCCAACAGTGAAAATAATCGTTTTATCTGGATATAACGAGTTCGAATATGCTAGATCAGCAATGCGAGAAGGAGTAAAACATTATTTATTAAAACCAGTTGCCCCAAACGAATTAGCAGATGCTTTGGAAAAAGTACGAACCGAATTAGATGAAGAGTTTACTCAGAGAAAAGAAGCGGAAAAAATCATCAAAAAAGCAGCTGTACAAAAGGAAGCAGAACAAGAACAGTTTCTGCTGCAGCTTGTAAAAGAAGACTGGATAGAACGATCTCTTCCCTTTGAAACGATTAAACAATTAAATCTAGAACATTTTCAGTTAGATAAGGGGTTATTTCAATTTATCTCGGTGGAAATAAGGGACTCCAATAAAAATCCCCATAAAGCGAAAGAGCTTTGGATGCCTTTTCGCATGCTTTGCCGAGAAATTGCCAAAGAGCACAAGCAAACGTATTCCTTTTATGATCCACAATACAGGAATATGATTCATTTTGTTCATTTAATGAAGGAAGACAGCGAAAATAGCCAAAAAAGTATAGTGAGGAAAATTACTCATTATGTAAACACCTATATGAAACTTGAAGTAGTTATCGGGGTTGGGAAAGCAGTTTCCCACTATAAAAATATGAAAAATGGATATAGATCCAGCTTGCTTTCTTGGAGTCAAAGCGACATAGGACTGCATTCCCAAATCATAGATGAAACCGTTCATAAAGAAATGTTTAAGTTTACTCCAGATTTAGAAAAAAAGATTATCAATAGCATGGAAAGCAATAAAAGGAAAGTTTTTGAAGAACAGGTTTCCACCATTTTGGGTAAAAGTCAAACCCATTCTATTTTGTCTTACTTTTATGTCTCTAATCGATTGTTGTTTTTATTGAGTTCTTATGTGGACAAATATGGGTTTGAAAAAAAACTAATCAAACAATTTATATGGAATTGTCAGCAAAGTATATGGGAGCTTAATTCGCAAAATAGAGTAAAAGATACGTTGATACAATTAGGAAATGCTATGATGGACCAAATTCATAAAACGCGGGTAAGTGTTGGTGTTGCCATTGTAGATGATGTTCGATTTTATTTAGAGGAACATTACGGTGAAGAGATTAGTCTTACCATGCTTTCTGAACAGTTTCATATTAATAGTGCCTATTTATCGGAATTGTTCAAAATGCATATTGGGGAAAACTTTAGTGATTATTTACTTCATTTACGAATGACAAAAGCGATTGATTTGTTGCAAGATGATCAACTAAAAATAATTGATGTTGCGCAATTAGTTGGTTTCTCTAATTCTGGTTATTTCAGCACAGTATTTAAAAAGTACTTTGGTCAAACGCCAGCAGATTTTCGTAAATCAGCAATATAAAGATTAAAGTGCAAGGTTGTTTTCGAATAGAATGTTGCTTTTAAACTCGCAGCCTGAATACACTTCGTCCGTTTAGCGAGCGTCGAGCCTCCTCGTCGCATACGCTCCTGTGGGGTCTCGTCTTTCTCGCATTCCCACAGGAGTCTACGTGTATTCATTCTGCTGAGTACTTCTTCTCTCATTTTTTTACGTAAAAAATAACAAACTTTGAGAAAACAGCCAAGTGCAGAAGGGAGATGGGGATAGAAGATGAGAAAAATGTTATTCTTAATGATCTTATTCCTAATCTTTATTCTTTTAATTGGAGTATATGCATTAACTTTTGCTGCTCCTTTTTTCAATCAAAAGCAAATAGGAGACGACAGAAAAGAGCATACCAAAAAAATAGAGTTAACATTTTGGAGAAATTATGGAACAAAAGCGGAAAATAATGCTTTTAAGGAACTAGTGTCCTCTTTTGAGTCTACTCACCCAACTATTCGCATCAAGTTGGTGTCGATACCATTTGGAGATTATGAAATGAGATTGCGAACAGAGCTGGTTGCAGGTAATGCGCCGCCGGATATTATGTCAATAGACAGCCCGAATTTAGCACTATATGCAGACTCCGGACTGCTATTGCCGTTGGATCCATACATGAAAACAGAAGGAGATATGAAGGATATACCAAGGTCTACACTAAATGGGGTTACGTATAATGATAAGATTTATTTAGCGCCTATTGTAGAATCTGGCATTGCCTTATTTTATAATAAAAAAATATTTAGGGAGGCAGGAATACCTTTTCCATCAGAAGATCCATATAAGCCATTAACATGGCTGCAAGTTTTAGAATTAGCGAAAAGACTAACAAACCCTTCAAAACAAGTGTACGGTATAGATCCTGCTCAGGGCTTTAGTGATGGGGAAGGGCCGGCCTATTTTAAAATGCCTTTATTATGGCAATTCGGCGGGGATGTTTTAAATAAAGAAGGAACTACAGCTGCTGGATTTTTAAATTCTGATGAATCAATAGAAGCACTGCAATTTTATCAAGACCTTTATCATAAATATCATGTTGCTTCCATTGAGCTGCCTGAAAATCCATTTGTAACAGGGCATTTGGCCATGACTGTTTTAGGTTCTTGGACTTTAAGGGATTATGAAATAAATCATCCAGAATTTCAATTAGGAGAGGATTTTGGCATTGCTCCATTGCCAAAAGCAATCCATCAAGTTGTCCCTAATGGAGGCTGGGCAGTTGGGATTTCCGCAAAGTCGAACCATCCAAAAGAAGCGTGGGAATTTGTTCAATATATTTCGAGCTATGAAGGCATAAAAAAATATGTACGAGAAACAGGAGATATACCAGCCAGATATTCAGTTGCAGAAGAGCTGACAGAACTACAAACATATCCGAAAAATATATTTGTAGCACAAGCACAATTCTTTTCGAAAAATCGTCCAATTACACCTGCATATCCAGTTGTCAGCGATGAAATAAGAAAGCTATTCGAAGAGGTTGGAATTAGTAATCAGAATGTAAAAAAGGCAGCAGATCAAGCGGTTGAGAGAATAAATAGGCGACTGAAAGAAAAGGAACACGAAGCGGTAAATAGGTGAATGTTTTTTGTTGAAAGAAAATGCAAAACTTAAAGTCAGAAACATCATGCGATCCTGTAAAAGTAGTGAGTCATCATTATTTTTACAAGATGGTAGATGGCTTCTGGCTTTTTCTTTTGGCTACCCTGAAAAGGAAGTTCCGCAGCGTGAATACACTACGCTTTCCGCGGGCGAGCGCCGAGCCGCTTCGTCGCTACGCTCCTGCAGGGTCTCGTCTGTCTCGCTTTCCCGCAGGAGTCTTCGTGTATTCACGCTGCTCTGCGCTATAAATGTGGAGACTGCTTCTTTCCATGTGCCATGGTGCAAATTTTGTTGCATGGGTGTCTACCCTGAAAATAATCTCTGATAAAAGGGGTTTTCCGAAGCTTATCACTCACTTTCCGCGGACGAACTGGCATGCCTCCTCGCTCGTACCTCACTGCAAGGTCTTTCCAGCCCGTTTTTTCGCTGGTGTCTCGCAAATTTCTTTCCAAAATCAACATTATCGTTTAACAGAGCCACTATTTTAAAATAAGGATGTGTTCAAATTCTATTGTTGATTTTGGGTACTAGGTTGATTGGAGCGGAAGGCGTGAGACTCCTGCGGGATAAGCGAGTCAAAGGGAGACCCCACAGGAGCAAAGCGACGAGGAGGCTCCCGGACCGCCCGCGGAAAGCGAACGCCTGAAGCGGAAATCAACAGAGTCTTTTTTTATCCGAAAATTTTAAACAAACGAAACCAAATATATTGAAATCTTCTAATATTGGAATTTGTTATATTTAAAGCAGAAAGAAACTTGCTAGCAGTTTATCAAAAATAGTCTAATTATATGATGATACACAAGCATTTTTTATTAAAGTAAATTGTAATCGCTTACAAAATACCAACTGTGTAGCATATTGGAAATTGGCCATTCCAATTTATCATAGGACTATTAAAAAATCATTTCTAATTTGAAGATAGGAGGGAGAGGCAGTTGGATCCATTAATAGAGATTCCAAAAGAAGAAACAGCTACTCAATCAAAAACGATTAAAAAATTCAAAAAGAACTTGGCGTATATAAGAAATAATTATTTTCTATATCTGCTGATTGCGCCAGCCGTAATCTTAACGATCGTATTTAAGTATATTCCAATGTATGGAGCAATAATTGCATTTAAAGATTTTAGTCCAATAAAAGGGATAACAGGAAGCGAGTGGGTCGGTTTAAAGCATTTTGTGAAATTTTTATCCTCCCCAAACTTTGAAACCATTTTTATGAGTACACTGAAACTAAGTTTATTTGGGCTTATTCTTAGTTTTCCTATTCCAATTATTCTAGCATTAATGATCAACCAAGTACGTAGAGCTTCTATTAAGAAGAACTTGCAGCTTGTATTGTATGCCCCAAACTTTATTTCGGTAGTAGTTATTGTCGGAATGCTGTTTATCTTTTTATCGCCAACAGGACCAATTAACAGCTTAATCAGCTATTTTACAGGAAAGCCGCTCATGTTTATGGCAGAGCCGGAATATTTCCGATCCATCTATATTCTTTCTGGAATATGGCAGACAGCAGGATGGTCTTCCATCATTTATGTAGCAGCACTGGCGAATGTAGATCCTGAACTTCATCATGCAGCGACTATTGACGGAGCAAGCTTGCTGCAGCGTATTATTCATATCGATTTGCCCGCGCTTAAGCCGCTGATGGCAGTACTATTTATCCTAGGTGCAGGAAGCATTATGGCAATTGGTTTTGAAAAAGCCTATTTAATGCAAACATCGATGAACATCCCAACATCGGAAATTATTCCTACCTATGTATATAAAATCGGGCTGCAGGCAGGAGATTATTCTTTCTCATCTGCTGTAGGATTATTCAACTCTGTTATTAACGTCATCTTGCTTATAATCGTGAATGCTATTGTAAAAAGACTAAATGAAGGAGAAGGATTGTATTAAGGAGGAAAAAAAGATGCATATAAAGCATACTGGATTTGATCGATTTATTATTACCTTAAACAGCATCCTATTATGTTTAGCTGTACTCGTTGTACTTGTTCCATTAGTTTATGTGACGATCGCTTCGTTTATGGATCCCACTGTCTTGCTCAATAAAGGACTTTCCATAAAGCCTTCTGATTGGAGCTTAGAAGGATACAAATTAATCTTGTCAAACGATGCGATGATCCGGGGGTTTTTTAACGCCATTCTCTATTCGGTTGGATTTGCAGTTGTAACGGTGGTTGTTTCGATCTTTGCTGCATATCCATTATCCATCGATGGTTTTGTCGGCAAAGGATTTTTCATGACCATGTTCATCATCACGATGTTTTTTAGCGGCGGGCTAGTTCCAACGTATTTAATTGTAAAAGATTTAGGAATGCTCAATACAATCTGGGCAATTATTATTCCTGGAGCAGTGAATGTGTGGAATATTATTCTCGCAAAAACTTATTTCAAAGGACTTCCATATGAGCTGCATGAAGCTGCGAAAGTGGACGGTGCCAATGATTTGCTGATTTTCTTTAAAATTGTTCTGCCTCTTTCCAAACCAATTATATTCGTATTAGCGTTGTATGCTTTTGTCGCACAATGGAATTCTTACTTTGATGCAATGATTTATTTAGAAGATCCGAATCTACAGCCGCTGCAGCTTGTATTGCGGTCCATATTAATTCAAAACCAAGCAGATCCTGGCATGATTAGCGATCAATTAGCGATGGCAGAATTGAAAAGGCTTTCAGAGATGATTAAATATGCAGCAATTGTTATTTCCAGCTTACCATTAATAGTTATGTATCCATTCTTCCAGAAATATTTTGAAAAAGGAGTAATGGTAGGTTCTTTAAAATAAATGATATTTACTAATAGCTTATTGGATTTTTATGAAATTCAAAGCAGCTATCAATTAAATAAAAAGGCTGTTTCCTCAAAGTTTGTTGTTTTTATATAAAACTTAGCAGCCTGCATACACGTAGACTCCTGTGGGAATGCGAGAAAGACGAGACCCCGCAGGAGCGTATGCGACGAGGAGGCTCGACGCTCGCTAAACGGACGAAGTGTATGCAGGCTGCGGTTTAAAAGCGAATAGCCAATAAAAAAAGATGGGAGATCACTATTTATGAAAAAATTTAATAAAGTGATGCTGACTGCATTTGCATCAGTATTGTTAACAGCAGGATGTTCAGATAAAAATGAAAGCGCTTCAAATGACTATAAACTATCAAATGTCGAATTTCCGTTAAAAGAAGAAGTAACATTGAACTTTATGACACAAAGTTCTCCATTAGCTCCAAAAGATCCTAATGATAAATTAATTTTTAAAAGATTAGAAGAACAAACAGGAGTCCATATTAATTGGAAAAACTATACAAATGAGTCGTTTGTAGAAAAAAGAAATATTGCGATCGCCAGTGGAGATCTACCTGATGCCATATTTGATGCTGGATACGGAGACTATGATTTATTAAAATTGGCAAAAGACGGGGTTATTGTTCCTGTTGAAGATTTAATTGAAGATCATATGCCGAATTTGAAAAAAGTATTAGAGGAAGCACCAGAATATAAAGCAATGCTGACAGCTCCTGATGGCCATATTTATTCCTTCCCGTGGATTGAGGAACTCGGCACAGGAAAAGAAGCGATTCAAGCAGTTGACTGCTTCCCTTGGATTAACAAAGAGTGGCTCGATAAATTAGGGCTGAAAATGCCAAAAACAACCGAAGAGTTAAAAACAGTATTAAAAGCATTTAAAACACAAGATCCAAATGGAAACGGCAAAGCAGACGAAATTCCAATGTCCTTTAGAATCAATGGCGGCGGTGAAGATTTAGCATTCTTATTTGGATCATTTGGATTAGGGGACAACTGGGATCATACGGTTGTCACAAATGATGGAAAAGTTGTCTATACACCAGCAGAGGAAGGATACAACGAAGCAATCAAATTCTTTAATGAGCTATACAAGGAAGGATTAATTGATGTAGAGGCATTCGACCAAGACTGGAATACGTATCTTGCAAAAGGAAAAGACAACCGCTACGGCCTTTACTTTACTTGGGATAAAGCGAACATTACAGGCATGAATGATAAATACGATTTAATGGGTCCGCTAAAAGGTCCAGATGGACAAATAAACGTAGCAAGAACAAATGGAGTGGGCTTTGACCGCGGAAGAATGGTCATTACTTCTGAGAATAAAAACTTGGAGCTAACAGCTAAATGGATCGACCAATTATATGATCCACTTCAATCAGTACAGAACAACTGGGGAACATATGGTGATGATAAACAGCAAAATATTTTTGAATTGGATAAAGAAGCAGGCATGTTAAAGCACTTGCCATTGGAAGGAACTGCACCAGTTGAATTAAGACAAAAAACTAGTGTGAACGGTCCGTTGGCAATCCTAGATGAATATTACGGAAAAGTAACAACAAAACCAGATGATGCTGCATGGAGATTAGATTTAATGAAAAAAGTGATGGTTCCATATATGAAAGCAGATAATAATTATCCGAAAGTATTCTTCTCATTACAAGAATTAGATAAGCTTACTTCTATTGAAACAGATTTAAGTGCATTTGTTAATAGAAAACGTGCTGAATGGATTACAAATGGCAAAGTAGAAGAAGAGTGGAATGATTATTTAAAAGAGTTGGACCGTCTTGGTTTACAAGAATGGTTAAAAATTAAACAGGGTGGATACGATCGATTTCATGCTCAATAAGTAAAAGGAGAGAGCTGTATAAAGTGTGCAGCTCTCTGGTTATGGAGATTAAATATATCTTTAGGCTATGTTAAAGCTCATTGTTAATTTTGGCACGATGTTGATCTTCGTTCCAGGCGTGAGACTCCTGCGGGAAAAGCGAGTCAGAGGGAGACCCCACAGGCGCACAGCGCCGAGGAGGCTCCCGAACCGCCCGCGGAAGGCGAACGCCTGAAGCGGAAATCAACAGGCAAGTTTAACAGAGCCTATCTTTAAAAAAGGAGTGTGTTTATCATGTTAAAAGGATATACAGAAAAATTCCGACCTCAATTTCATTATTCCCCAAAAGAGTGGTGGCTGAATGACCCAAATGGACTCGTTTATTTTAAGGGAGAGTATCATTTGTTTTATCAACACCATCCGGCAGGTAGGAAATGGGGGCCAATGCACTGGGGGCACGCTGTAAGCAAAGATTTAATCCAGTGGGAGGAGCTTCCGATCGCCCTTTATCCCGATGAATATGGAGCGATATTTTCAGGAAGTGCAGTAGTGGATTGGCATAATACAACCGGTTTTTTTCCAGATGAACCAGGGCTTGTAGCAATTTATACAAACCATAGCATGTATCCGGGTTCAGACCGCCCTTTCCAAAGACAAAGCATTGCATATAGCAAGGATAAAGGGAGAACATGGGAAAAGTATGTAGGAAATCCTGTATTAACAGATGAAAGCATTACCGACTTCCGCGACCCTAAAGTATTTTGGCATGATGAAACAAAGAAGTGGGTGATGATTTTAGCAACAGATCAGACTGTTACCTTCTATACGTCACCTAATTTAAAAGAGTGGGAGTATGCAAGTGAGTTTGGAAAATCAGCCGGCGCACATTTTGCTTTTTGGGAATGCCCTGATCTTTTTAAGTTATCAGTGGATGGAGATCCAGCAAAAGAAAAATGGGTGATGATTGTCAGTATTGGCGATAATCCAAATGAAAAAGAAGGGTCGAGAACTCAATATTTTATTGGCAGTTTTGATGGAAAAACATTTAAAAATGATCATGCAGATGAAACGATTCTTTGGTTGGATTACGGCAGAGATAACTATGCAGGCGTCAGCTGGTCAGACATACCGAGCAGCGATGGAAGAAGAATTTATATAGGATGGATGAATAATTGGCGCTATGCTAACTATTTGCCAACAGAAAAATGGAGAGGCGTCATGACACTGCCTAGAGAGCTGCAGCTAGTTTCAACAGAAGAAGGAATTCGCCTTATACAGAAACCAGTGGCAGAGATTCAAAAGATAAAAAAAGAAAGAAGTTATGTTGTGAAAGATGCTCTGATTTCATCGAAGCCGCTTCCTATTGATTTAAATCATTCATTACTAGAATTAAATATAGAATTTGAAAGTATTAATTCTAGTAAATTTGGAATAGAGCTTTATTATAATGAGCAGGAAAAAACAATTATTTATTATGATACGCATAAAAATATATTGTTTGTAGATCGAACAGAATCGGGAGAAAGTGATTTTTCAGATTCATTTTCCACTGTTCAAGAAGCCCCATTAAAAAATAAACATAATCGAGTAAAACTTCAATTATTTATAGATATATCGTCAATAGAGGTATTTGCCAACGATGGTGAAGCTGCCATTACAAGTTTAGTGTACCCAAAGAATGAGATAAAAAAAGCTATCTTGTTCTCTGTAAACGGAGAGACAAAAGTACCTTATTTAGAATGTATGGAGTTGGATTCTATATGGAAATAAGTGTGATTTTTATTTGGAATTAGTGCCTGTCCCCAATGTCATCAACTTAAGATTCTATAAATTGTAAACTCTATTTATGGGACACCCTTTATGTAAAAGAAATACCCAATTTGTTTGGAGAGGCGTCCGCTCGACTCCTACGGGATTAGCGAGAAAGACGAGACCCCACAGGAGCAAAGCGACGAGGAGGCTCGGCGCTCGCCCCGTGGAAAGCGAGCGGTAAGCCTCGGAGAACAGAACCGAAACCCTTACTTCCTAATCAGATACGTATTTTCCAGTTTTTTGAAACTTAGCTTGATGACATTGTGCTTGCCCTCAACTGAATAGAAAATGGTAATATTATTTTCCTTGAATAAGCATGTTTCCATTTATGAAAAAGTATGCTGTAATAAGGGATAGAACAATATTTTTATCCTGTTCTAAGTAGTGAGAGAATTGAGGGATTTGTGGTTGAAAAAGTTTAAGAAGTTTTACTTAGAGATTACTAGTGTATGTAATCTCGCATGCAGCTTCTGTCCACCGACAGAACGACAGAAGCAATTTATTTCTGTAGAGGATTTTTCTAAGAGATTAGACCAAATTAAACCGCATACAGACTACATTTATTTACATGTTAAAGGGGAGCCGCTGCTCCATCCTAAAATAGACCAATTGTTAGACTTAAGTCATGAAAAAGGGTTTAAAGTTAATATTACAACAAATGGAACATTAATTAATAAAAAGAAGGAAAAAATATTAAATAAACCTGCAATAAGACAGATGAACTTTTCTCTTCACAGCTTTGATGGCCATGCCGGCTCTACTGATAAGGAAGGATATGTGAGGAGTATACTTTCTTTTATTAAAGAAGCAACGAGTCAATCAGATATGATTGTTTCGCTGAGACTATGGAATCTCACGCAAGACAATGCGACGAATCTGGAAAGACAACGAAACAGACAATTGTTGGAAATTATTGAAAAAGAATTTGATTTAGACTATAAAATTGAAGAAAAAGTCACACCAGGAAGCGGCATAAAAATTGCAGACCGCATCTTCATTAATCAAGATTACGAGTTTCAATGGCCAGCGCTGCATGAAGAAGAGGATGACGGGAAAGGCTTCTGTTATGGCCTTCGAAATCAAGCAGGTATACTAGCAAACGGAACAGTTATCCCTTGCTGCTTAGATGGAGAGGGAGTCATCAACCTTGGAAATATTAATGATGCCTCATTTTCTGATATTATCGAAGGGGATAGAGCAAAAAACCTTGTAGATGGATTTTCACGAAGAGTGGCAGTAGAAGAACTATGCAGGAAATGCGGATATCGCAAAAGATTTGGAAAATAGACAGGATTGAGTAGTTAGATAGATTTATTTCAACCGATACGATTCAAAACAAAAGCGATGAGAAACCACTCTCATCGCTTTTGTTTATTTCACGGAGGCTTAAATGAAAAAACACATTCCTTGCTTTTGGTAGAAGATCAAGGAGAGAGAGAAAGATGGCTAAAGTGAATGCTTGTCATCAGTCGAAGTTTGTTTTATTTTGTCGGTTATTTCCCGAGAAATCAAAGACTAGTTATCAGCTATTTCACTACTTTTATTAAATGTTATCATTTTCTAAAATAATATTACAATTTTCGACTACAATTGATCATTCTCTATTTAGCCTAATTTAATGTTCTTATTTTGAATTTCAGTGGAAGGTGCATTATTTCGATGGAAAACAAAAAAAAAATCCCACCCTATAAGGATCTATATAAAAGCAACTGTATAAATCCTTTGTTTTCTATTAATTCCTTTTTAAGGGAAAAATATTTTTTTGGTGCCCTATTTCAATTATTAAACAATAAATAAGAGGTTGATATTCTAGAGTAACAGCTAGTAGAGCATAAAGTCCTTTAGTGCTCATGCTCTATATTTTTTCTATGAGTATTCATTTATTGAGTTAATTTAATCGTTTCTTTTTCTATAGAAAAAGGAACAGAATATGAGATGAAGTCAATATCTACGCTGTTTTATTCATCATTCAAGGATGGTAGAAAATATGTTTTTCCAATTTTGAGAGCGTGTTCAAAGAATCATAGGAGTTTTTTCCGATTGTTCCAATTTATTAGAATTGTTACTTTGAAGATGAGCAAAAGAGAACCGGTTCCATTTGGGTAAAGATCATTAGAGTGGGGGAATATAAAAAATCAATTTTGTGTTATCGATCTAGATTTATGAGCTTGCTCGTTTTTAAATCAAAATAGAGAGGGGAAAATTTATGAAACTAAAAAAGAAGAAATTAAAGAAAAAGTATACCGCTATGGCACTTGCTGCTTCAGTAGTTGCAAGTGGAACGATTACACCTCTAATTCCTAAAGCAGCGGCTGCAGAGTGGGTACATGAACCCGGAGCCCAAATGTGGGAAGGGAAGATGGTTGATGAGAACGGCAATGTGCAATTTGTGCATCCGGAAAGACCGCTAGATAAAAGCAATCTGCAAAAGCCAATGACGGTGCAAGGAATGGAAAAGCTTAATAATGGAGTTAAACTGAATTTGGGACAACAGGACGCTTATATCCGCTTGTTATCTCCTGATATGTCTAAAGTATCCATTTTAAATAAAGGCGATAAAGAATTTAACTCTGTGAGCATCGCCAAAACCAAATGGGACACTCCAAAGTTCCGAATCAAAGAAGACAACCAAAAGATTCTTTTGGTTTCAGAGAGCTTAACCGTTGATATTCAGAAGAGTCCGTTTGCGGTCAAATATTTGGACAAATCCGGAAATGTGATTAATGAAGATGGTAATCAAGGTGTTGGCTACGAAAACGGAAAGCCATACATATTTAAGAAAACGGATAAGGATGAAGCTTTCTACGGCTTCGGTCAGAAATTGGACGGATTAAACCATCGAGGCCAGGACATTCGAGTGTTTAACCGAGAAAATGATCAGACTCCAACATCACAATATACGTTTTCATCCTTTCCGTTTTTTATTGGTTTAAAAGGAGATAAAGCGTACGGAATGTTCTTCGATAATACATATCGTTCCTATTATAATATGGCAAAAGAAAGCGACGATTACTATTACTTCTGGGCTGATGGTGGAAAACTGACATATTATTTCATTAATGGACCAGAGATCAAAGACGTTGTAGACCGTTATACTGATTTAACAGGAAAGATGCAAATGCCTCCAGAATGGGCGATGGGTTTCCATCAATCGGCTTGGGGCTATCATCAAAAAGACGTGGAGCAAGTAGCTAAAATGTATCGAGAAAAGAATATTCCAATCGATGGTGTAATGCTTGATATCGAATGGATGGACGACTATAAAGACTTTATGTGGGGCTCCAAATTCCCTGATCCAGATGGAATGCATAAACGATTGCACGATTCAGGCTTCCATTCTACAGCAATCATCGATCCGGCTATTCGTGTTCCTGATCCTGGCCAACCGGAATACTTCTATTACACCGATGGAACGCAGAAAGATCTTTGGGTTAAAAATGCTGATGGCACGGACTATTTGGGTAAAGTTTGGCCTTGGGGAGTACCATCGAAATCCGTATTCCCGAATTTCTTGCAGCAGAAAACCCGCGATTGGTGGGCTCAGCAGCACTCAACGATGTTTGATAGAGGTGTAGACGGCATTTGGAATGATATGAATGAACCGGCTAATTTTAGTACGAAAGACTATTGGTCTTTACCGTTAGATACTGTTTTTGAAACAGACGAAGGCGTAAGAATGACGCATGAAGAAGCTCATAACATTTATGCGCATACTGAGGCACAAGCTACAGATGAGGCATTCAACACCTTAAAGCCAAACACTCGTCCGTTTATTTTGACACGTGCCTCATTTGCGGGATCCCAGCGTTACGCAACAGCTACATGGACTGGTGATAACTGGAGCAGATGGGAATTCTTAAGAGCATCGATTTTCCAAGACATGAATGTCGGTTTGGCAGGTTTCCCAATGGTCGGAAACGATATTGGCGGATTTGCGAAAAATCCTTATATAGGAGCTGTCCCTACACCAGAATTGTTTGCACGCTGGGTTGAGGTAGGTGCTTTTTATCCATTCTCTCGCGACCACTACAATAATGATGGAAAAAGTCCTATGGAGACAGACGCTAATCATAGTTTAGCTTGGCAAAGACAAGAGCCATGGCAGTTTGGCAAAGAAGTAGAGGACATCAGCCGTAAATACATTAATATGCGTTATGAATTGATGCCTTACCTGTATAACGCGTTCCAACGTGCACATGAAGAGGCAAGTCCAATTATGCAGCCGCTTGTATACCAATTCCAAGAGGATGCAAAAACACATAATATCCAAGATCAATTTTTGTTCGGCGATTCGCTTATGATGGCACCGATTGTCTATCAAGGTGCAACGTCCCGTGACTTATACTTGCCAGCAGGCGTAAAATGGGTAGACTATTGGACAGGCGAGGAGTTTGAAGGCGGACAAACAATTAAAAAAGAAGCCGATCTTGCAACTCTTCCAATCTACGTGAAGAAAGACTCGATTATTCCGCGCCGCGAAGTTCAGCAGCACACTGGTGAAAAACCGCTTACGAACTTGACGCTCGACACGTATCTAGAAAATGAAGCAATGTACAGCTTCTATGAAGACGATGCCAACACAGAGGATTACACAAGAGGCGAATACAATGTGACAAAATTTGAAGTAGAAAAGAAACGCAACAAGATTACATTCAAACAAAAACAAGAAGTAAAGAACTACAAAGATTCTAAAATTGAGCAGTATACATTGAAATTAAATAATGCAGAAAAACCTTCAAAAATTAAAGCTGGCCGCAATAAGTATCAAGAAGTCGGTTCATTAGCTGACACGCAAGGAAAAACAAATACCTACTTCTATGATGCAAACACAAAAGTACTTTATGTAAGCATCCCAGCTGATGAGAAAAAAGAAGTTCAAATTCGTTAATTTACAATCAGCATAGGTTGAAGAGGGGACTAATGAAATATTAGTTCCTTCTTCATTTGAAGCTGTAAATTAATCTGAAGAAAAGAGTTTAACAACAATAATGTAATTATACAATTAGGAGTGTTTTATAGATGAAAAAATGGTTGGCAACCCTTGGATTAGCAGCTGGAGTTCTTTCTCTTTCAGCGTGTAGCGCTAGCAACTCAGATACGATCGTTCAATCAAAGGCAGGTAACATAACGGAAGAGGAATTTTACAACGAATTAAAGGATAAGGCTGGTTCCCAAGTTTTGAAACAAATGGTTAGCATGATGCTTCTTGAAGAAAAATATAAAGTGACAGATCAAGAAATTAAAGACAAAATAGCAGATTTTAAAAAACAATCCGGAGGTGAGGAGGTCTTTAAACAGCAACTCAAGCAAAATGGGTTCAAGGATGAAAAGGAATTGAAAAAGTATGTGAAACAAGAATTGTTGGCAGAAAAAGCAGCAATAGACGGGGTGAAAATTTCCGAAAATGATGTAAAAAAAGAATTCGAGAACAAGTATAAAGAGGAAATAAAAGCAAGTCATATTCTTGTCGCAGACGAAAAAACTGCGAAGGAAGTAAAGGTAAAGCTTGATAAAGGAGAAGACTTTGCCAGTCTTGCAAACGGCTATTCCATCGATACAGGTACGAAAGCGAATGGCGGCGACCTTGGCTACTTTGTCAAAGGAAAAATGGTCCCTGAATTTGATGCCGCTGCATTTTCACTTAAAATCAACCAAATCAGTGGCCCAATAAAAACACAATATGGTTATCATATTATTAAAGTAACAGATAAGAAAACAAACAAATTAGAAGACAAAAAAGCGGAAATTGAAAAGGAACTAAAATTAGCAAAAGCACAGCCGCTTGATGCAACTATTTCAAAGCTTCAAAAAGAAGCAGACGTTACAATTGAAGATAAAGAGTTAGAAGATGTATTGAAGTAACTACTTTAAGTATGCTTATGTAAATAGGTTTAAATGACGAAATAGTCAATGTGTTTTGATTTTCATCGAAATACATTGGCTGTTTTTTTTGGCATGTTGAGGGAACCACTGATGCTACTGAGGATTTTATTGTTATTGATGAAATTCATTCTTTTATTAAATGGTAAAGGAATGTGATTAGCCTAATGATTTTCCTGAAAATACAACGGCAAAAAACGGTTTGAACCATTTGAAGATATGCGGTTGCTAACAAGAGAATATAAAGCGATTATCTTTTGCAACAGCAGAGGAGCTGTCGAAGAAACAACAGTTCACCAAGACTTTTATACAGAAATGGGGTCTGACCCCAGGTAAGTCTAAATACTAGTACGGATCCTCTATGTGCGTTACGTCCTTCTACTCGGTTACATATTTATTTAAGTCTTCGATAAGATTATTAGGCAATGTGTAAAGGGTATTTGTGTCTTTATCATTCATAATCGAGCCAGAATCAGAATTTAGCCATAATGAATATGTAAAAATCTCGTTATCTTCAAATGCGATGGTGAGAAGATAGTCAGGTGCGGCAACATTGACAATGCCGCTAACTTTTTTCGCTTTATTAATCGCATTAACAAATGTTTGTAGTTCGACTTTATCTTCTTGTTTATAAGATATTTGTGATAATTTAGTATCGTTCGTATCTTCACCAATTTTTGTAATAGTAGCACTTTCAATCACTTTTCCATCTAATTTAGTACTGTCGTTATTGCATCCGATTAACGACAGTATTAACAGTGTGGTTATGATGAATAAACTGAATTTCCGTATGAATGATAACAATTTAATTTGCCTCCTTATTCATTAACTTCTAGTATTTATTTTGAAACGGGAATTCTAAACAGCCTTCGTAAATCGGCACTTCGGAAACCCACTGCATCCAGTAAATGCCCCATTTTTTCCTTTTCTTACTATTAATTGACTTCCACAGCGAGGGCAAATATTCCTTTTTACCTTTTGTTTATTTCATCCTTTACCATATTTGTGGTTCTATTGTAACAAATAATATTGATAATTTTACCTTTAGTTAGTTAAAATTTACTGTAAAATGGTGTGGGTTTTAAGTAATTACCCTAGTCATCCTGCCAAAAATAGTTAATAATAGAACTAACAGCAAACGTTAAGGAATGATCAAAATGATAGTCTACGAAGCTACGAAATCAGAATTTTTGGGAGGTTTGTTTCATGATGAATAAGTAAATAATATATGCACGAACTATCAAAGCAGCAAAAACTAGCAGATGAAATAATCTGTAGTACATACAGGACTTTTATGACAAGAGGACAAAAAGTCTGCTTTATTTATTATACAGATCCAAACTTAGACTAATATATACAGGATAGACATCGAATAAGCAATCCACATTTTCAAGAAAATGAATTTATTACGATAAAGAAAAAATAATTGAGGAGTGTACATAATGGTTGCAAATCTAATAAAAGGACAAAAAGTGGATATTACGAAAACGAATCCTTATCTAAATAAATTAATAATAGATGTTAGCTGGAATGGGTCGAACGGAGTAGAATTGGATGCTTCTGCTTTTATGCTTGGAGAAAATGGGAAAGTATTAAGAGAAGAAGATTTTGTTTTCTACGGAAATGATGTATCAAAGTGCCAATCTGTATCGATGCGACAATCCTCCTCTCAAACAACGAATCAACAACTAGACATTCACCTGCAGCAAGTACCCAACGATATACATACCATTTCTTTTTGTTTAACGGTCTATCAATCGGAAGAAAGAAACCATTATTTCCGTGATGTTTCGCAAATGATAATAGGTGCATATGACGGATTAAGTCAGCGGCCATTCTTTCAATTTCCTTTGGATTTTTCTTTAGATAAAGAAAGTGCTATTGTTTTAGGTTCTCTCTATCGCCATAATGGACAATGGAAATTTCATGCGGTTGGCAGTGGCTTTTTTGGTGGACTAGCCGCATTATGTGAGGATTTTGGCATAGAGGTAGCGGAAGAACAGCCTATAGTAGAAGAACAAGAAGAGATAGAAGAGCTGCCGTTCGAGACAAATAATCTGGATAAATATGACCATTTGCAAACACCAAGAGAAATTCTAGTGATGATTGAAAAGTTAAAAATGCCGAAAAAAGCAGGAAGTAATTCCTTTTTTTCCTATGAAGTGTATTCTTCTCATTCGAAATTTATGGAAGATTCCATTAAATATGCAAATGTAAAGGGATCGCCATGTAAAGAAATACCTTTTCAAACCTATTGGGCAACTTTTAATGAGTTAAATCCTAATCAATTAAAATGGTATTTATTTTGGAGAGAAGAAGCGGCAAAAGGAAATTACATGGAAGTAGATTTAAGCTATATTTTTCTTTTTGCCTATGAATTAATTAATTACACCTATCATCAAAGTGCTTCTTTTAATATAAAAATGCTGATACGTCTTTATGAACATTATATAGACATGTATGAAAAACTAGAAAACTGTTTACCACGATGGATTGCCGATATGCTGTATGAATTAGAAGAAATAGATTTAGCCAAAGAATGGGATCAGCAAACAACAAAAGTGCCAAATCTTTATGGGAAAATTAAATATAATAAACATTCCCTTGAACAAATAACGATTCCTGCTTGGAAGCCGTATATTCGCAATTACCGGGAAACGATTTTTTTTCAGGCACATAAAAACAAAGTGTATAAAATCTTCAAAGAAAATATGCATTTAATAGAAGAGCATGTTCAAAGCAGTGGCAGAGAATTAGAAGATTACTGGTTTGAAAGAAAACAAACAAGGGATGTAAGAAACCTGTTTACTAGTGCAGTAATTGGGAGAGAAGTAAATCCTATTCATGTGTATTACCAACAGTATAAAGAAACCGAGAATTTATATAAAGAAGTAACTAATATTTTCCGACTTTCTGAAAATATTGCTCGAAAATTAAATGGCGAATCAAAAGAAATTAAAGTGGAGCTCGAGGTATTGCCGCCTGATATGAAACACATGATGTTAAATAAATATCAGCACTCTTCTTCACCGATTAACAGGTTCCAAGTAGTTCAAGAGAAGGAGGCTACAAATAAAGGCAGCAAAATTCCTCCTAAGCCAGAACAAAAAGAAGTTGAAAGAGAGTCTAAATTCAGTCTGAATTTAGATACAAATAGAATTAAAGAATTAAATCAACAAAGCACAAGATTGCAAAATATCTTTGAAGAACGAGCAAGTACATATAGAGAAGATCGTTCCCAGTCATTCTCATCTATAATGGGAAACACTATTAATCAAATGCATATAAGCATGCAGACCAATTATAGATCTAGCTTAGATCCTGATTTTATAACGGAGCTTTCTACGATGGAAAAAGAATTTCTACAGTTGTTTAAAAACGGGAAGCTATTACAGGAAGATGCAAAAGTATTCACGAAACAAAGAGGAATGATGCTTGGCATGTTTTTATCTTCTTTAAATGAAAAAGCGAATGAATTTTTAGAAGATAATTTGATAGAGGTTCAAGGGGACGAATTGGTTGTTTATGAAGAATTTGAACAAATAGTAGTAAAAGTAAAGGAGAATTCAGTGAATGAATATTAAAAAAAGAGATTCTACTGCTATTTTAAATGCATTATCTGGGGGAGTTGTTCCAAGCCGTGGACTACAATATATTATGGTTGGCCGGACAAAAGAAGCAGAGCAAATTTTAAAAGATTTACATAATGTGAAAAATGGTGCTTCGATGATTAAATTTTTTATCGGTGCTTTTGGAAGCGGAAAAAGCTTTATTCAAGCAATGATTGAGCAAATCGCCTTTGAAGAGAAATTTGTTGTTGCAAAGGCTGATTTTACGCCGGAAAGAAGATTGTATGGAAATGAAGAAAAGGCGGTTGCTCTTTATACAGAATTAATGAGAAATTTATCGATTGCTACCATGCCAGAGGGTGGTGCATTGGAAACAATCCTAGATAAGTGGATTAGTGAAATCCAAGCAAATATCGTGACAAAAAAAGGCTATCCATCCGTTCAATTTGAGAATCCTCAATTCGTCCAGGATGTGGAACAAGAAATGACGGCTGTTATCGTTAAAATGGATGAGTTAACAGGAGGCTATGATTTTGCCCGTATTCTAACGCTTTACTTTCGGGGCTTTGTGGAAGGCAATAATGAGCTGCAGCGGAAAGCATTACGTTGGCTAAGAGGAGAATACCGAACAAAAACAGAAGCACGCCAAGATTTAGGCGTTCGCGATATTATTCACGATCAAAACTACTACCATTATATAAAAGTAATGTCCCAGTTTGTGAAGCAGATTGGCTATTCAGGTCTCGTTGTGAATTTTGATGAAGCAATTAATTTATATAAAATTACGCATCTGCAAACGAGAGAAAAAAACTATGAAACGATATTAAAAATATACAATGATACATTACAAGGTTCAGTAGAAGGGCTGTATATTACCTTTGGAGGTACACCGGAGTTTTTAGAGGATGAAAGAAGAGGGTTGTTTAGTTATGGAGCGTTAAAAAGACGTCTCGAAGCTAATCGTTATGAAACAGAGGAGTACAGAGATTATTCACAGCCAGTGATTACATTGACACCATTAAAAATGGAAGAAACATATGTGCTTCTATTAAAATTACGGGACATTCACAGCATTCATTATGGATATAACAGTACAATAACAGATGAAGAAATGATGGTGTTTATGCAGCAGGAATACGACCGGCCAGGAGCTGCTCAATATTTAACTGCAGGGGATATTATTCGTTCCTTTTTAGGAGCCTTAACGATTCTTTATCAAAATCCAGACTATGATCGAAGTACTATTTTTGGTAAAAAAGAGCGGGAGGAGTCTTCCTCTGCATCGATTCAATCCCGTTTTTCTAGACTGGAGGGGTGATGTGGAATGAGTGCTTTTGAACAATTATCTCCTTCGATGCAAAAGAAAATATGGAGTATGAAATGGACAAATTTAACTCCCATTCAAGATCAAACCATCCCAGTTATTATGAATACAAATGATGATGTGATTGTATCCTCAGGAACTGCTTCTGGAAAAACGGAAGCAGCTTTTTTACCAATCCTTTCTTTGGTAGAAAAAGAAGCAGAGCATCATATAAAGGTTATGTATATTTCTCCATTAAAAGCGTTAATAAACAACCAATTTAATCGGATTGAAAAATTATGTGAATACTGCGACATTGCGATTCATCGCTGGCATGGAGATGTAGATGCACATAAAAAGAAAAAAATCATCAAAAGTCCAAGTGGCATTTTGCAAATTACGCCAGAATCAATCGAAAGCTTATTTGTGAATAGGACAAATCAAATAAAACAGATTTTTAAACAAATAAGTTTTATCGTAATTGATGAAATTCATTCTTTTATTGATACGGAAAGAGGGGTTCACCTACGTTCCTTATTATCCAGAATGGAACAGTATACAGAAACGGCTCCACGCATAATCGGTTTATCGGCAACGATTGATAATTTTGATTTAGTAAAAAAATGGGTCAATGCGAAAAATCCAAATAATGTAGAAATAGTGAAAGCTGAAGGAAATGATAAAGGAATGCAGTATAGCCTGATGCATTTTCCAGCAGATGAAAGCGGCAAAAAAACGGTAGAATTATTTGAAGATATGCGGTTATTAACAAGAGAATATAAAGCGATTATTTTTTGCAACAGCAGAGGAGCGGTCGAAGAAACAACGGTTCAATTAAATAAATTAGCAGCAAGAGAGGGAGTAGGGGAAACTTATCTTGCCCATCATTCTTCCATTGATAAAAAAGAAAGAGAATATGTAGAGAAAACGATGTCCGATACAAGATTGCCAAAGAGTGTTGTAGCCACTAGCTCTCTTGAATTAGGAATCGACATTGGTGATATAGATATTGTCATTCAAGAGGACAGCACTTTTACTGTCTCTTCCTTAAAACAACGATTAGGTAGATCAGGAAGAAATGCAGATTCTGACCATATGCTCCAGCTTTATACAACAAATGATGATAGCTTGCTGCAATCACTAGCTGTAATGGAGTTGGCAAAAGAAAAATGGATTGAACCGGCAACAGGGTATGAAGCCGCATATGATGTCCTTTTTCAGCAAATTATTTCGATTTGCCAAGAACATAACGGATTGATGTATACAGATATATTAGAAACACTAGAAAAGAACCATATCTTTATGGATTACGATACGATTGAGATACAAAAGTTAATAAATCATATGATTGAAAAAGATTATTTAGAGCTAATCAAGGGTTCCCATGAATTAATCGTTGGCATAGAGGGAGAAAGAATACTGCGAAGCCAAGATTTTTATTCCGTTTTTCAAACAGCCGAAGAATACGAAGTGCTAGAAGGGATCAAAAAAATCGGAAAGGTAGATAAAAGCGGCTTTTATAACATAGGGGACAACTTGATTCTGGCAGGTAAGCTCTGGAAGATCAAAGATATCGACGACGAAAGAAATAAAATATATGTAACCAAAGCAGTTGATGGGAAAAAGCCAGTCTATCAAGGTGGAGGAAGAGCCATCCATAAACGAATCGGCGAAAAAATGATGGAGATTCTTTGCTCAGAGAATCTATTTCCCTACGCAAATGAAGCAGCAAACATAGCACTAGCCGATATCCGAAAAAAATACCAGTTTGCGAACATTACTCCCAAGCAACGAGTGATATGGAGAGATAGACAATCTTATTTATTTGAAACATATACAGGAACAATTATTTCGCAAACATTGGTATGGATGCTCCGGTATTTTGGTGTAGACGTCGAAACAATTGATGGGATAGGAAGAATAACGTTCGCAACTAAAAAAGATATAGCTTCTACCCTCATGCAAATGAAGAACAAAGAATGGCAGCGAGATGAGCTAATTACATATACCTTTGCAGATGAAGAATTTACTTCTAAGTTCTCTGTTTATTTGAATGAAGAATTGCAGAGGAAGATGCATATGGAGAAGAGGATTGATATTGAAGGTGTATTGGAGTTCTTGCGGGAGTTTGAGGTAGTGGTTAAATAGAAGGGGTCTCCTTGAGAAACGAGTAATATACATTTAGTGTTCCTGTCTCTCAGTTGGAGAATAGAGTAAGCAGAAAATCAAATTCAAAGGATGCTAAAGTAATGTCTTATAAGGGATGGCATAAGTTATTACTTTAATAAATGGGAAAATCATTGTTAATGGGAGCATAGGTTAATTTAGTTTATTGTGAAGAAAGTAATCAGAATGACGAAAAATACAAAGAGGAAATTAGACAATTTTAGGCGGGATGAAAATGTTAATAAGAAACAAATTTTTTCTTTTTCTATCAATATCTATTTTTTTAGTTATATTAGCATTAGCAGTAATCCAAGTATTTCATTTGGATGAAAGCGAGTATGACGCATACCGAAATGGAGTAAATATTTCAGTAACAAACCTCTATAAATCAGAAACTCCAGAATTAGAATTATATCTAGAAGGTGAATATAATATTCCTTTAATCAAGTTTCCAAAGCTAAGAAATGGTGAAACTCTTTCCTATAATATCAAGTATGTACCACCCAATTCAGATTATAATGTGAGGGCTTCTTATAATAAAAATGGAAAGAAGTACACAGCATTTCTTGCATATATTGATGGTGGTATTAAAAAGACAGTTGTAGAAATAGATATCAACTCTTTAAACGGTGAAAAAATAGTTTATTCAGTAAAAAACTCGTATAGTTTAGCTGATCCAGGTGGAGAAAATAGGGAGTTTGAAGAGTTTAAAGAATAACCTGACAAAAAAAGAACGCTTTAGGAAAATTGAGGATGCTCTCCACCGTTTTCCTAAAACGTTCTTTTTCACATTGGTTTATCGTAAATAGAAGGTGAAGCCCGTGATAAGCTCAATTTTGTTATATAAAATGTAACAATATTTATTTATATATAAAGTACACTAATATAGTAGTAAATAGATCTAGGAACCTGAGTGACAGGTGGCTCTTTACATAACTTTGCCACCTATTCCTGTTGTTAATCCGACTTTAATGGTCCCTTTCATCACTTTATCCAAATGCCACCACCATTCGTCATTAGGCTGATTGGATAAGTTAAAATCATATGCTTTTTTAATATGTCGGTACATCTTGTGTACATTCTTGAATAGGTGTGCGTCATATTCAGCAAGAAGTTGTTGTTCTTCTAAGCTTAATTCATGAAACACCGTTTGAATTTCACTTCTATTGTGCAACATCTGTACACTTTCAAATGGACTGATTTCAAAATCGTTAACATCTTCACCGTAATTAAGAATATCCTGCATATACATACTCATTCCAATACCTCCCTTACTTTCCCTAAATATTTATAACCTTTATTTGGATGTAAATAATTTTTTGTATTATTACAATAAAAAGCAGTATCCACTATTCTGTTAGCACCAATAATCACGATCCAATAACCATCATCAAAAACAAAGTATTCCTGCTCAAAAGTTTGCAAGTGATAGAGATGAATGTCGTTATCAATATTATTCATTATATTCATAATCAAGTTGCTGTAGTCTTTAAGTTCCCAGTCAGCTGGTATTTTGTTTTCTGTTCTTTCGTTTATGAAAATGATAAGTATCACTTCTGGGTTTCCATTTTGGAACGCCGTTGCCAAAACCTTATAAAAATCTATAAAGTTTGTTTATTTCCCTGTTCTTCGTGTCCGATTTTGCCGAAGCTACTTTCGTTTGATATAACACTCCGAGGGCGTAAATTCGGATACAACGAATCCTACATATTAGCAAGTAACGTTTAATGTGTTAATTTGCTAATTGATAATGTGATAAGTTGATAGAAGCGTTCAAATCTCTATCCATTACAAGACCACAATCACATTGATATATTCGGTCAGATAGCTTTAGATTCTTTTTAACCGTTCCACAACATGAACACATTTTAGAAGATGGATACCATTTATCAGCCTCCACAAATTCAATCCCATGCTTCTCACATTTATACTGGATTTGTCGTTTGAATTCGTATAAGCCTTGTTTGGCAATCGATTCAGACAAATGCTTATTCTTCATCATTCCTTTAATGTTCAAGGTTTCCATGACAATTCGATATGGTTTGGTTTTCACGATATCATTAGTCGTTTGATGAAGATAATTGGTTCTGATATTCGATAATCTTCTATGTAGGTTCCGCACATTCCTTTCGATTTTTAAAATGTTGCTCGTTTTGACAAAACGGTCTCCCTCCTTATTCAGCTTATATTTCCGAGAAACTTGAATCTGCAACCTGCGAAGGCGTTTTTCTGCCTTTTTTACTGCTTTTGTTTTGTTCATGTTTTTAAACTTTCTACCATCTGAACATACTGCTAGTTCTTTCACGCCAACATCAATTCCAAGCGAAACATCTGTTAATTCCGTTGATTTTATTCCTTCTTCCATTCCAACAGACAAATACCAGTACTTACCATCAAAACTGATTCTTGGATTGAAGTACTTTACACCCTTTGGCAAAAGTTCAGATGTTTTAATCCAGCCAACTTTTTCAATTAATACTTTATTCTTTTTGACTTTTAACTTGATAGGGTCATTATAAAAAGATGGTATTGATTTTTTCTTGCTTTTGAAACGTGGTTTATTTGCTTGATTATTAAAGAATTTCTTATACGCATCACAAGCATCTTTGATTGCTTGTTTTGTAATATTATTTGATACATCATACAACCAAGAATATTCTTCCGTTTGTTTTAAAACAGTCAATTCTTTACGCAGGAATTCATCAGATATAAATTTACCACCGTTCTTATAATTTTCTTCTTGTTTCCCTAATGTCCAGTTATATGCCCAGCGAGCTGTTCCTACTGATTTCCAAAGCTGATGTTCCTGTTCTTTCGTTGGTTTTATCCTTATTTTCTTTGCAAGGATCACTTTTCATCAACTTCTTCATCATCTTTTTGTCGCGAAATAACTGTACAATACCCTTCTGTCGCATAATATGGTTTGAAAGTATTTTGTTTTTCCCAATTTCTTAATGTTTTTGTTGTTTTTCCTATCCATTTAGTAAATTCATCTATTGAATAGTATCTCATTAATCTCACCTCTTAGTTTTATTATAAAAATAAAGAATATAATAAAATAAGAAGTTTTTATGAACTTTTATAAACTACCTTTGACTGTTCTTTCCCCTCTTTTATTTGTTTTATCTATTATATCTTTAATCTGGACTTTTAGCGACGGTTTCAATCATGCTCCTCCTTAAGGATAGTTCTTTATCATATAGATACGATTGCCAGGTACCCCAACGGACAAAAGTTGGGAAAATGTCTTAGTAACCTTTTTCATCAATCACTTTCGTTTCGTATGGTATAGTAGGTCTAGGACAACATTTTTAGGAGGCTTTTCATGACAACATTAAATGAATGGTATGACAAGGGTACAACGATTGAAGCATACATAGATGCTATGACAACAAACAAAGAGAACTTGCAAAAGATTTACGAAGGGTTTGAGTTTCCTAGTGATAATGCATTCTTCGATGAGCTGCGTCGAAAAGAACTACGAGTTATTGTGCTTACAGAAGATTGGTGCGGAGATGCCATGATGAACGTGCCGATTTTATCAAAGCTTGCAGACAAAGCGGGGATTCGAGCAAGTGTGCTTTTAAGAGATAGCAACTTAGAATTGATGGATCAATATTTAACAAATGGAACCGCACGAGCTATTCCAATCTTTGTCTTTATTGATAAAGAAGGGAAAGAGCAAGCAGTGTGGGGACCGCGGGCGCCTGAAGTACAGGCCTTTGTAACGGAACTTCGTGCAGATCTACCTGCCAAAGATGATCCAACATTTGAAGAAAAGCAACAAGCCGTTCATGAGAAAATAGTGGATACTTATGTGAATAATACGGATATGTGGTCTTATGTATATGCAAGCCTAAAAAGTAAATTGCAGGGGTAAGTGGGGGGCAGAGCAACGGATGGTTGCTCTGCTTTTCTTTTTGGGAAATGAATTCGTTGTTATAGTTAAATTTAACTAGTCAATATGCATAAATTAGTTAATAATAGTAGTAATGTAATATCCATTTAATAGAAAATATTTATACGATAGAAGAAAATGTATAAGATGCTCCATTCATTATTCCTAATGAGATAGCAAGAGGTAAAACCTAAGTTAAATGAGAATGATAACCTTATTTTTTAACGGAAAGAATTGAACAAAAGTGTTTACTAATCCAAAGAGATTAATCCTGAAACCTGCAATTTATGTAAAAAATATTACATTTGGAGTGTATATAAAAGTGGAATTTTCAGATGAACAAACAAAAGTATATGAATCAAGAAAACGAGAAACGAAATGTATAAATGATAAAACTTCAGGTAGTACATTTGAATATTTAAAAGAACTTGCCAATCAATTGAATAAAAAAAGCCAAAATATTAACGAAATTACTTTTTTAGGAAAGCAGTATAATGAGATATCACCTCCTAACCCAACGAGTATTCTTTCCACATATTTAGAAGGAAAAAAGATAAGACAGTTAAAAAAACAAGAACAATTGATTTTCCCTTTTGGCTTTAATAATAGTCAGAAGTTAGCAACAGAATGTGCTTTTTCTAATCAGCTTAGTGTGATTGAAGGACCACCGGGTACAGGGAAAACACAAACAATTCTAAATATAATTGCGAATGCCATTATAAATAATCAAACAGTTGCAGTTGTTTCTAATAATAATGCTGCAACAGCGAATATTTTGGAAAAGTTGCAGAAGTATGGTGTCGATTTTATTGCTGCTTATTTAGGGAATAAGGAAAATCAGGATAAATTCTTTGCTGAACAAAAAGAAGCATATCCGGATATGAACAATTGGTCGTTGTCCCAAGATCAGTATCTACAAATCAGAAGCAATTTAAATGAATCTAGTAAACAATTAAATGAGATGCTAGAAGATCAAAATAAACTAGCCAAATTAAAACAAAGCTTAACGGATCTGAAAACGGAGCATAAATATTTTCAGCAATATTATACGGCATTGGATTTTCAAACCTTTCAATTTCGAACTTTTTTCCGATTTAGTGCAGATAAAATATTAGCAATATTGCAAGGTTATATACGTAATATAGAAGCAAACGGAAGAGTTACGGTGCAAAGTAAAGTATACAACTTGTTCGTGCATGGCGTGTACAACTTTCATATCTATAAACACCCTCCAGAAGTTGTGATTACTTTTTTATACAAAATGTATTATGAAACGAAATTAAGAGAAATGAACAAGCAAATTGATACTCTATCAAAAAAGCTTAAAAATTTCGAGTTTGAGAAGGAAATGAAAGCCTATGCCCACAATTCTATGGTTTTATTTAAAGCAAAATTAGCGGCTAAGTATAGAAATGGAACAACAAGAAAAATATTTACAAAATCCGTTCTTTATTCTGCCGTTGATTCTTTTCTTAGCGAGTATCCAGTAATACTCAGTACAACGCATTCTTTAAGAAACAGTGCAGGGAAAAAACATTTATTTGATTATATGATTGTAGATGAAGCTTCACAAGTCGATCTCGTCACAGGTGGTTTAGCATTATCTTGTGCAAAAAATGCCGTAATTGTTGGCGATGTAAAACAGTTGCCAAATGTTGTTTCAAGCAAGGATAAAGAGAAAGCGGAACAAATATTTCTAAACTATCAAATAAAAGCAGCTTATGATTATGGGAATCATAGCCTATTATCCTCCATTTTAGCGTTATATAAAACTATCCCGAAAACGTTATTAAAAGAGCATTATCGCTGTCATCCGAAAATTATTGGTTTCTGTAATCAAAAATTTTATAACAATGAATTAATTGTTTTAACAAAGGAACAAGCGGATGATATGCCACTTATTTTATATAAAACAGTTAAAGGAAATCATGAAAGAGAAAAGTTCAATCAACGGCAGATAGATGTAGTATTTAAAGAAATTATTCCAGAACAGAAGTTAAATAAAGGAAAGCAAACAGTTGGAATTATCTCCCCCTATCGAACGCAGGTGAATGAACTGCAAAAGGAGATAGAAGATAGAAATTTACAAGCGGAAGCGGATACTGTCCATAAATTCCAAGGAAGAGAAAAAGATGCCATTATTTTAAGTACCGTCGCAAATAATATTAAAGCGAATGATTTTGTGGATCAATCTAATTTGATTAATGTGGCTGTATCACGTGCTGTCCATCAATTAATCGTTCTAACAGCAGAAAATAGTGAAGAATGGAAAGGAACAAATATTGGAGACCTAGTAAGATATATTCAATATAATAATTTTGAAATTATTGAAAGCCAAATCTATTCTGTTTTTGATCTCCTTTATAGCAGCTACTCCGAAAAGCTGTTAGAAGTGATGAAAAAAAGTAAAAAAGTTTCACTTTATCAATCTGAAATCCTAATGAATAGAGTAATAGAAAAGGTGTTAGATTCTCCAGAATTTCAAGGATTAAGCTCGGTTATCCATCAACCTTTAAGCATGTTAATTAGAGATCCGTCCAAATTAACGAAGGAAGAATATAAGTATGTAAAAAACATACTAACACATACAGATTTTGTTATTTTTAATAAGGTGGATAAGATGCCTGTTTTAGTGGTGGAAGTAGATGGACATGCCTATCATACAAATAATATAGCGCAGCAAAAGCGTGATCATATGAAGGATGAGATTTTAAAAAAATATAATATTCCATTTATCCGAATGAAAACAACAGGAAGTGAAGAAGAAAAAAGATTAAGAGCAAAGTTATCAGAGATATTGAAGTTAAATGTTAGCGATACTGACTATGTTGTAAAATAATAAAGAAAAAGGTAACTTTAACATCTAATACATAGAAACTATTCCAAAAATAGTTAATAATAGAACTAACAGCAAACGTTAAGGAATGATCGCATGATAGTCTACGAAGCTACGAAAACAGAGTTTATCAACGATGTGTTTAACGATGAATTAGTAAATAATATTTGCAATAACTATCATTCTAAAATTGGCAAAATTAATGAGCGGGAAGTTAGGGCATGGGATAATTCGATGCAATATATGTACCGAATTTTGAATGATAACGAGATACCAGACAATGCTGGTGTAGCAATTGAGTTTAAAATCCCGCATACGTCAAAACGGGTGGACTTTCTTATTTCAGGAAAAAGTAAGGACAAGAACTCTGTGGTGATTGTGGAATTAAAACAATGGGAAAAGGTTGAAACAGTAAAGGGAAAAGAAGCCATTGTTAAAACTTTGATTAATAGAGGAATTCGAGAAACAACCCATCCTTCTTATCAAGCATGGTCGTATGCTGCTTTAATAGAAGATTATAATGAAAATGCCCAAAATCATAACATGCATTTTTATCCTTGCGCGTATTTACATAATTACTTAAACCAAGGTGAAACAGATCCATTAACAGATAGCATGTATGATTATTATGTAGAAAAGGCACCGGTTTTTATAAAAGGGGAAGCAAATAGATTAAGAGAGTTTATTAAAAGATACATACAGGTTGGGGATAATAAAGAAAATCTCTATAAAATAGAAAACGGAAGAATCCGGCCTTCGAAATCATTACAAGATTCTTTAAATAAGATGCTGCAAGGCAATAAAGAATTTGTGATGATTGATGAGCAAAAAGTGGTTTATGAACAAGCTTGTTTTTTAGCAAAAGAAGCAGTACGAACTGGAACAAAACAGGTTCTAGTAGTAGAGGGAGGGCCAGGCACAGGGAAATCAGTTCTTGCTATTAATCTACTTGTTGAATTAACGGGGGAAAATATGGTATCCCAATATGTAACAAAAAATGCAGCACCCCGTAATGTATATGCCAGAAAGCTCAAGCAAGATTTTCGCAAAGGTCATATTGATAATTTATTTAAAGGTTCTGGAAGCTATGTGAATGCAGAGAAAGATGATTTAGACGTATTGATAGTCGATGAAGCCCACCGTTTAAATGAAAAGTCAGGCATGTTTCAGCATTTAGGGGAAAATCAAACAAAGGAAATCATTCATGCCAGTAAGCTTGCGATCTTTTTTATCGATGAGCGACAAAGAGTCACCCTTAAAGATGCAGGAAGTTTAGCTGAAATTAAAAAGTTTGCTAAAAAAGCAGGAGCAAATCTTCATAAAATGAAGCTAGAATCACAGTTTCGATGCAACGGTTCGAATGGCTACCTAGCATGGCTGGACGACTTGCTGCAAATTCGAGAAACAGCAAATAGTGATTATATGGGTAGTTCCTATGATTTTCGTATTTTTGACAACCCAAATGAAATGCGTGCTGAGATCGAAAGGCTTAATAAACATACGAATAAAGCCCGCATTGTTGCAGGATATTGCTGGGATTGGAAAAAAGAAAGCAAAAATAATCCGAATTATTATGATATAGACTTGCCAGCATTCAATTTTAAAATGAGCTGGAATCTAGGCAATACCGAAGCTTGGGCAATTGACGAAAAATCAGTAAAAGAAGCAGGCTGCATTCATACATGCCAAGGACTCGAATTTGATTATGTCGGCGTTATTATTGGCGATGATTTGAAATTTGAAGATGACGCCATCATCACTGATTTTACGGAACGAGCAAAAACAGATACTTCTTTAAAAGGAATAAAAAAGATGATGAAAGAAGAACCACAAAAAGCAAAACAACTAGCAGACGAAATCATCCGCAATACATACCGAACGCTTATGACAAGAGGACAAAAAGGCTGCTTTATTTATTGTACAGATGCAAATTTAGCTCAGTACATAAAGGAAAGACACCAAATAAGCAATCCACCATTCCAAGAAAATGAATTCTTTAAAGCAAACAAAGTAGCAGAGCAGCCAACAATATACGAATAGGAGCAGCATAATGGAAAAACTAATAAAAGACGTACTAGCATTTCGAGACGAACGAAACTGGAAACAATACCATAACGAAAAAGACCTAGCCATCTCCATTGTCCTAGAAGCAAGCGAACTTTTAGAAAATTTTCAATGGAAAACAAGTGAGGAAGCAAAAGAAAAAGATATGCAGAATATTAAAGAAGAGATGGCGGATGTGTTGATTTATTTAATTCAATTGGCGGATAAGCTTGGTATTGATTTGGAGGAGGAGGGATTGAAGAAGATGATGAAGAATCGGGAGAAGTATCCAGCTCCAAGTAAATAAAGAAATATAATATCGGAGGGGATCTCATAGAATGGTAGAAAAAGAATTAATCGTTAATTCAAAGAGTGGAAATTTATTAAACGAGCTAATTACAGCAATTAATGAGTGTCAAAGGTTTTATTTTAGTGTAGCATTTATTAATTTTAGTGGATTACAACTTTTGTTAGATTCGTTTAAAGAAGCGGAGATAAAGGGGATAAAAGGTAAAATTATTACATCCACTTATTTAAATTTTACAGAAAGTAAAGCATTAAGGAAAATAAATGAATTTAATAATATCGATCTTAAAGTATTTGTGACAGATAAAGAAATCGGTTTTCACACAAAAGCTTATATTTTTGAATATAGTGATCATTATAAAGTGATTATCGGTTCATCTAATATTACCCAAAGTGCTTTAAAAAGTAATGTGGAGTGGAATGTGAAAATCATTTCAAAAGAAGATACATCTTTTATACATAATGTACTAAAGGAATATAATAAGCTTTGGGAAATTACTACAGAAGCTGATGAAAGCTTTATTAATGATTATGAAAGTTTTCTGCAAACTATTGTAAACAACACAATGAATCAACAGCAACTTATTTATGAAAAAAGTGAATATATTGTTCCGAACAGAATGCAAAAAAGAGCCATGGAAAATCTTAAGCGAATACGTTCTTTTGGAGAAAAGAAGGCGCTTGTAATTGCAGCCACAGGAACAGGAAAAACCTATATGTCTGCTTTTGATGTAAAACAATATCAGCCAAAAAAACTACTATTTATTGTACATAGGGGAGAAATATTAAAAAAAGCAAAAGAAACCTTTGAAAAGCTCTTACCAAACGAGCAAATTACCTTTGGATTACTCACAGGAAGTCATAAGGATAAGCATGCTGATTATATTTTTACTACTATTCAAACGTTAAAAAATTGTTATGAAGAGTTCGGTAAAGATCATTTCGATTATATTATTTATGATGAAGCACATCATGCAACAAGTCCAAGTTACCAGTCTGTAATTAATTATTTTACACCAAAATTTACTTTAGGAATGACTGCAACACCTGAACGAAGTGATCATCATAATGTGTTTGATCTTTTTGATAATAATGTGGCGATAGAAGTTCGCTTACACGAAGCGCTTGATGATGAATTGGTTGTTCCATTTCATTATTTTGGGATTACTGATATAGATGAAGTGAACTTAAGTAATGTTGATATTAATGATATTGCAGAGATAACAAAGCGATTAAAAATCAATGAACGAGTTGATTTTATTATCGATAAAATGTTCTTTTATCAGCATGATGGAAAAAAAAGAAAATGTTTAGGGTTTTGTGCCAGTATAGAGCATGCAAATTACATGAAAACAGAATTTAATAGTAGAGGGATTAAAAGTGTTTGTTTAACTGGTGAAATGAGTGTTGATAAAAGAACGTACTATATTAATAAATTAGAAGATGATCAGGATGATTTAGAAGTTATTTTCTCAGTAGATATTTTTAATGAAGGGATAGACATTCCTACTGTTAATACGGTTTTAATGTTAAGACCAACTAATTCACCGATTGTTTTTATCCAACAATTAGGGAGAGGGCTTAGAAAGTATAATGGGAAAAACTTTTTAACCGTTTTAGATTTTATTGGAAACCATAGTAAATCCTTTTTAATCGCAATCGCCTTAAATGGAAGTAGATACTATGATAAAGAAAGTCTAAAGGTTGCGATTGCAACGGGTTTTTCTAATATACCTGGCTGTACACATATTCAAATGGATCGAATTTCTCAAGAAAGAATATTGGCCCAAATAGATAAAGAAAATTTTAACTCAATGAAATATTTAAAAGAGGAATATTTTGAGTTTAAAAAAATGAACAATGGTCAAGCTCCTTATTTATTAGTAGATTATTTAAAATATGATGGTGCGCCGGATCCAATCAAATTTATTGATAGAGAAAAAAGCTATCTCCAATTTGTAGCTAAAGTAGAAAAGGATAATCGTTTAAAAGGATTACTGGAAAATAAAGATTTTGAAAGTGCTTTAAAAGAGCTATCAAGTAAACTGCCTGTAAAGCGTATATATGAGTTTGCAATTTTAATTGCTTTGTTTGAAAAGGATGAATTATCAATTGCAGATGCAAAGCATGAAATATTGAAATTTGTAAAAAAAGTAGATGAGGATAGTATTCTTCATGCATTTGAATGCTTAAATCAAACATATTATGATAGTGTGCAAAAGAAGGGGAAATTAAAGCTTTGTGATTATGAAAATGGTAAGCTTTATAAGACGGTTTCTTTTCAGCAATTATTACAAAAGGAACAATATAAAGAGTATCTTGTAGATATTGTGACGTATGGAATTTTCCGTTATGAAAAAGAATTTAAAGATACTTATTACGGAATACCACATTTTAAACTATATGAACAATATCAAATGGTGGATGCAGCTTTATTATCAAATTACCGTAAAATACATAGTTCGTTTAGAGGCTCTGGCTTACTAACTAATGGAAATGATTATTTTCTATATATTGATCTCCATAAAGAAGAGAATATAAAGGAAAGTATCAATTATAAAGATAAAATTATCGATGAAAATACGTTTCAATGGCAAACACCAAATAGCACTAGCCAAAGTTCCGATAGAGGGAAAAATATCATCAATAATAAAGATAGAGGAATCCATTTACATCTTTTTATAAGAAAATATAGAGAAATAGACGGAAAGATAGAGCCATATATTTATATTGGCAAAGGAAATACAGTAGATTTTGAAGGTGAAAAGCCTATCACAGTAAAAATGCAATTAGAGCATACATTACCAACAAATATATATAATGAATTTGTCATCAAAGTATAAAAAAATGCTAGGTCCTGCACCTAGCATTTTTACGTTTATTCATTTATTAATGCAGAAACCGCTGGAATATCAGCAGGTGCCCATTTTAAGGAATCTAAGTTTTCCCTTTTTAACCAAATAAGTTTTGAATGCTCACTAGCAGTTGGAGTACCTTCTACAATTTTTGCTTTAATACATATTAAAGTGATAATAAAAGTATCATACTCATGTGTATTCTCGTGAAATAACTCCGTTGCCTTAATACTGCATCCCAATTCCTCCGTAATTTCCCTCTCTAAAGCCGAAAAAATATCCTCATCCTTTTCCACTTTCCCACCAGGGAACTCCCACATATTTGGAAGTGACATTTTGGGAGAGCGAAGAGCACATAATATTTCATTTTGTTCGTTTTCGATGATTGCTGCGACAACGTTTACTGTTTTTTTCAATTTATAAAGCCTCCTGATAATCTTAACATTATAGTAATGATAGCATTTTGAGGATAAGGTTTAAACAATTTATCCAGTTTTCTACAAACTCGGACCATATGCCTGATAATCACCGATTATATCTAGAATATAATCCTGAAAATAATCGAAAGTGGGCAGAAACGATTGGACCATTTATGACTCAATTTGTTTCTTATATCTTGGAAATGAATGTGGAGAAAAAAGCATTAAATATCCTTAGCACACTAAGGAATCTATCTACTAAATACACAAAGAAAGAAATAGAAAAAGCAACAGAAACTTTACTTGAAATATCAACAAACCCAACAATTTCTGTTTTAAAAAGCGTACTGGAGAGAAATAAGAAGCGAAAGCAAACTCAAAAAATGGATAGGAATAGTCACGGCTCGAACTCTGATGACTTTGGATTTGTACGTGGGGCTAAATACTTTGGGAGGGATAATAAATGATGAACCAAGAAACGTTACGTAAATTAATAGAAATGAAAATGGGTGCGATGGCAGAATTATATCAGCAACAATATCAGAATAAAGATTACAAAAGTATGGATTTTGATGATAGATTCAATCTCTTAGTAGATTATGAGTATGATAGACGTAAATCAAATAGACTTGAACGATTAATTAAACAGGCGACATTCAATGAACCAACGGCAGCTATTGAAGATATAGAATATCATCCTGATCGTAATCTAGACAAGAACCTAATACTAGAGTTAGCAACAGGAAATTACATTCAAAATCACCATAACATTATTTTAATGGGAGCCTCAGGAAACGGAAAAACGTGGATATCAAATGCCTTTGGGGTTCATGCATGCCGCCAATTCCACAAAGTAAAATATATTAGATTACCAGAATTACTTGATGAATTAGCTGTAGCAAAGTTTGAAGCAGATGGTAGCTTCCGTAAGTTAATTCAAAAATATAAAAAGATCGATTTATTGATACTAGATGAGTGGTTATTAACAGAGCTTACAGAGGAAAATGTACTTCATGTGTTGGAAATTATTGAAGCAAGGTTAAAGAAAGCATCTACTATTTTCTGTTCTCAATTTTCGCCAGAAGGATGGCACTCGAAACTAGGTCAGGCACAAATAGCAGATGCGATTCTTGACCGAATCGTTCACGATTCATATAAGATTTTAGTTGATGGAGAAGTTTCGATGAGAGAACGTCATGGATTGGTGGTATCTCAATGATTCCAACAGAAGTTGAAAATCGTATAGCTAGGTATTTTTTTCATATGTATTTACCCGATGAAATAAGGATGGAAGTAGAAGATAGACTATTACCCTCCTGCATATGGAATGAGGAGGAGAATTTAGATCAAGATGAACTCGTTCGTTGGGCAATTAAGATTATTGACAAGCAATTAGAGAATAAAAGATTTAAATAATACAACAAAGAGCCATTGGAACGAACTCTGTTCTAATGGCTCTTAATTATTTTGTTCTTTACTAACACTGGCTCTCTTTCCCGCACTTACTGGCTCAGATATCCGCAAACAGTGGCTCAAAACTCCGCACTGTTGGCTCAATCTATCCGCAATACTCATGAATGGTACAAAACAATAACCGCCAAAGAAGCAGTACCATTTTTTTACCAGTATTTGATGGTAAAGAATATCGAAAACGTATTGATTTTTCCGATAAAGAAACGAAGAAGTTATGGGATTATAACGAAGAAAAGGTAGCTAGTTTAATCTCACGGATGCCAATGTCGAAGTGGAGCGGTAGTTCAAAAGGATTGGTTTCTTTTGAAAATGATCAATTTATTTTGAACCTGCAAATGGAGAAAAATGAGGAAGAAATCATTTATCAGTGGACGAAGGAAATTTGTACATATCGGCTGCATTGTCATTTTGAGCGGAAGGGGTAGCTATCCAATTATTGATGGTTTGAGTACTATCTATAATATTTATTTGATAGGAGAAACAAATGCTAGCCAAAATAAAAAAAGTGAAGTTTCAACCAGAATATAAAAATCCAATTTATAAGGTAATTCTTGCTTGCCCTAATGGGAATCAACTGTATATTAAATTTGATTATACATTTGCAGTAAATGCTTATATGCCATTAAGTGTGGAATATAATGGAGAAGAAAAAGGGGCGAAACTTGCTTGGTATACAAATGAGGTTGAAAATATGACTGTTCAAGAATTTTTAGAGGAAATAGCAGGAAAAATTAATAAGAAATACAATTATAAATTAAAGATATCAAAATAGGGATAATTAGGTAATTTGTTAACGGATAGTCATTTTTTTCGGGCTTGGCATGATTTGTTAGTGTGTTGGTAAAAGCTTTTCGGATCCAGTCAGCTAGTCACACCATTGGTAAAATACCATTGATAGGAGGTGCGAGAATGTCCATTTACGAACAACTAATTCAAACTTTACATAATAGAATCAACGATGTAGTTACCCCTGCTGAAGTAAAAAGCATGCTTCAAGACGAATACGGAACAAATCCTGCGAGTGTTATCTTATCTGACTATTGCTATAATCGGTACAATAACGGAATTGCTTTTAATAAGCATCTTTTTGAATATATTACTAGAAGCTCCTACAAATATCTAGGAGAAAATGTAACGTATACTGGTTTTATTTTTCATAAGCCAAAGGGGTGTGATAGAGAAAGCATTATCGGAGAATGGGTCAGTGGTGTTAAGACATTACGTGAAAAGAACCTTACAGATATTCCCTTGGAGAAGCAAGCTGAGTTTTATTAGTAGAGAACAAATGATAAATCTTTATAATGAATATAATCAAATACTAAGATATGAAATGAATGTCTTAAATTGTAAACCGACAGAATTGCGGCATTTAATAGGGAGAATCGGGGAGTTTATCTGTGCAATTGAAACAGGTGGCTCCTTGTCACGGCAAACGAATCAACATGGGTTTGATGTGATAAGCAATAATAGAAGGATTAGTGTGAAAACAACCGCACAAACAAATGGTTTTATTTCCATCAACCAACGTACCTTTGACGATTTCGATGATTTTTTTGTTGTACAGTATAAGGATGATGATTTTAAAACAATTTATTTTGGACCAAAAGAAGAAGTAAAAAAGATTAGTAGAGTGTCTGGAAGTAAATATGAAGTGGATATTAATCAGTTGAAAAAATTGGATGGTCTAAGAGTTTGTTGAATGATGCTGTTTTCGTTAGATTATGGTTGTCAGACACTGCATTGCAAAAAGAAATTTGTTCATATGGAGTGCCTGTCCTCCGATTTTTAAAGCTAGGAGACAGGCACAGATTTTCAAACTATTGCATCCTACTAAAAAACACATCAACATCCTCAACCTTTGAAACAAGATTAGGAATATCTCTTAATGAAAGATTGGTTAAACAGCTTTTTAAATAATAAGTTTTTTAATTTTATATCTAGAAATACAGTAACCATCTATTCTATGATTTTTTAGAAAGGCTGTTTTCTCAAAGGTTGTTGTTTTTACGTAAAAAAATGGGAGAAGAAGTACTTAGCAGCCTGAATACACGTAGACTCCTGTGGGAATGCGAGAAAGACGAGACCCCACAGGAGCGTTTGCGACGAGGAGGCTCGACGCTCGCCCACGGAAAGCGAAGTGTATTCAGGCTGCGAGTTTAAATGCAACAATCTTTACGAAAAGAGCGTTTAGAAATAATAAAGTTGTATAATTACGGAAGGCGTATCGCTAAGAATAGCCCTTTACTTAAAAAAATCGTTGTATTTTCTATACGAATTAGTTAACTACTGAAATTTTTATTCCGCTCCAATTGACTTTGAATTCCTAATCTATCAACTTGAATCCAATACTCTGAAATTTTTTCATCTTCTATTTTATATACTGCACTTGCTTTTTCAATTATTGGGAGTCCTGTAGGTTGATATCCTTCGATTTCTCCTACGTGTGTACCTACTTGTTTCCAACGTACATATACTTTATTTCCTTGTACTAAACATTCTTGAATTTCCAAAGAAAAATTACCATATACTTCAATCATCTCTCTTACGTGTTCAGCATAATCTTGAGGCGTTCTGCAAACTGTTTGTTCTTCTTCAGATATAATTTGATGTGCCAATACTCGTTCTGCCATTAATTGATTTGAATAGTCAAGGTTGTTACCTGAACGTACTTCTTTAAAAAATTTTCTAACAATTTGTTCTGGCGTCATTTAAAATCCCCCTTATTAATAAACGCAATGCTAAACTTATCACAGCTTATTTTTAATCTAACTATTTTAATAATGATAATATCACGGCTACAGAGTTATCTATAAATGAGCGCTCTGGACGAGATTTCATCATTACTGTAAGTCCAATTAATGAAGTGACTAGCGTCTGTGCTAACGCTTTAGCATTTAGATCATTTTGAAATTCTCCTGTCTGAACACCTTGGACAATTAATTCTTGAAATAAAACCGAAAGATACATCTGATGCTCCCTCGTCAGAATTTCAAACTTTTCATTTTGAGAGGCAAGTTCTACCATTGTGTTAATACAAAAACATCCCTTGCTTGGACTTTCTTTATATTCCTCTTCTACTAGATTTTCAAAAAAAGTACGAATTCCTTCTTTTACAGATGGCTTATTTTGAAGTTTTGTTCGAATACGGGAAGCATGTAACTTTGTATATCTGCGCAATGCAGCTTCAAACAACCCTTCTTTGTCACCAAAAGCAGCGTATAAGCTTGGACGTTGTATCCCCATTCTGGCAGTTAGGTCACTTAATGAAGTAGCTGAATACCCTTTCTCCCAAAAAAGCTGCATAGCAGCATCTAAGGCTTTTTCTTCATCAAACTCACGTAGTCGAGCCATAATAATCCTTTCTCTCCTTTATCGTTTTTAAAATTTAGGCTATGTTAAAGCTCATTGTTGATTTTTGCACAATGTTGATTGGAGTGGAAGGTGTGAGACTCCTGCGGGAAAAGCGAGTCAGAGGGAGACCCCACAGGAGCAAAGCGACGAGGAGGCTCCCAGACCGCCCGCGGAAAGCGAACGCCTGAAGCGGAGATCAACAGGCAAGTTTAACACAGCCAAAATTTTAATTATTAACAATGAATTTTATATACTTATTGGTACATTATAATCTTATTTAATTAATGGGGGAGTGTCAAATTTTAAAAGAATAAAAATCAAACGTTTTTCTAAAATCCTTGACATTGCAACATTAAAACGATTATATTTTACTTGTGATAATTATATACTATTCGGTATGTAATTTTGAATAGTACAAAAAGGGGATGAAAATGATGAATGGTAAAGAAGAAATAACAACTAATCTTAATCGTCATAACGGTCAATTACAATCACGTTTCAGTACATCGATGTCTCGCTCTATGACTCTATTATTTGCAATAGCCTGTGGAATGGCTGTTGCTAATATATACTTCGCTCATCCGTTGCTTGATGCTATTTCAAATGAATTTAAGATTGATCACTCAACCATTGGGGTTGTTATTACGATCACTCAAATATGTTATGCACTTGGATTGCTCTTACTAGTTCCGCTTGGTGATTTCTTCAATCCTCGATTACTTATTATTGGTCAAATGCTACTTACAGTTGTCGCTCTAATTATTATTGGTATTGCTCCCACGAGTACAATACTTTTTATAGGTATGGCTATAGTGGGAATCCTTGCAACTGTTACACAGACACTCGTCGCATATGCATCAACATTGTCTAATCCTACAGAACGTGGACGCATAGTAGGTTTCGTTACAAGTGGCGTTGTAATAGGAATCCTCCTTGCGCGAACATTTGCTGGAGCATTGACAGACCTGAGTGGTTGGCGTTCCGTTTATCTTACTTCTGCTGTACTTATGTTCTTCATAGTTGGTTTACTATACCGAAAATTACCTGATTTTAGGAGCGAACGAACAGCTATGTCTTATCCCAAGTTGCTGCGTTCTGTCCTCTTGTTATTCGTACAGGAAAGGATCTTACGTATCCGTGGAATATTAGCATTTCTAATTTTTACTTCCTTTAGTATTCTATGGACTTCATTAGTGTTACCTCTTAGTGCTGCACCATATCATCTCTCACATACTGCTATTGGAGCATTCGGCTTCGCTGGAGTTGCAGGAGCATTAGCTGCTGCGAAGGCTGGGCGTCTGGCCGATCGAGGTTTAGGACAACGAACCACTGGCATTGCTCTGCTTTTATTAGTAATATCTTGGTTCCTCATTAGATTGATTAATTACTCTCTATTACCATTAGTTATTGGTGTTATCCTTCTTGACCTAGCGGTGCAAGCTGTACATGTCACCAACCAAAGTATGATTTTTACAGTACGTCCTGAAGCAAGGAGTCGGCTTACTGCGAGTTACATGATTTTTTATTCTATTGGCAGTGCAACAGGCGCAATTATTTCAACCAATATTTATGCAAGCTATGGATGGAATGGAGTATGTCTATTAGGTGCTTCTATCAGCGCTTTTACTCTTTTATTTTGGGCAATTACCCTCCATCTGTCAGAGCAGGTTAAAGGCGAATAATCTCAATTATATATTGTTTTACAAAGAGCATGGTTAACTTGCTAAGGTGTTATGAGAAGGCTGTTTTCTCAAAGTTTGTTGTTTTTTACGTAAAAAAATGGGAGAAGAAGTACTCAGCAGACTGAATACACGTAGACTCCTGTGGGAATGCGAGAAAGACGAGACCCCACAGGAGCGTATGCGACGAGGAGGCTCGACGCTCGCCCGCGGAAAGCGAAGTGTATTCAGGCTGCGAGTTTAAAAGCAACAATCTATACGAAAACAGCCTATGAGAAAAATAAAGTTTCTGTAATAAACTGTCTTCGCTGTTCCAAGAATTGGAGTCATTGTAACCAATATTGCCGGTATAATTGGTAACGCTGCAAACCATAAAATTAAAGGTTGCAGCGTTTTTACTAGAGTATATAAGACCAAAAAAATGAAACTTATTAAACAACTGTATTATGTTTTAAACGTCTGTATTGTAAATTTTGCCGTTAAAATGATAAATGGGGGTGCAGATATTCTCACCTTTTAGGAACTTTTAGCTCATGCTTCTCCAGATTAAACATTATTGTTATTCAACATTTTATTGTTTGTTTTAAACAGTTAATAAATGTCTGAAAAACTTTGAGAAGGGATTTCTCTTTTCTATAGAGTAATTGACTGTAAAAATTTAGATTCTTATCATGTAAAGAAATCGCCTTTATCAACTGATTATTTACGTTTTTTTCTACTGAATAAAGTGGTAAAAAACCAATCCCCCACTTATTTTCCACAGCTTTCTTAATTGTTTCCACGCTACTAAGCTCCATTGATATGTTGTGAGAAATGTTTTCCATTTTAAATCTTTCAAGTAAAAAAGCACGATACGTACACCCTTCATCGGTTAAGATGAAAGTTTCATTCTCTAAATCATGTATAGCAACTTCAGTTTTACTTGCAAAGGCATGATCATGAGGAACAACAATCATCATATCTTGTTTTTTTATGTAAAGGCTTTCTATTCCAGTAACTTGACATGGAAAATCCAAGATAAGTCCGAAATCTATCTCTTTTTCTTTAACCATTCTAATAATGTTTTGCTTATAATCCGGAATAATACGTATATGAACGTTGGGATAGATTCTTTTAAATTTTTCTAGTAATTCAGGGAGAAAATAGATGGCTAATGTCTCAATTGTTCCTATTGAAAGTGTTTTGATTTCCTGTTCTTTTAGAGCCAGATGTGATTCTTGATGAAGGGATAGTATTTTTTTTGCGTAATCAAAAAGAAGTTCACCAGAAGAAGTAGGCTTCATGTATTTTCCTTTTCTTTCTAGTAAAACAATTCCTCCGTACAGTTCCTCAAGCTTTTGGATATGATTTGTAACGCTAGACTGGGCATAATCTAATTCAATAGCAGCACGAGTATAACTTCCACTATTTACTACTTGAACAAAAGTTTTAAGGTATAAAAATTCGATATAAATCAATCCTTTTTTATCAATAATATTGATAGTTATTATCTATAATTATCTAAGACTATGATGTTGTAAACAAGATATAATTTAATTAGAAAGAAAATTCAATATTAAAGGAGATCATAATATGACTGTAAAACCAAAATTTTTACTTTCTTTACAAATTGAACCGGCTAGTCCAATTGTTGATTATCGATATTTCATGAGGGGAGTAGAATTATGCAAAAAGTAGTTGAGGGAATCAATCATTGGATAAACAGATTACCAGAAGAATACAACTCTATGTCTGAAAAAGAAATTTCTAATCGACCATTACCAAATAAATGGTCTAAAAAAGAGATTTTAGGACATCTATGTGACTCTGCCATAAATAATATGGAAAGATTTATAAAAATTCAATATGAAGAACCATTGTATGTTATTCAATCGTATAATCAAGACCAATGGGTAATCGTTCAGAATTATCAAAATAGACCACTTCATGAAATAGTAAACCTTTTTCAGACATTAAATAAGCAAATTGTTAATATTGTTAAGAATATTTCTAACGAGAAGTTATCCAACCTATGTGATATAGGAAATAATCAACATAAAACACTAGAGTGGCTTATACAAGATTATCTTGAGCATATGGAACACCATATTCACAATCAAATCTTAATTGAAAATAACGGCTTATAAATTCAGTTCTTATTCAAGTAACTGGCGCGATTGTGAAACAAAAAGTAAAAGGGATGATACATATTGGTAAAATATGTATTACCCCTTATTTTTTATGACTTTTTACGATTTAGGTCTTGATAATTTTTTAAACAACTTCAGTTCTTTGTCACAGGGACGACCCGAAGGAACAACAAAACATAAAAAAATGGGAATTTTGTTTTCTACATTTACACATTGTGAAGCGGTCGCGTGGTTGGAGCTGGTATAATAGAAAAGCAGTTGATATAGAAAAAATCTATACCATCTGCTTTTTTGTTTATCCCACTCTTAACGGGCAGTAAGACCTCCACCTCAAGATGCTGAAGAATCGAGGAAGCTAGGTGGGGGACAACTGCCCGTAAAAGTCCGATAAGTTCAACTAACCATCAGTGGGGGATGAAGAAAACCCCCACTGATGGAAAGGTTCACTTTATAAAAATACCATTCAGGACCGATTTTCGTTAAAATAAACATTGTCGATTTTCACAATAGTTTTTCACAAATTATAAATGTCTAAATGTACTTGTGTTTGATAATAAGTTATTAAGCATGATATAAGTGTAAAAGAAGTGGAACATTTGGCTTTATATTTTTTGTCCGAGAGTTTGAAGTTGTATTCATAGTGAGAGGATTTGAGTTTGAAATGATAGATAATTTTTGGCGTGATTTACCACGACCATTTTTTGTACTTGCACCAATGGAAGATGTGACAGATGTTGTTTTTCGTCACGTAGTAAGTGAAGCTGGTCGACCGGATGTATTTTTTACAGAGTTTACAAACTCGGATAGCTATTGTCATCCAGATGGCATAAAAAGTGTGCGTGGCCGTTTGATTTTTACAGAAGATGAACAGCCGGTGGTGGCACATATTTGGGGGGATAATCCCGAATATTTCCGTCAAATGAGTATTGGCATGGCAGAGCTAGGATTTAAAGGCATCGATATTAATATGGGCTGCCCTGTACCTAATGTGGCATCGAGAGGGAAGGGGAGTGGCCTTATTCTGCGTCCAGATGTTGCGGCAGAACTTATTCAAGCAGCAAAAGCGGGCGGACTGCCTGTCAGCGTGAAAACACGACTTGGCTATAAGAATGTAGATGAGTGGGAGGAGTGGCTAACGCATATTTTAAAACAGGATATTGCGAACCTTTCTATTCATTTACGTACAAGAAAGGAAATGAGCCAAGTAGATGCGCATTGGGAGCTAATTCCGGAAATCAAAAAATTACGTGACCGTATCGCACCAAATACGCTGCTAACAATCAATGGAGACATTCCTGACCGTCAAACTGGGATGCAGCTTGCAAAACAATATGGTATTGATGGCGTTATGATCGGGCGAGGTATTTTTAAAAATCCTTTTGCTTTTGAAAAAGAGCCAAAAGAGCATAGCAGTAAAGAATACCTTGATCTTTTAAGACTGCAGCTTGATCTTCAAGATCAATATGCGGAAGCACTGCCACGTTCAATCACAGGGCTTCATCGCTTTTTCAAAATTTATGTCAAAGGATTCCGTGGAGCTGGTGAATTAAGAAATCAATTGATGAACACGAAATCAACAGATGAAGTGCGTGCATTGCTTGATAACTTTGGAAAAGAATGTTGATGGGACGGGAACAGTGAAATGATGTAACGCTCAAAAAGTTAGAGAAAAAATGAATCACATCAACTCATGTGTACTTATTTTATTCAATTAAAAGTTCCTTTGCAGCCTGCAACTTTTGTTTTGATAAAGTCTGTTTTCTGAAAAAAAAAGGTCTTATGTTATCATTCAACGTTGTTCTACCAGAATGTGCCGCTTGAGTCTATTTCTAAAAGGGTGGTGTTTTCACCAGTTCAGCGACAGCAACTAATTGATAAAACGGCTTGATTGAAGTGGAAGGTGCGAGACTCCTGTGGGATTAGCGGGTAAGATGAGACCCCGCAGGCGCAAGCGCCGAGGAGGCTCATCGCACGCCCCACGGAAAGCGAGTATCCTGAAACGGAAAGCAAGCCCCTATTCCTATGGGCGAAAATAATGTATTTTATTTTCCCTCTACTCGATTCGGAAAAATCGGCTTTTAAATTTGTGAAAGCGTCTACAACCGAAGAGAATCTGTCCAGATAGGATTATTTTATAGTATATAGCGAAGATCATTTGGAATGATTACCCATAATTTCATAAAATCTTAACATAGTTTTAACAACATCATCATGTAAGCGCGTTATGATAGATTGATGACATTATTAGATAGAGAAGGTCGGGGGTCGTTGTATGAGTTATACAATTATTGACATTGCTTCAAGGGCAGGGGTTTCTAAATCGACCGTTTCACGAGTGATCTCTGGCAACGGATATACGAGTGAACAAGCTCGGGAGAAGGTTTTGAAGGCGATTGAAGAGCTCCAATATAAACCAAATGGAGTAGCAAGAGCGATGGTTTCGCAAAAGACAAACAATATAGGCGTCATTATCTACCGGCAGCACCATCCTATCGCATCTCACCCTTTTTATGGAAAAATACTAGATGCGATTCTACTTAAGGCGGAAAGTCTGAACTACTCAGTATTTGTCACAACTGATAGGGAAATGTCTTTAAGGTCTGCTGATTTCATGCATGAAAAAAGGGTTGATGGACTTATATTAATCAGCCGGCTGAGTCAAGAAGTGATAGGCCACATTGAAAGCTTTCAGGTTCCTTATTTAATTGTGAATGGAACGACTGACAAGAGTGACGTCATCCAAATCGTCAATCAAGACTATAAAGGTGGAGCGATGGTTGCAGAGTATTTGTATCAATTAGGTCATCGCAATGTTTTTGTGATCGCTGGTCCTCAAGCGCACCGAAGTCACTTGCTCCGATTGCAAGGCTTTTGTGAGAGGTTCAAGGAACTGGGTGTTGAGGTTTTATCAAAAAATATTTATTATTCTCCGACTTCGGCTTATGAAGATGGCTATAAGGGACTCCATCAAATTTGGCCGCAATTCATCGGACAAAGACCAACAGCTATTTTTGCAACAAACGATATGTTAGCGATGGGTGCTGTGAGAGTCTTATTAGAAAAAGGAATAAAAATCCCTGACGAAATAGCAGTAGCTGGCTTTGATAACATCGATTATGCGAGCATGTGCTATCCTCCTTTAACAACAGTTCATGTTGAGAAAATGAAAATGGGAGAGGATGCAGTTACCTTGCTTGATCGTCTTATTAAAAAAGACACGGTAGAACCTTTCTGTATGGAATACGAACCTAAGCTGTTCGTTCGATCATCGACTCAAGGTGGGTGATTTCTAATTTCTTTTTATCTTCTCCCTCTATAAAATTAGTAAGCTCTAAAAATAAAGAAAGTTAATATTTCATAAACATACTTTTACATGAACTTAAAATTCCCATAATAAGAGCTAAACATATCTTCTGTACATTTATACATGTAACGGGGACAAGCAAGACATAAAACAAATTGAGAAAGAATTGGTGTGGGAACGTTCCCTTAATTTTTGATTCCCCCTTTCTTTTATGGGAACGTTCCCTTTTTTACAAAAATAACACAGAGGTGAGAAGGATGAAGAAAAAGGCAGTTGGTATCTTATCTACAGTTGTTCTAGGTATAGGAGTTCTTGCAGGATGTGCTCAAGAAAGTAAGCCTACTGAAAGTGAATCGAAAGAACCAGAAACAGTGATTATTGAGGCACAAACAGCTGGTCAAGAATTAACTCGTGTAGAAAATCTAGTAAAAGCAGCTGACAAATTAAATGCAGAGCTTAAGGAAGATGGGAAAAATACACAAGTAAAAGTCGAAACAAAATCCTTTGATGGTAGCTGGGAAGATTATGCTAAGCAATTTATCCTTGCGTTTAAAGCAAAAAAAGAGCCGGATATTTATGCAACAGGTCATGAAAATCTTGGTTGGCTAGCAGATGGAAACTACATTCTTCCTTTAGATGATCTAAAGAAATCAAAGGAATATAAGGATGTATTCCCTACTCTTTGGAAAGCTGTTTCTTATAAAGATAAAGTTTGGGGTGCTTTGCAGGATACGGAAGCTCGTCCGGTTTTCTACAATAAAGATATTCTAAAGGAGCTTGGATGGAGCGAAGAGCAAATTAATAAGCTTCCGGAAATGGTTAAAAAGGGAGAATTTACCCTTGAAGACATGACCAAAACAGCTGAAGAAGCGGAGAAAAAAGGGCTAGTGGAAAATGGAATTGGCCACCGTCCAGTAGATGGTCCTGACTTTCAATATATCGCCTATAATTTTGGCGGAAAAGTTTATGATGAAAAAGACAATAAAATCGTTTTTGATAAAGAAGCCGTTTCAAAACAATTAAACTACTATGATGAACTTGCACAGAAAAAATTACTTCCTGAAAATTTAACAACGATGGAATGGAACAATGTGCATAAACTGATCGTCAATGGAAAAATCCTATTTTACTATGGCGGGATTTGGAACGTATTTAACTGGAGCCAAGATAATTTCCATGAGCAACTTGGAAAAGTAGATGCAAAATGGTCCAATGAGCATTTCGGGATGATGCTAATTCCAGCTGCTGAAAAAGGTGGAAAACCACTAACATTATCTCACCCGTTTGCTTATACAGTTTCTTCACAAACGGAACATCCAGAGTTAGTAAAACGTTTATTAGAACTAGTTTCAGATCCAGCTCTTCAAACAGAGCATAACGTAAAAACCATGCATCTTCCTGTAACAAAAGCAGGTGCTGAGGATCCAAATTTCAAAGCAGATATCACTTTAGGTAGTGTTGCTTATATGTCTGAATATACAACATTCCTTCCGAATCATGAAGCATACCCTAAGTATTCAAAAGCGGTATTTAACGCGATTCAAGCTGTTGAGTTAGGAAAGAAAAAACCTGAAGATGCTATGAAGGATTTAGAAACTCAATTGAAAAACGATCTTGGTGATCAATTGAAAATCCAAGAATAAGGATCGTTTGCTTCAAAAAAAGATACTTAACAAAAACAGCTGGCTCTTAGCATATGTCTGCTAGGGGCTGCTTTTTCAAGGAGGGTTAGCATTTGGGAACCTTTATTCATAAATGGAAGCTGCCTGCCATCATGTTGGGACCGTTCTTCCTTTTAATTACCCTGTTCTTTTTTATTCCTGTTCTTTTAATCGCTATTTTGGCTTTTACTGGGATGGATTCTGCCATGAGATGGGAATTTAACGGTTTATTGAATTTTAAAAAGTTAATAAGCGACCCGAATATTTGGCTTGTTTTAAAAAATACGATCGTTTATGTGGGATTTACCTTATTAATTAATGTGTTTTTTGGTTTAGCTTTAGGGATCTTGACAACTTATTTTATTCAGAAGGATTCTGTGGGTCTTATTTTTCGGACGATTTGGATGTTACCTCGTATTTCTCCACCGGTAGTGTATATTTTGCTTTGGTTATGGTTTTTTGACCCAAGTGAATACGGAGTATTAAATAGCTTGAGAGCCCTTTTTGACATGGCGCCAGCTGAATGGCTGATTTCTCATCCGATGGAGGCGATTATTGTAGCTAATGGATTCATTGGAGCTTCATTCGGAATGATTATTTTTTCATCGGCGATCAAATCCATTCCACAGGATTTGTTTCAAGCGGCAAGAGTGGACGGTGCTTCACAATGGTCAATCATTAAAGATATTATTATTCCGTCGATTCGCTGGCCTCTTATGTTTGTAACGATTTGGCAGTTTTTATCCTTATTAACATCGTATGAATATATCATCTTACTGACAAAGGGCGGTCCATTATTTGAAAGTGAAGTACTGGCTTTGTACTCCTATCATAAAGCCTTTCAAAATTTTGAGTTTGGCTATGGTTCGGCTGTTTCGTTAGTACTTGTGATCCTTGCTTTACTCTTTACTTTTATTATGTGGAGATGGTTTGGGATGAAAAAAATGCTTGGTTCTTCAAGAATTGAGTAGGAAAGGAGACTTGAAAATGGATGTAACTAGTTCTCATAAAGAAACAAAAGCTGTAAAGCCCTTTGCACTTAAATGGAAGCAGCGTCTTCCTTATTTCATTGCTTACGGAGTGCTTGGCATTACGACCATGCCAATTATTCTTATGTATTTATGGCTGTTAATGCGTTCTTTTTCTGAACAAATGAAATTTGGTTTTATCCCTGTTTCATTTACGCTTGAAAATTGGACGTTTTTATGGACAGCTGTAGAGCAGGGTGGGACTGTTCTCCCAAGTATTTGGCTCGCTACGTGGAATTCTTTTCTATTTGCGGGAAGTTTAACTGTTCTTGAAGTGATCATCGGTGTGATGGCTGGGTATGCGTTAGCCCGTATCGAATTTCCTGGGCGCCAAGCGTTGATGAAAACGACTTTGATTTTACATGCATTTCCTAGTGTAGCTCTTCTGATTGCCGTATTTTATATCCTCAATTTTATGGGATTATTCGATTCGCTTTGGGGAGTCGTATTAGTAAAAACAGCGATGCAGATTCCGATGACAGCATGGATTGTGAAAGGTTTTTTTGACGATATACCATGGGATGTAGAATGGGCAGGGATGATTGACGGCTGCAGCCGGATTAAGGTTTGGTATACGATTGTTCTTCCACTTGTTAAGCCTGGAATTGCAGCAATCAGTATTTTTTCATTTCTATCTGGCTGGTCTGAATTTTTATTGCTGTATACCTTTATTTTAAACGATCAAAATGTGACCTTGTCCGCATATCTTCATAAATTAATGAGTGATCCAAATATGGTGGACTATGGGCTTTTGTGTGCTGTTTCCTTGTTTTATATGCTGCCAGTCTTACTATTTTTCATTTTTACGCAAAAATCATTAATGCAAGTTAGTGCTGGAGGAGGTAAACGTGTATGATCATTGAAATGAAAAATATTTGTAAATCCTTTAATCATCAAACGAACACCATCAATGATTTAAACTTAACGATTCATGATGGAGAACTTGTTGCGTTACTTGGACCAAGCGGCTGTGGTAAGTCTACAACCATGTTAATGATCGCCGGTATTTATAAACAGAATAGTGGTGACTTATATTTTGACGGTCAGCTAGTGAATGGTGTAGAGCCAAAGGATCGCAATATTGGCATGGTGTTTCAAAGCTATGCTTTATATCCTCATATGACTGTATTAGATAATATTGCTTTTCCGTTAAAACAACAGAAAGTAAGCAAGGAAAAACGATATGAAAGAGCCAAAGAAGCAGCTGAAATGGTACAGCTAGGGCACTTACTAGATAGAAAGCCAAGTCAATTATCAGGAGGCCAGCAGCAGCGTGTGGCTTTAGCTCGTGCGATTGTAAAAAAACCAAAGGTTCTTCTATTAGATGAACCATTATCGAATCTAGATGCCAGATTGAAAATTGAAATGAGAAAGGAAATTTCTCGAATTCAAAAAGAACTTGGCATTACAACGATTTTAGTTACCCATGACCAAGAAGAAGCGATGACGATGGCTGATCGAATTGCGGTTATGAAAGAGGGAGAAGTCATTCAATACAGCACGCCGATGGATTTATATAAAAATCCAAAGGACTTTTTTGTCGCTCAGTTTATTGGCACACCACCAATGAATTTTATCCAAGGAAAACTAACTTCAACGGATCAAAAAGCTGAGCTCACATTCTCAAAATCAACGCTTTATTTTGATCGGTCACTACTTGATATAAGTACGAATCAATTGGATGTCACGATTGGGATACGTCCACATGATCTTAAATTAGGATTAGAAGGGGAAATTCGGATGAATGGGACGGTTCAACTTATTGAACCGATTGGGCATTCTCAAATGATCAATGTCAATATTGGTCATGAACAGGTTTATTTTTTTGTCGAACCTAATATGAGATTAAATATTGGGCAAGAATTGGTCCTATCAACCAATGTTGAGTCCCTGCATATTTTTGAAAAAACTACTGGAAAAAATGTAAGGAAAGATCTTGTGAAGGAACTTGTCCGAAATTAATAGAGAGAAAATAGAGGATAAAAAAATGACATTAGAAATGAAACAGGATTTAGAATACACCTTGTATCATATGGCCATTGAGTATGCGAAGCAGGCTGGGAGCTTGATTAAAGAAAATATTGGAAACATGGGAGAGGTTGTCCAAAAAAAGAATGCTTCAGATCTAGTCACAGAAGTTGATCAAATGACGGAAAAGATGCTTCGTCAAAAGATTAAACAAGATTTTCCAGATCACTGGATCCTCTCTGAAGAGGATTGCGGTCAAGCAAATTCTTATCAAGCTTTTCAACAATTTGATTCTGGTTACGGATGGATAATAGATCCGATTGATGGTACAACCAATTTTATTCATGGTATTCCATATTATTCAGTGTCAATAGGAATTGTAAACAATAAAGAACCAGTGATTGGTGTTGTTTTGAATCCAATGACAGGTGAATTATATACGGCAAGGAAATCAATGGGTTCATTTTTAAATGAGCAGCCGCTTCGTGTTGGACAAGAAATGAAATTAACAGAAGCCATTGTGTCGACTGGATTTCAGGCTAATGACTTTAAAGTTGGTTCGCGCGTTCTTCAGCAAATGGATAAGCTAGCAGGGAATAGCCGAAATATTCGGATGTTTGGAGCTTCTAGTCTAGATTTGTGCCAAGTAGCCTCTGGCAGATTAACAGGATTCTGGCATGAAGGTTTAAATCCGTGGGATACAGCGGCAGGAATTTTGATCGTAACGGAGGCTGGAGGAACAGTTACAGATAAAGATGGAAACCCATACAAGCTCTTTCATGAATCGCTCGTAGCCTCTAATGGTAATATCCATAATGATCTTTTGAATACGATCAAACTTAAATAAAGACAGGTGGTTAAATTGAGAAAACCATTGATTACAGCTCATACTGGCTGTATGAAGACACCCCCCAATTCCATTCAATCCGTCATCGAAGGGATAAAATCTGGGGCAGATGTGATTGAAGTAGATGTAAGATCTACAAAAGATGGAAGTGTTGTTCTGCTGCATGATGAACATTTTCATACACAACACGGAATGATTCGCGTCCAAGATGTAACATTCCAGGAATTGAATGATCTAACTCAATCGGATAAGGTGGTTTGCCTAGAAGAGGTTTTACCGCTCATTAAAGAAAGTAATCGAGTGATCAATTTAGATGTAAAAGAAGATCATGCGATCGATCCAATGATTAAGACAGTCGAACAATTTAAGATGAGAGAATCTTCTATTATAAGCGGATGTGAAAAGGATCGAGCTGCTTTTCTAAAGGGAAACTATCGACCTTATCAAGTTCTCTTAAATGCTAGTAAAAGCTTATTTGAAGCTAATAAGGAAGATTATGAATCTTTTATTAAGGAAACTTTTCAGGATGCGATTGCAGCATCATGCTGTGGAATCAATATTGACTACCGCATTTGTCTTGAAGAGTTAATAGCTGCTGCCGCATTACGCTGTTTGCCCGTTTTAGTTTGGACGATTAACGAACCTCGTGAAATGGAAAAGTACGTGAAACTGGGTGTTCACTCGATAACGAGTCATGAAGTTGAAACACTAATGGAGTTAACGAACAAGCAGAAAACTTAGGGGGAATCCATTTTGATCGATACTTTTCTTGACGAGTGGAAGAAAAGAAATGAAAAAATCTCGGAATTAATGAACAATAAGAAGATTGCAGAACTTGATTTTTATGAACACGCGATTTATCAGCTGGAGCTTTTAAAAAAGGCAGACCCAAACCAAGTGGGCTATGTATCTAAACAAGCAGAGTTTTACCATTTAGATGGACAGCTTCGGAAAGCTGGCGATCTGTACCGCAAAGTACTAGAAATGGAGCCGCTTATTCCTTTAACTGAAAAGGATGAACGCCTCATTCACAAGTTTTGCCCAATTTTAATGATTAATCCAAAAGAATGCTTCCCACTTAAGGATATAGTCGTTGTTCATCATCCTTCTAAGCCTGTGATTGGCTATCATTTATTTTGGGAAGATGACTATGATTTTCCAGATGACTATGAACCTTGTGATCATGAAGAGGTTTGGGTCGAATATGATCCTGAATCGGAATCGGTAACAAATGTGATGTGCTGGTTCCATTCCCGTGTATTAGAGTCAGAGGATGCGGTAAAAGAGGCACATAATAACAATCAGAGGGCAATCATTCAAATCGAGTGGGGGAAGCATGGCTCACTTTTATGTGGATGGCAGCAGATGAACGAACCATTGACAGGAATTCCAATTCAAGAATGGCTTCAAGACACCTATGAACATGTGAAAAATGGCGGTCGTGTTCCTCTTCACCCGTTAAAAAGATTTTGGACAAAAGGGTTCGAAGGAAGCTTTGAGGAATATATTGATTTTTCCGTTCCCATCGATCCTTTGGCATGGCTTCATAAAAAACCGCTCATGTTTAAAACAGAATGGGTGAATGCTGTCATATTCACTCAATCATTGTTGTACAATTTTCACCCTAAGATGGAATGGCCGGAACGATTCTATCGTTCTATCGAATAGCAGGGAAATCTATTGGGATTTTTGATCAAAAAAAGCTAGGTTTTACTCGTAAAGAGAAGAAGACCTAGCTTCTGTATTTATTAATTCGATCGCTCAAGCTTATGGATATTTCTCGTCAAAAGACCTGCTATAAATTTAGGCATACCGAATTCAATGATCTTCTCTTTTACTCTTTCTTTCATTTCCTCTACTGTGATGTTAGGCAACGTAAAGGCTCCATCCTGATAGCAGTGGCTGCATGTTCAAGAATGGGAAGAGCTTCACACTCGTTTCTCCCCTTTATTTATCTTCGTCTAGTTCTACGTCCCAATCTTCGGTATAATTCTCTCCAAGAAGCTCTTTTATATTACCCTCTGTATCGTCTGCTTCTTCTTGCGATTTAAAGTATTCAAATTCCTCTGCAGGAATAAACCACTTTCCCCGATGTCCAGATAATTGTTTTCCAGAAATCTTCCCGTCTTTAATCCAGTTGCGAACGGTTTCGGTAGTTACACCATAGAAATCAGCAACGACTTTTGTATCTACAAATTGTACGCCATTTTCTTCTGTTGTAGATTCAGAAAGTTTCACAATCGAATCAGGTTTAGCGACTTGTATAGATACGCCCGGGCATCCTATTGCCTTTTTTATGATCCTATTTATGGGATACGCTTTATTTAAAAGAAATACCGCATTTGTTTGGAGAGGCGTCCGCTCGACTCCTACGGGATTAGCGAGAAAGACGAGACCCCACAGGAGCAAAGCGACGAGGAGGCTCGGCGCTCGCCCCGTGGAAAGCGAGCGGTAAGCCTCGGAGAACAGAACGGAAACCCTTACTTCCTATTTAGTTGCTTATTTTCCTGTTTTTTGAAGCTTAGCTTGATGAAATTGGGTCAGATGAAATTGGGGTCAGACCCCTAAAAAAGACAGATTGTATGATTTGTCTTTGGTGGGAGGACGATGAATGTTTAATTAGTGGGAATAAAGAGTCTGTCCCTCAGGACTTTAAAGCAACGAGGAAAGGCATCTTATCGGAGGGAAACAGATACAAGTTGATTTTTAAATTAATGACAGACACCATAAAAACCATTTGTCTTTCACAAAAAGGCAAACGGTTTTTATGGTGTCTTTTTCATAGTAGGAATTAAACACAGTGCTATTGGCAAATATGATAATATACTATGTTAATATGATAGAGTAAACTATTTAAGGTAGTTTTAGTCTTGTAGTTACTATCATATTTATCGATATTTTTGTTTGGAATAAGGAGGAGTGGAATGGCTAGTTCATTGCTTCGTTTAAATATAAAGCAAATGTTTTCCGCGAGTAATTATCAAAATGGAAAAAGGTATTTTAGACAAGGAAAGGTACAAAACTTATTTTGTGACGAAAGCAAAGGTAGATGGAGTGCGACTGTATCTGGATCAAAGAGGTATCAAGTGGTGATTCAGGAAGTAGAAAATAAGTATAAATGTTCGTGTAACTGTCCAGCTTTTAATAACTGGTATGATGAAGAATGTAAGCATATTGCCGCAGTTTTGTTTGAGATTCAGGAATCAGGAGCGATGTGGCAGTATGAGGAACCTGCGAGAAAAAATAGACTAGAAGAAAGGCAACAAATGCTGGAGAGACAACAAGCGGAGCTGATGAGACAGCAGCAAGTAAGGCAATCTGCTTATGTGAACCAGCTTACAAATCAGTTTATCGATAAGTTTTCTACCTATTATCAAGAGACTATACAACAAGAGAAAGTGGTGGAAAAGCAACCATTAATGGTGGAATGGATTTGTAAGATGCATAACAAAAAATCTATCACTTTAGAAATAAAGGTAGGGCTAAAAAGACCGTATGTTTTGAAAGATATAAAGAAATTTTTGGAAGCGATAAAATGGAAAGAGCAGTATCCATTTACAAAAAACTTCACCTATGACCCTACAGAATATACTTTTTCAGAAGTAGATCAAGAAGTGATTAACCTATTGCAAGAGGGACTCAATTTTGAAAAAATGTATCAAAATTTACAATCTCCTTATTATGGATCCGGATTAACTAATGATGTTCGTGCAATTGTTTTATCTCCTATGATTGCAGATAAGGTTTTACAAAAGCTTATGCAGGGGAATGTGCAGTTGTATCATAATGGACAATTATATAACCAATTACAATTTCAATACGACGAGCATTCCTTTCTTTTTCAACTTGAAAAGGCAGAGGGTCAAGATTATCAACTGAATGTAGCTGATTTATCAAAGGGGAGTTATTTTCGTTTTTATGGTTATTTTGTGAAAGAGGATTCAATCTACAAAATTTCCGAAGAGCAACAACCCTTTTTGGAAGAGTTGATTACGTTAGTAGAACGTACGAAGTCGCCTATTTTGCCGATCAGCAAGGAGCAGGTGGAACCGTTGCTGTCTTATGTAGTACCGATCATGGATGAGGTCGGAAAGGTTCAAGTGGCGGATAATATTTCGAATAAGATTATAAAAATTCCACTTCAATCCCATCTATATGTAGATATGAAGGATCAGTTATTGCGAGTGGATTTGGAATTTCGCTACGGAGAGCATAAGATGAATCCATTTCAGTATATTCCCCCAAAAGAAACGATTCTTATTCGCGATACGGAAAAAGAACAACTGATTATGAGTGTGCTTGAATCAAGTTCGTTAAAATCGAATGGAGAGTTTTTATATACAAAAGAAGAAGAAGGAATTTTTGAATTTGTTTATAAGATTCTTCCACAGTTGGAAGAGAAAGCTGCTGTTTATTTAACAAGCGCAGTGAAAAATCTTATTTTGTCAGAATCACATGTGCCAGTTACTAATATTGACGTAGATGCTTCTGGTAATTGGTTGGAAGTTAATTTTTCAATGGAAGGAATAGACCAGAAAACGATTCAAAAAATCATGAAAAGTGCAGTGGAAAAAAAGAAGTATTATCGCTTGCCGTGTGGAACGTTTGTATCGCTTGAATCGGAGCAGTTTCACACGATTCGTCATCTATTTGTTGAAATGAATCTGCCAGTCGCTCAATTGGAGAAGGAAGCGATTAAACTGCCCTTATACAGAGGAGTTCAATTGGAAGAATTAGTATCTGGAGAAAATACGAAGTCTGGAGAACAATATCTTCAATTGCTGACTCGATTAAAAAATCCAGAAGAGCTGAACTTTGGGGTAACTAGCTCCTTGCAGGCAGAGCTGCGTGATTATCAACATTATGGATTTCAGTGGTTGAGTACATTGAAATATTATGGGTTTGGCGGGGTACTCGCGGATGATATGGGATTAGGGAAAACACTGCAAAGTATTGCTCTTTTATTGTCAGATAAAGAGAAGCAGAAAGAAAAGAAGCCAGCCCTTATTGTTGCACCAGCATCACTTGTTTATAATTGGAAAAATGAATTGAAAAAATTCGCACCATCTTTAAAAACAGAAATTATGATCGGCTCTCCGACAGAAAGGAAGGAATTATTTCGACGTTCAGCAGTAGCGGATGTTTGGATTACCTCTTATCCTACTTTACGTCAAGATATGGAGGAGTATGTGGATCGTGATTTTCATACCCTTATTTTGGATGAAGCCCAGGTGGTCAAAAATTATGCAACAAAAACAGCGAAAGCAGTAAGCAGCATTCAAGCAGAAACGCGTTTTGCTTTAAGTGGAACCCCAATAGAAAATTCGCTTGATGAATTATGGTCTATTTTTCAAATTGTTATGCCTGATTTTTTTCCAAATCAAAAAAAGTTTAGAGAGCTTTCACCAGAAAAGGTAGCAAGCATGATCAAGCCTTTTTTATTGAGAAGGATGAAAAAGGATGTTTTGAAGGAATTGCCAGATAAAATTGAAACCCTTCACGTATCAGAGCTTACAAAGCATCAAAAGGAGCATTATCTTGCTTACTTGGAAAAAATGAAAGAGGAAACGGAAGAGTCGCTTAAAGGAGAAGGGTTTCAAAAAAGCCGGATGAAAATTCTTGCCGGTTTAACGAGACTTCGTCAATTATGCTGTCATCCTTCTTTATTTTTAGAGACGTACAATGGTGACTCTGGAAAGCTGAAACAATTAGTAGAGATTGTAGTGAATGCTGTTGAAAATGGAAGGCGATTATTAATTTTTTCCCAATTTACAAGTATGTTGGATATCATTAGTCGTTCTTTAGAAAAAGAAGGCTTGAGTTTTTTCCGTTTAGATGGACAAACCTCTTCTAAGGAAAGAATAGAATTAGTGGAGCGTTATAATAAGAAGGAGACAGCCATCTTTCTTATTTCTTTAAAAGCTGGAAATACAGGGTTGAACTTAACGGAAGCCGATACGGTCATTCTCTATGATCTTTGGTGGAATCCAGCAGTGGAGGAACAGGCGATTGGCCGAGCGCATCGCATGGGTCAAAAAAATGTGGTTCAAGTCATTCGACTTATTACGAAAGGGACTATTGAGGAAAAAATGCATGAATTGCAGCAAACGAAAAAAGAACTTATTGAAACTATCATGGAACAAGGCGATCAAGATAAAGCTTTATCACGAATGACTGAAAAAGATATAAGAGAAATATTGAATATATAAATTGGTGACAGGCATTTTAAAAAGACATTTGTCTATTGGTGCCAGTCACCAATATTCAAAGGAACAAGAGTTTATTTATAATGGTTTCAGAAAAATCAAACTACAGATTAATTAGTAGCTATATTCTAATAAAAAAACGGTACTTCATGTAATAAATGAATTTCCCAATGTTCCAGAAGAATGGACGGTGGACCTTTTAAAAGAGGTTTTTCCCAATATTAAAAGAACTCTCCCCCTCTATTCAATATAAGCAAGCTTCCTTAATAAAATCTAGAAAAAAAGAAGTTCAAAGCAAAAGAGAACACTTGAATAAAGTACAGTGTTAAAATAAAACATAAAGGAAGGATCAAATTACATAAATAATGCTGAAACGGGGAAAGGAATTAAATGAGTATAATAACAAAGAAAAAAAGCAATAAACTTTTTAAATTTTCACGTGCATTTTTGGTGATTATTGGAGGGATTATTACTGCTTATGGATTAGAAGCTGTTTTAATCCCAAACTCTGTATCAGATGGTGGTGTAACAGGTCTAAGTATCGTTGGTTCGCAATTTGGCTTACCATTAGGGCTTCTAATTGCTGTATTAAATATCCCATTTGTTTTTTTAGGATATAAACAAATTGGGAAAAGTTTTGCTATTTATTCCGTAATTGGGATTGCTTCACTAGCCGTTAGTACGAGTCTTATGCATCATGTATCACCGATTATTGAAGGGGATACGTTGCTCGTAACCGTTGTTGGTGGGATTATTATAGGTTTTGGAATGGGGCTAGCTTTACGTAATGGCGGCGCATTAGACGGAATCGATATGTTAGCCGTATTACTTTCTCGGAAATTACCGTTTGGGACTAGTGACCTTATTCTATTTTTAAATATGTTTGTTTTTATTGTCGTATCAACGGTGTTTGGTCTTCAAGGGGCTATTTTATCCGCAATTGCTTATTTTATTGCGTCAAAAGTGATTCACATTGTAGAAGAAGGTTTAAGTGGTTCGAAAACCTTTAAAATTATTACTATTCATCCTGAATTAATGGTGGAAACGATACGTGATCGATTAGGCCGTGGAGCTACGTATACACTAGCACTTGGTGGTTATACACAAGAAGAATTTAAAGAAATAACATGTGTCATTAACCGTTTGGAAGAAAGTAAAATGAAAGAAATTATCCGTGAGATTGATCCGAAAGCTTTTGTCGCGATTTACGATGTTTCCGAAGTAAAGGGCGGGAACTTCCAAAAACGAAATATTCATTAAATACTAGTTAGCACATAAACTGAAAATAATTGATAGCTGGAAAAAGAGGGACTAATAATAGTTCCTCTTTTTCGATGTTAGGGAAGAAGACTGGGCTGGGGTAAGTGCATAAATCACTAAATAGCAAAAGAAGAAATAAGCCTATTAGGAGTAATTTTCCGAGTAGGCTTATTTTTGTTTGAGACAGGCGTCGATTTTAGTCTCTCTGTTACATAATGTTACCATACTGTAAAATTCGGTCCTCATTTTTCTATAAGAGAATGTTATTGGAAATTCTAATGGTATGGATAATAATTCCTTTAAAAAATCGATCCCTTTATTACCATAGGTTTAAAATAGCAAACTTGCATTTTCCATGTTTTGTACCATGAATGAAAATATTACATCTGATAGCCTAATAGAAGAGCAAATGAAAGACTGCTAGGAGGCACAAGGAATGAAAAAATTTAAAAAATTAATAGTAGCCGCTGGGTTAATCGGATCTCTTTCCGCATTTACGTTAACCAATCAAACAGAGGCAGCAACAAATCACACGATACATAATGGTGAGACATATTGGAACATAGCAAAGGGATTCGGCATTCCAATCAATAGTTTAATGAATGCAAACAATAGTAAACCGCTAATTGCAGGTGAAACAATGATCCTACCAAACTCTACTATTTCTGCTGCAGATAAAGATTTAATGGCACGTTTAGTGCATGCAGAGGCAGTTGGGGAACCTTATGCTGGAAAGGTAGCTGTTGCTGTTGTCATACTGAACCGTGTAAAAAGTGATCAATTCCCTAATACAATCCGTGAAGTCATCTACCAAATCTCAAACGGACATTATGCATTTACTCCTGTACAAAATGGACAAATCAATCAGCCAGCTGATGCTGCTTCTAAAAGAGCAGTAAACGAAGCGATTGCTATAGGTGAATCAGGAAAGGGATCTTTATTTTTCTTCAATCCTAAAACGTCAAGCAGCAAGTGGATTTTATCACGCCCTGTTACAGTTGAAATTGGGAATCATCGTTTTGCTAAATAAGTAAGGAATGAAAGGATGTCTTCCGAAGGTCCTAAACCTTTGGAGGCATCCTTTTTATTTTTGGAGTGAGGGACAGGAACACATTTTTGGAATAGAAAATAAAGGAAATACTGTTACATTAAACTAGTGTACAGCTGTATTTTTTCAAGAATAGTGTTAGACTATTCTTAATGATGGAGGTGTCTCATATGAGTGTAAATCAGCCTTATTCAAAGAAAGTGACATATGCTGAATATTTAACTTGGCCTGATGAGCCGCGATACGAAATCATTGATGGCATTCCTTTTTTGCAAGCTGCGCCATCAAGACAGCATCAGGCGATTGTAACGAAATTAACTGGTGAACTATATACATTTCTTAAAGGAAAAACTTGTGAAGTGTATGCAGCTCCTTTTGATGTTCGCTTATCAGCTACAGAGGATGAAGCAGAATGTCAAGTGGTACAACCAGATATTAGTGTGGTTTGTGATGAGAGAAAATTAGATAATAAAGGATGTAAAGGTGCTCCAGATTTAGTTGTGGAAGTCTTATCTCCTTCCACTTGGCAAAGAGACCGAATTGAGAAATTAAACCAATACGAGAAATATGGGGTAAAAGAATATTTATTAATTTATCCAAATGAAAAAGTATTGGAGCAATATGTTCTCGGAGAAAATAATCGGTACAGTACACCATCTATCTTTAATGAAGAAAGTATTTTTCCTTTTTATATCTTTCCTGAATTCAAAATAAAATTGCATGAAATATTTTCTTGAAAAGCTGATTCTTTTGGGTTGGCTTTTTTGCTTTATTTATGATTAATAACTTTAAATTAATTAAAGATAGCCGGTGGCGCTATTTATGTTGTTAACAGGCATTCGGCGTTATTGCCATCCTAGTTTAGTCTAACAAAATAAAGTCGTTGATTTAATCATTATTTAAACAAGAAGTAAAGATGCCTATTATAACTCCATACTTGTTTGGAAGGAAATTTAGATAAATAATCATCACACTTTTCTTTTAAAAATTTTTATAAAAAGGAACCACATGGAAGGATGCATCGTCTAACGTTTGTAAGGGAAGGAGGTTCATCAGTGGATACAAATAAAGAAAATAAGGAGACTATTTCTCATTTATCGAAAAATGAAAAACTTGTCTGGTTAATGGATCAGTATGGAGATATGGTAATACGGCTAGCTTACACATATGTAAAGAAAAAGGAAGCAGCGGAAGACATTTCTCAAGAAGTATTTGTCAGCTGTTATAAACATCTAGATGAATTTAAGGAAAATGCATCTTATAAAACTTGGATCTATAGAATTACGGTGAACAAATGTAAGGATGTCTTAAAAAGCTGGCATTTCAGAAACATCTTTAACAAAGATACAACAAAATTACTCTCCCCTATTCCTGTGAAAGAATCAGTAGAAAGAAATGAAGATATATTTAATAAAGTTTTAGCTCTTCCTGTTAAATATCGAGAAGTTATTATCTTATATTATTATGAAGATATTTCCATCCGAGAAATTTCTGACTTGCTAGGGGTTAAAAGTAATACAGTTAAAACACGATTACATAGAGGTAGGAATGCGTTAAAAATAACATTAGATGAGGTGAAAATGCATGAATCCTTTTAAATATCTAAAAGATCATCAAGGAAACTTCCATTTTACGGAGGAGCATAAACAAAAAGTATTAGGAAGAGTAATAGAGGAATCAACACATCCTCTAAAGGAGAGAAAAAGCAGGAAAAGGTGGATGCCGTTTATCGCAACAGCTGCTGCACTATTTCTCCTGTTTATTGGATCAACCTTTTTTTCACCAACGATGGCAAAGGTTGCAGCAAAAATACCTTACTTTCATTATTTTATGAAGCAGCAGAACGATAAAAATGCAATTTATAAAGTGCTTGGAGACGTAATGCGAAAATATAATTATCCATTTAATCAACTAGACGATGTTTCTATCCCTGATAGAAGGATTGTATTATCAGTTGATATGTCAAAAGAAGAATTTCAGAAACAAAAGGAAGCTGTTATTAAAAATATCAACTCAGAACTTATTAAACAAAATTTTGGAAAATATTCGATTACGCTTAAAAGAGAAAAAATAGTCAATAAAATACCAGATAATAATCAGTTGAAAGAGGAAGAGAAGTATGCAGAGAAAAGCCAAGAGCTGCATGAAAAGGTTCAACACTATTTAGATAAAAATCATTTTGTTACAGCATTTCCAATACAAGTTAGAATAAATCAGATAGAAAAATTTGTGTATGTTTCTGTTCCAAAAACGGAGAAGAGGATGAAACAATTAAAAGCAGATTTGATAGATATTTCCAAAGAGTATGGAGAATTTACATTTAGAATTACACAAGTAGATATGAAAGCAAGAGAACAAGAATTAAGATGGGACAAGACAGGAGCTATAAGTATTATTGCACAAGGATTAATGGAGAATAAACAATTTAAAGTCAAGGGATTTTCTTACTCCTTTCACCCACTTCCATTGCAAATCAAAGTCAAAACATCCGTTTCTTCAACAGATGCAAATGCAAAAGAATTAGCACAAAGCATAGTAGAGGAAATTGATACGTTTATACAAACAGATGACTTAACTAAAAATTTGCGTAATGACCCATATGAGGTGACTGTTTTAAGCAAGGATAAGAAGAAAATAAATGAATAAGTAAAGAAAGTGTCAGGCACCCCAAATGAACATTTGTCCATTCGGGGTGCCTGGCACTTCTTTATGTAATTTTCAGAAAACGATAGCAATAAATAATTGATCATGATAATATTGATCTAAGGTTCAAACCTTAGACCATTAAAATAAAAAATGGAGGAGTTTATGAAAGTTTCTCTTGATGCTTTTCAGTTTCAAAAGGTTACGCCTATGCGTGTTAGTGACTTTATTTTAGAACAGTTGGAAGAAGCAATTATTTTAAAAGAGATTCTTCCAGAGGAACAGCTGCCTCCTGAGAGGGAGCTTGCTAATATTTTTAAGGCAAGCAGACTTTCGATACGAGAAGCGATTGCAGAGCTGGAGAAAAAAGAATTGATTGAAAGAAGGCTTGGCAATAAAGGTGGAACCTTTGTGCTGCCTGTAACATCTAAAGCACACCAGCGGACAATTGAGGAAATAAAGAACGACTGGAATGCCTTGGAAGAGCTGTTGGAGTTCAGGTCCTTTATAGAACCTGAGGCTGCCAGGCTGTCTGCATCGAGAATAAGCGAACAAAATATTGCTTATTTGAAAATGCTTGTAAATAAAAGCATGGAAGCAGATTGTACAAGGGAAATGTTCCGTTCCTTGGATGTGAAGTTTCATTTGCTGATTGGAACGGAATCACGGAATACCCATATTAAAACTGCTGTTAGAAAAATTCGGACCAAGCTGAATCCTGTATTGGATTTAATTCCGTTTAGCAAAGAAGTAACAAACAATACGTATAAGCAGCATTTGGAGCTTATACAGGCTTTTGAAGAGCGCGATGAAATAAAGGCGAGAGACATTATGCAAGCACATATCAGTAAAACATTAAGTGAGGTTCATACGAGAGTATTTGAATCGAACAAATAACCATTCATTTACTGGAGGAAGAAATGAATCCAAATATGCAAAATAAAAAAGATAATGCCGTTGACTTACTTGCGGAAGCAGAAAAAATAAAAGAGCAGGCAGTGGCTTGGAGAAGGGATTTTCACCAGCATCCGGAGATTGGATATGGAGAAATTCGAACTTCAAGTATTGTGTCATCCTACCTGAAATCACTAGGATTAGAGGTGCAAAGTGGAGTAGGAAAGACTGGGGTTGTTGGTCTATTGCGCGGACAAGAGGATGGACCAACGATTGCACTTCGAGCAGATATGGATGCATTGCCTATCCAGGATAAAAAGTCTGTACCTTATCGTTCCAAAAATGATGGATTAGCACATCTGTGCGGGCATGATGCTCATACAAGCATCTTGATGGGAACGGCGAGGCTTTTAACGAAATTAGGAAAGCCAAAACGAGGGAATATAAAATTTATTTTCCAGCCTGCTGAAGAAGGGCTTGCGGGAGCAAAGGCGATGATGGAGGATGGTGTATTGTTAAATCCGCCAGTGGATGCGATAGCTGCTTTACATGTTGCCCCAAATGTTCCGACAGGTCAAGTATCTGTAGCAAGAGGCTTAGCTTGTGCAGCAGCAGATCCTATAACGATTAAAATCATCGGAAAAGGCGGCCACGCAGCACGGCCCCATGAATCAGTGGATTCCATTGCGATATCCGCACAGATGATAACAGCATTGCAGCAAATTATTAGCAGAGGAACGAATCCGCTGGATGCGGCTGTTATTACAATAGGAAAGATTAAAGGCGGCACTGCAGGAAATGCCATTGCCCCAGAGGTAGAACTTGTTGGGACAGTAAGGACGTTAAATCCAGAAGTGAGGGAGCAAATTCCTCATCAAATCGAAAAGGTAATTAAAGGAATTGCGGAAATGTATGGAGCAGAGTATGCATTTCATTATGAAAAAAGCTACCCGTCTGTCATAAATGATGACCAAATGGCAGATTTCGTTTATCAGGCGTCTGAACAAATACTTGGGGCAGACAAATGCGGAGACGAAAAGCCTTCTATGGGCGGGGAAGATTTCGCTTTTTATACACATGCCATTCCTGGGGTTATTTTTCGATTAGGTGTATGCAATGGAGAGGAGTCTACACAATTTCCGCTGCATCATGAAAGGTTTGATTTAGATGAAGAAGCTTTGCCCATCGGCATCGCAATGCTGTCACAAATTGCCTTGAATTATTTACATAGAAGGAACCAATAAACATGATTTAAACATATAAAAGGAGATGAACCATTTTGGCAAAAAAGAGAAGGCTTTCTAAAGCAATACTTGCAACCATGTTAGGTAGTGCATTATATCTTGCAGGGTGCAGCGATGACCCAGCAAGCAATACGAATAATGGAGGTGGCTCCCTCAATCAAAAGGATGAATCGATTAAGGCAGCTGACATTTCTAAAATTCCGGCAGCTTCTAAGAAGAGAACGGATACATTTGTTGCTGGGACAACAAAGCCAGGCGGCGTGTTTAATCCATATTTCTATTCAAATGGCTGGGATGAAAATATTAACAGTGTGATCTTTTCTTCGCTGGTTAATATTGATGACAAAGGAAAACCATATCCGCAGCTAGCAGAAAAATGGGACATTTCTGCTGATAATTTAACGTATACATTTCATCTTAGACCAGATCTAAAGTTTAGCGACGGAAGTCCTTTAACTGCTGAGGATGTAGCTTTTACATTAACAATGCTGCACGATCCGAAATATGACGGAGCAACAGATATTAGTCTTGTACATATTAAGGGAGGACAGGCTTACAAGGAAGGAAAAGCGGATAAGATAGAAGGAATTCATGTAATCGATAATCAGACAATTAAAATTGAAACAGAAGAGGTCAACGCTCAAGCATTAACGATGCTAGGCGGGCCGGTCTTGTCAAAGGCTTATTACGGCAAAGAATATAAACGAGGAAATTTAGATTATATCAAAACGACGTTCCTAAAGCCTATAGGAAGTGGTCCATATTACTTAGAAGAGTATGTTGCTGGACAAGAATTAAGATTTAAGGCAAATCCTTATTATTATGAAGGAAAACCGGATACAGAAGAATTTATTTATAAAGTAACAGATCCTAACACAAATTTTCAATTATTCCAAACCGGAGAAACGGATTATGAGCGATTTGATGCAACGCCAGACAACTTTGAGCAGCTAAGCAGCTTAGGATTCGCGAATATAGATTTATCACAGGCAAGTGTTTATGGTTATATTGCTTTTAACAATAGCAATGAATTATTCCGTGATAACAAAGTAAAGCAGGCATTCTTCTACGGGCTAGATCGTAAAAAAATAGTAGATTCCTATTATCAAGGATATGCAACAGTTGCAGATGTTCCAGCATCCCCTGTTTTATGGTCGTATACCAATAAGGATGTAAAAAAATACGACTATGATTTGGAGCGGGCTAAAAAGCTGTTGGATGAAGCTGGATGGAAAGCTGGAAAAGACGGCATAAGAGAAAAAGACGGAAAAAAATTAAAAGTAACGTTTATCGGTTCGAAAACTAGGCCATTAAATGACACGATCATTGCCATGGCAACTGAAAACTATAAAAAAATGGGCGTTGACTTTGACGCAGAGCTGCTCGATCCTAATGCATTATTCAATAAAACCCAAAAAGGGGATTATGATTTAGCATTCTTTGAATCTTCCATGATCATCGATCCTCACGATAATGCGAAAAATTTCTTATCGGACAATCCGAATAATATTTCAAAATACAATAATCCAAAAGCAGATGAGCTTATTAAAAAAGGCATAAGCACGGTGGATATGGATCAAAGAAAAGAAGTTTACGGCGAATTATATAAAGAGTTAACAGAGGATCCTCCTGTTTTATATGTATACTATCGAAAATTCTTATTTGCTTCCAATGCTAGAATGGAAGGGTTAAAGACAAATCCATTTAATGGAATATCTAATAGTTTAAGCAAAGCAGAAATACAAAAATAATAGAGGCAGAACGGGTTAAATGCTAAAAGCACTGACTTTAGCATTTAACCATAAGGAGGGAAAAGATGGCGCGTTATGTAATGAAACGAATACTTCAAATGATTCCAACTTTATTTGGAGTATCCGTTTTAATATTTTTCTTATTTGCGTTAGTTCCAGGTGATTTTGTTGATTCGAATCAGAATATAACAGCAGAGAGAGCACAAGAATTAAGAGCATTGTACGGGTTGGATAAGCCGATTATCGAGCGGTATTTTATATGGGTGGGCCAGATGCTGCAAGGAGATTTTGGCTTTTCTTTAAAATATCAGCAAAATGTTACGGATGTGCTTGGAGATTATATTTGGAATTCCTTTCTCATCGCTTTTACTTCGCTAGTATTGACATGGATTATTGCACTCCTCGTTGGCGTAGTTTCTGCCACAAAGCAGTATTCATGGTTTGATGGAATCGTTACTTTTTTTGTATTTGCTGCAATGTCATTTCCTTCTTTTTTCATTGGTTTACTTTTAATTAAATTTCTAGCGGTAGATCTTCATTTATTCCCAGTTGCAGGAATGATTGAAACAGGAAGTGCAACATCGGGCTTTTCGTATGTTGTAGATGTAGCGAAGCATATGGTGCTTCCGGTAACCGTTTTAACCATGCTTAGTGTAGGATCGTTAACTCGCTACTTTCGAACCAATATGCTGGAAGTGATTAGACAAGATTTTATTCGAACAGCAAGAGCGAAAGGATTAAAGGAAAAAACCGTTGTATATAAGCATGCATTAAGAAATGCATTGCTGCCGGCTATCACTCTTTTAGCCTTTGAGCTGCCAGGACTATTCTCTGGTGCCATTATTACGGAACAAATTTTTAACTGGCCAGGGGCTGGGCATATTCATTTGGAGGCGCTTGGGGAAAGAGATTATCCTGTATTAATGGGATTCACGATGTTTTTAGCATTGCTTACGATTGTTGGAAATCTAGTTGCTGATTTGCTATACGGTTGGGCAGATCCGCGTGTAAGGATGAAATAAGGAGGAACGCGATTGAATATGAAAATAGAAGAAATACAAAAAAGCGTAAAACCGCTCCAAAAGAAGAGAACAACATCTTCGTCTCCTTGGAGGCTGGCTTTTAAGAGATTAAAGAAAAATAAGCTGGCGGTATTTGGTCTGTTTTTCCTGATTTTTATGTTTATTTTCTGTTTTATTGGCCCTCTTTTTTCACCATATGCAGCAGGAAATATTCACGTGGAGCTGATGAAGCAGCCTCCTAGCATGTACCACTGGCTTGGAACAGATGAGCTGGGAAGAGATATTTTAACAAGGCTGATGCTAGCGGGCCGAATTTCGCTGACTGTTGGCATTGCCTCCATGATACTGTCTGTACTTATTGGCTCCGTGCTTGGGGTGGTATCAGGTTTTTACCGTGGAATAGTAGATAGTTTTATCATGCGTTTAGCAGATGTACTAATGTCTATTCCAAGTTTGCCTTTATTGGTGATTATCGGTGCCATTCTTTCTGATTTAAAAGTTCCTTCTGAGTATCGAATTTATATTGTGATGCTTATGCTCAGTTTACTTGGATGGCCAAGCTTGGCTCGTCTTGTCAGAAGTCAGATCCTTTCCCTTAGGGAGCGGGAGTTTATGCTGGCAACAGATGTCCTTGGTCTTCGAGACAGAAGAAAGATGTTTCATCATCTTCTGCCTAATACGGTGCCCCTTCTGCTAGTAGTAGCAACCTTAAATGTAGCAGGCGCGATTTTAAGTGAGTCTGTTCTTAGCTTTTTAGGATTAGGTGTCGTTCCGCCAACAGCTTCATGGGGAAATATGATTGATGCAGCCAACTCCCTTGTCGACTTTCAAAAGCGTCCTTGGCTGTGGATTCCACCAGGTGCCGCGATATTTGCCACCGTTGTTTCTATTAACTTATTGGGAGATGGCTTAAGAGATGCCCTTGATCCAAAAACGAAAAGGTAGGTGCAGGTGAAGAAGATGAGTAATACCCTTGTAGAATTTAAACACTTAAAAACCTTTTTTCATACCGAAGAGGGCACGGTTAAAGCAGTAAATGATGTAACCTTTCGTATTAGAGAAGGTGAAACAGTATGTGTAGTCGGCGAATCCGGCTGTGGAAAAAGTGTAACTGCTTTATCCTTAATGGGACTAGTCGCTAGTCCTCCTGGTGAAGTAGTGAACGGAGAAATTTTGTTTAATGGAAAAAATTTATTGCAGGCAAGCGATAAGGAAATCAGAAGAATTCGCGGAAACGAAGTCTCCATGATTTTTCAAGAGCCAATGTCATCCTTAAATCCAGTAATGACCATTGGGGAACAAATAATCGAGCCAATTATGGAACACACATTGGTTAGCAAAAAAGAAGCAAAACAAAAAGCGATTAAACTAATAACATCTGTAGGAATTCCTCGAGCAGAGCAAATCATGAATGCCTATCCACATGAATTAAGCGGAGGAATGCTGCAAAGAATCATGATTACCATTGCCCTTAGCTGCAATCCCAAATTATTAATTGCAGATGAACCTACTACAGCTCTGGATGTTACCATACAAGCGCAGATTCTAGATTTATTGAGGAAAATAAAAGAAGAACATCATACTTCCATCATGCTGATTACACACGACTTAGGGGTTGTAGCCGAAATGGCAGACTATGTAGTAGTCATGTATGCAGGGAAAATTATTGAAGAAGCGCCTGTTTTGGAGTTGTTTAAAAATCCGAAGCATCCTTATACGCAAGGCCTGTTAAAATCCAAGCCTGTGTTTAATCAGCGGAAAAAACGACTTTATTCGATACCAGGACAGGTGCCGAACCCTGTTGATCTTGGAGAATTCTGCTACTTCCATGACCGTTGTGAGCATTGCATGGATATTTGCAGGGAAAAGCAGCCAAAGCTTGAAGCAGATGAGAATGGACATAAAGCAGCTTGCTGGCTGTATGAAGGAGGAAATAAGAATGGCTGATGCTCTACTTCAAGTGGATAATCTAAAAAAATATTTTCCTACTTCTACTGGATTTTTTGGAAAGAAGCAAGCGCCAGTTAAAGCAGTGGATGGCGTTAGTTTTACGATAAAACAAGGAGAGACATTTGGCATTGTAGGAGAGTCTGGAAGCGGTAAAAGTACGACTGGCCGGGCCATTTTAAGGCTGATGGATATTACAGAAGGGTCTGTCCTATTTAAAGGAGAAAATGTACATATGCTGCCGAAAGAGGAGCTTCGGCGCCTTCGTCCTAAAATGCAGCTTGTATTTCAAGATCCATACAGCTCGTTAAATCCAAGAATGCGGATTGGCGATTCGATTGGAGAAGCTTTGCTGGACCATGGAATGGCATCCAAAAAAGAAATTCGCGAAAGAGTTTTAGAGACACTGAACATTTGCGGATTGGCTCCTTACCATATAGACCGATATCCACATGAATTTTCAGGAGGGCAGAGGCAGCGGATCGGAATAGCAAGAGCCATTATTTTGAATCCGGAATTTCTTGTAGCAGACGAGCCTGTTTCCGCATTGGATGTTTCGATTCAGGCACAAATCATCAATCTTTTCAGCGATTTGCAGGAACAAAAAAATCTGACGTATTTATTTATATCACACGATTTAAGTGTGGTAGAGCATTTATGCACGAGGATTGCTGTAATGTATTTAGGTTCAATGGTCGAAATGGCAGATAGAGATGAATTATTTACGAATCCTCTCCACCCTTATACAAAGGCTTTATTATCTGCTGTGCCGATACCAGATCCTACGTTAAAAAGAGAGAGAATCGTTTTAAGTGGAGATATGCCAAGTCCGTCTAATCCTCCATCTGGATGTAAATTTCATACGAGATGTCCATGGGCAAAAGAAATATGCAGGCAGGAAGTCCCTGCATTCCGAAATGTTGGCGGACAGCATTTTGTTGCCTGTCATTTAGTCTAGGCTTAACGCAGAAGGGAGGATTTTAACATGGATAAAGTGGACATATCCCAGCCAATTGCTCTTTTTATTGAACAAGGTCGTGCCAATGGAATTGCCGATAAAGATTTAATACTGGCGCTTAAAGAGAAAAATTTTCATTTGCTTAAGCTGGATGAACAGGTGGATGCAGAACAAAAGCTCCGTTTAGCAGAAGAGTTGGGAAATGATTGGGAGAAAGCAATCAGTAACGGCTATCGAATTCGTTTTTTATCGATTCATGGGTTGAAAAACCTGTTGAAATTTAAATATAACAAAATAGTAGAGATAGACTATAAAGAGGAATATAATACGATTACTTTGTTGAAAATGAGTAAAGAGGATATCGCAAGCTTAACATCTATTATTTCAGGTCAATGGAACATCGTTCGAGAAGATAGTCATACATGTGATAGTGAATCGGAATGGATACAAATTAAGCTGAAAAATGAGCTGGTTTAGCAGCTTAAGGATACAGCTGTCAGGGGGAATGTTCGAAGAGTACTTTTTTAATGGAATCTCAGCACCCCCTGCGGAAAAAGGATGGAAAGAAATAGGCTTTTGATAGAAGAAGCGGATAGGTAAAAAATAGTGGAGGAACGATATGCTATATCTTAATCAATTAGAATATGAACATATACATTATCTTACAAACACGTTAAAGGGAGGGCTTGGCCCCGGAAAGGATAATGTCAAAACAGCAGGCTGTGGATTGTGCTGCTCCTGTATGGTTGTAGAAAACTTGACCCTTGATTCCTTTCCATTAGAAGAATGCTTGGAGATGTCCATCTCCTTAAAAGCGAATGAACAGCCAGGAACCGATATGATAATATTAGGTCCAGCCGTTGCAGAAAAATTCGGACTGGATCTTAAAATGACGAATAGTGCTGAGGAGCTGTTGGATCATTTGAGAAACGGCGGCATGGCCATTGCTAATACAGGTGGAGACAGAGAAGCGTATACGGGAGTCTTCAGCCACGGCGGACATTATATTACAGTGGTTTCGGCAAAAGGAAGCACCCTGTGTATTTTGGACCCATCTCTTTCAGCTGATAAGTATGAGGAAGAAGGCAGAAAAGGAAAAGTGAAAATCGACGGCAGCTTTATCTACTGCGATATTTCTATATTGGCAAAAGACTGTGAGAATAGAAATCCAGCATATTACTTGTTTAGTAGAAAATAGAGTGCCAGGCATCTCAAATGGAAAAATATCCATTTGGGGGCCAGACAATTGGAGGCATTTAGGTCTGGCCAGCAAAGGCTTTCAGCCGTAGAGCAAACCATCCGTTCTCACGGGTGGTTTTGCTTCGTGTGCTAGGAATGTTCAACGTGGTAGGTCATGAGATTGGTTTCATTATGTTGATATAGGATATTTCTATTAAATATTCAGAATACAAAGAATGTTCATTTTTTGAGCGCTTGAACGTGAACAAAATCCTTTATAATTGAAAATAAAGAACTTATCACAATGATAAAAAATCACTTTCACCAATAGTTCAATACACCCCTTTTTAGCTTTTCTTTCCAGAAAATTTTGACATAACCATAAGCATAAAAAGTTTCACCAGATGAAGGTGTGGCTTTTATTTTTACTACTTACTTTGTGCATATCTTCACGTACAAAAAATGATTTTCGCCATATAAAGGAGGAAAAAAGTATGGACCTTTCCACATTACAAGAACATGAGTTAATAGGGCTGTTGCCTTGTCCCCTAAAAGTTCCGTTTGAATCGTTAATTACCTCTTATGTAGAGGGGACACAGAATAAAAACCTTCGTTATTTAGTTAAATCAAATGCAAATACACAATTTGATTTTTTTCCATACCTTAAAGAGTGTCAAGAGATAAATCAAATGCCTGATATTATGATTGCACCAGGATTTAATTATTTTTTTCATAAAGAATTTAGAGAACGTTTTGTCGATAAAGGCTTTTTCCAATCGGTAGGAAGTCAAGAGCTAAACCCAAGTATTGATAACCTTCCATTGCAAGATCCCGAAGGACATTACAATATACTTTGCTTTAATCCTACCGTGATGCTGGTCGATCGAACGAACCATAAGGATATTCCTCTTCCAAGTCATTGGGCGGACTTGTTTCGACCTGAATATGAACGTTCTGTTGCAATCCGTGGTCATCAACACAGTGATTTTTGTGAAGGGGTTTTATTAAATATGTATAAAGAACATGGGGAAGAAGGCGTTCGTAAATTAGGAAGAGCGACCAAAATAGGTCTTCATCCTGCGGAAATGGTAAAGCTGGTTGGAAGTGGCAAGTCAGAAGCACCTATTATCAGCGCCATCCCTTATTCCTTTTCTAAGCTTGTGCGTTCGAAAAAGGATGTTGCCGTGATTTGGCCGGAAGACGGGGCCATTGTAAATCCTATGACGATGATGGTGAAAAGCAGCCGGCAGTCTGATGTAAATAATCTTGCAAAATTTTTGGCAGAAAAAGACGTAGGTGCATTTTTTTCTGATGCTTATTTTCCATCGTATCACCCTTTAGTGGACAATAAACTACCTGAGGGATCAACCTTTAAATGGATTGGATGGGATTTTATTGAAGAAAATGATATTGCTAGCTTAGCTCAACATTTGGAGGATGTTTTTCTTAAGGCTTACTGGGAGGGGAGACAATGAAAGTTGTTACGATAGCTGGCCCTCCTTCTTCTGGGAAAACATCGGTCATCTTGAAGGCGGCACAAGTATTAAAGGAAGAAGGATTAAAAATAGGAGTGATTAAACTCGACTGTTTAACGACACAGGATCATCTTATATATGAAAAAGCTGGTTTTGAGGTAAAAGTAGGTTTGGCAGGAAACCTATGTCCTGATCATTATTTTGTCAGTAATATCGAGGAATGCATCACATGGGGAATGAACAAAAAATTTGACTTATTAATGACGGAGAGCGCTGGTTTGTGCAACCGATGCTCCCCACATATTAAAGAGATTAAAGCAGTTTGTGTAATTGATAATTTAATGGGGATCAATACACCGCAAAAAATTGGCCCGATGCTGAAGTTAGCCGATTTGGTGGTCATTAGCAAAGGCGATATTGTCTCACAAGCGGAACGGGAAGTTTTTGCTTTTCGCGTTCGCCAAGTAAATCCTAAGGCAACTATTTTTCATGTGAACGGGATTACGGGACAAGGAGTTTATGAGTTAAGCCGACTGTTATTAGAAAATGAGGATCTAACTACATTAGATGGGAAAAGGTTAAGGTTTACGATGCCAGCAGCGCTCTGTTCGTATTGTCTCGGGGAAATTAAGATAGGAAATGATTTTCAAATGGGCAATGTAAGGAAAATGAATTTTGGACAGGAATGAAGCAGATGGAGAAGAAAAAATTGGACTATCAGCAAATAAAAGATTGGCAGCTTAGCCGTTTATTAGAGGAGTATTCGTACTTTGAAGAATTTTTTTCTGCGATGGCTTTACCGTTGACGCAAACAGATGTAAGCCTTCAACATTATTTTTTAGGACTTGATCGTGAATTGCTAGAAGATATCGGAATGGATCGAAACGAATTAATCCAGCGATTCGAATATTTTCTCGTACATATGACAGAACTTCAGCAGAGTAATCCAATGAAAGTGGACTCTGTTACCATCATAGGAGGACGAGATAAGGCAGGGGTTCCTGAAACGATTTCCTTAACAATGAAAACGGGTGAAATTGTATGTGTGGTTGGTCCTACAGGTTCTGGAAAGAGCAGGCTTTTAGCGGATCTGGAATGGATGGCGCAAGGAGATACACCTACAGGCCGAAAAATTCTCATCAATAATCAAGTACCCCCTAGTGAATGGAGGTTTTCTCTTGAACATAAATTAGTGGCCCAATTATCGCAAAATATGAACTTTGTCGTTGATATGACAGTAGAGGACTTTATAAAAATGCATGCCGAAAGCAGAATGATGCGTGATCCCGAAGAAAAAACGAAGATGATTATTGAACATGCCAATAGGCTGGCCGGAGAGGAATTTTCTGCTGCAACACCTGTGACATCGCTTAGTGGAGGACAGTCTAGAGCTTTAATGATTGCTGATACGGCTTTCCTAAGCATTTCACCGATTGTTCTGATCGACGAAATTGAAAACGCAGGAATTGACCGGAAAAAAGCGTTGGAGCTGCTAGTGAAAAAAGATAAGATCGTTCTTATGGCTACCCATGATCCAATTTTAGCGTTATCAGGCAGGAAGAGAGTGGTAATTAAAAATGGGGGAATCCATGATGTGATTGAGTCGAGCCCACAGGAAAAAGTGGTTTTAGAGGAACTAGAGCGTTTGGATCATCAGATGATGGCCTTGCGCAATCGGATTCGTTTTGGTGAAAGACTGGATGTCGATTTGAAAAATTTATTTGAAATGAATGAATCATGATAATGGATGTATGTGCCAGGAAATATGGATTGGAAATCATAAGGACTAAAAGAGTGTGTTCGAAAAGGGAGTGTTTGGAATAAATCTGGTCGAAACAGTAATGTTTCGAGTAATGGAGTGTATAGATATACGATATATGGGCAAGGGAAATATTATTTTGTAATATGGCTGCCTACCTCCTCCTTGTTAAAATTGTTATAACTTTCTGAATATAAAATGGCCGATGATGTGGAAAATATTGATAATGATTAATTGAGAATGTATAATAATATAAAGAATTCATACATATCTTTGAATACCGATTTTTATTTAAGGGAAAATTGGTGAGTAGGAGGTGTGACAATATGGTGAATGAGGAGAGTGATGACATGGAAATGACCGCTCCAACTAAAGTTAGAAAGAAAAAACAAAGCATCCTTGAACAAGCTAAGAAAAAATATGAAGATAAAGAAAAAACAAATGCATTAATTAATGTTGGTGGTTCATTAAGTACCAAACATAATTTTGATGTGATAGAAATCTCTAATGATTTAAGGGGTAAACACTAATATGCCATTCCATAGTGAAGATTACGGAAAAGATGTCGTTACCTTAAAAGGTGATGATATCTTTTTTCTTGATACAAATATAATTATTTCATATCTATATAAGGATTCACAGAAACATGAAGCTACCTTGCTTTTTATTAGGTATCTGATATACAAAAAAGTAGTACTATGTATTTCGGAAGTAGTTGTTATGGAGTTACTTAATGGATTAGCAAGAGAATTCTATGTTAGTGATCAAGTTTCAAGTGGTGGTGTTAGCCCGAGTAGTCATCGTAGAAGATGGGGGCAACATATAATAAAAAATGACCCTAGTACTCTTCAAACATATCATGAGAAAGCTAAAAAATTAATAGAACCATTTTTAGATATATGTATTATTGTCGAATCAGATGAAGAACAGGTTCGTAGGGCGTTCGATATTAGTATTTATACTCCTTTAGGTTCAGCGGACTCATTAATTGTAAGCAGTGCTATTGGAATAGAGGCTCTAGGTCTATTATCTTTAGATAGTGATATGGAAAAAGTTAATGAGCTACCAGTATATACAACCACTGTTAAGAATGATAGTTTTAATGGATCGATAATTCTTAGTAAGCTAGATAAAGAATTTAAGAACTACTTAATTAAAGAAATCGGAGATACAGAGTTTAATACTAAGTATCCACTATCTTCATCAAGTTAATTATTATTTTTACATAGTGTTATAAAGATTTTTTAAGATTTAAGTATCAGGCACCATGAATGGACAAATGTTTTTTTGTGGTGCCTGACACTTTTTCTCGGTGAATTAAGCTAGTTTAACCTTATGCAATTGCTGCTCCGCAAATTCACGATACAGGGAATGCGTGTTAAATAGCTGTTCATGTGTACCTTTTCCTGTTATTTTCCCTTTTTCAAGGAAGATAATTTGATCGGAATCGATAACAGTTGATAAGCGATGGGCAATAATGATGGTCGTTCTGCCTTTCATCAAGTTGCTTAATGCTTGTTGCACGACTTTTTCTGATTTGCTGTCAAGGCTTGAAGTAGCCTCATCAAGCATTAATATTTTTGGGTTTCTCAGGAATGCACGAGCGATGGCAATTCTTTGTCTTTGACCGCCTGATAATTTCATACCTCTTTCGCCGACTTCTGTATCAAATCTATTCGGAAGCTCTGATATGAACTGATCGGCATAGGCCATTTTTGCTACTTTTTCTAATTCTTCATCTGTTACGCTTCTTTCCAGCCCGTAGCAAATATTATCCCGAATCGTACCGGCAACAATCGGACTTTCCTGCGAAACGTAGCCAATCTGACTTCGCCAAGAAAGAAGGGTGAAATCATGAATGGACTTTCCTCCGATGGAAATAGAACCTTGCTGCGGTTGATAAAAACGTTCAAATAAGGAGAAAAGGGTCGTTTTGCCGCTTCCGCTTGGGCCGACAATGGCAGTGACCTTGCCTGCTTCCATCTTAAAGTTTATATCTTTTAACACTTCTTCCTTGTTATGATAATGATAATGTACATTCTCTACATGAAGGCTTTGATTCATATTTGGAGCTTGTCTTTCACCATCTGCTTCCTCTTCGGCATCCAAAATAGCACTAATACGTTCGGTTGCACCAGTAGCTTTTTGAAATTGTGTAAAGAAATTTGCTAATTGCGCCATTGGCATGATGATTTGGAAAAGATACATAATAAATGCAACTAAAGCTCCAGCAGTTATCGCACCTGAAGAAACACGCATGCCGCCATATCCTAAAATCAGTACAAGCAGTACCATCATCACAAGGCCTATCACCGGGGCAATCATCGCTTGCACTTTTGCTTCTTTTAAGCCGAATTGAAATAAGTTCGCAATACCTTTTTTTCCACTTTGATATTCTAAGTTTTCCGCATTGGATGCTTTCACAAGGCGTACTTCTGTCAGCACTTGTTGAAGTACGGTAGTAAAGTTTGCAGTCTCATCCTGCATGCCTTTTGAGATTTGATGCATTTTTTTCCCCAACGGTATTAAAATGCCAGCGGAAAGCGGGAGGCATATAAACATCAATAAAGTCATTTTCCAATCCAATACAAATAACACAATAATGGAACCAATAATCGAAATAATTCCTGTAATAAAATTAGAAAGATGTTCCGATATTAATCCTTTTACGACAGCAGTATCATTTGTCATACGGCTGACAGTTTCTCCTGATGGATGTTCGTCAAAATAAGATACAGGCAGTAGGAGTAATTTCTTCCAAAGCTGGTCGCGGATCCCTGCTACTACCGATTGACCGATACGATTTAATAAATAGATCGAAACGCCGCTAACCACTGCTTGAATAATAATGGCAAGCACAAGAAGTATAATTCTTTCAGGAGTTAGTGAATGAAGAGAAAAATCATTGATAAGATTTTTTGTAAATAACGGGACTAATAAACTCACACCCGTTGTCCCTAAACTTAATAATAAAGCAATGCCTATCATTAATTTAGAGGGCTTTGTCTGCTGTACTAATCGAATAAATTGGCGCCATCCAGGCTGTTTTTTTACTTCTGACATTTTAAATTCATCCTTTCAAACATCTTCTTACTAGAGGAGTATACGTCTAAATTATGAATTGAATATGAACTAATTCATTCAGCTTTATGTTTTTGCAAAGAATAGTTTCGTATTTCTATTATTTATTTTTCCCAAGCTGTATGATTCCCTGCAAAATCGCTTCTTTTCCCCAATTAAAACGTTCATAATTTTCTTCTCCGGACGGTAAATCTTCTTTTGCCTGTGCAATCATTGGATAGTCCTTTTCGTTTAACGATTGAAAATCATCTCTAACCTAGCGTGTATATTGTTTTGCTTCTATTATTCATTATACTTTCTTCAATCTTTATATGTTATATTTTATTATGTTTGGTTTTTTTTCTAAGGAAAAGTGATAGGAGGAACAAACTGCTAGTTAATTCTCTAAAGAAGGATGGAGTTGATTTAATGAGCAAGGCAAAGGGCAAGAGTGGAATAGGCAGAGGAACTGGCAAAAAAGGCTGGAACCGCTGGCAAGCTAGTGCAAATAAAGCAAAAAGTGCGAAACCTTATAAAAGCAAAGGCGTAAAACATGCCGATGGTAAAAAAACTGCCAGCAATACGAATGAAGGTTCTTCTGATAATTGATAAAAAGTAGAGGGAACTGCTGATTTTTTATAATAAGATTGCCTGCCCGCTAGTTTTAAACAGGAGGGCGGGCACTTGTGGACTATGTTGATGATAAAACAGAAGTGTTAAATAAGGTTGTTTTCTTAAATGTAGTTGTTTTTTACGTGAAAAAATGGGAGGAGAAGTACTCATCAGACTGAATACACGTAGACTCCTGTGGGAATGCGAGAAAGACGAGACCCCACAGGAGCGTATGCGACGAGGAGGCTCGACGCTCGCCCACGGAAAGCGAAGTGTATTCAGTCTGCGCGTTTAAAAGCAACAATCTATACGAAAACAGCCTTAAATAAAAAGTATATAAAATGGAAACAGAATTAGAACAATTTAGAAGACGATAAAATCCTCAATTGAACATCCCTGCAATAAACCTCATACAAAATTTTCAATTTCTTGTCGATGCTTATCGTTTAAATGGTAATTCTACCAATAATTATATAATGAGAAATACTTGTAAACCTGTTAGCCTTGTATATGGGCCTGTTAGGATTAAAAAAAGCAGGAGGTTTACAATTGATAAAATTATTTATATTAGCTATAACCATTATATTAATTAGTTCATATACTGTTTTTCCTATTACTCATATAAATGCTGAAGAAGTAGATTCTATTCATACTGGTGACACGCTAAAATTATTCGTGGAAAAATTTGGTGGATATAAGGATGAGACAAATTTATTAGACTTTCATTTTTTTAATGGAATAGAAGTAAATTCCCCAATGACGAGGTTCGAAAAGACAGATAATTCTCTTACAATCTCGACCGAGGAAAAGAACTTACTCGCTCGTCTTGTTCACGCAGAAGCAAAAGGTGAGTCATATGAAGGTAAAGTAGCAGTTGCGGCAGTTGTGTTGAATCGTGTGGAACACAAAGAGTTTCCCGATACAATAAAGGATGTTATATATGAAAAGAATGCATTTGAACCTGTTCAAAATGGTTCTATTCATGAATCTGCAGATGAGGAAGCGCATAAAGCGGTTCAAGAAGCTTTGGAGAGTCAAGGGAATGACGATGAGATGCTCTACTTTTACAACCCTGAAACGGCAACAAGTGATTGGATTTTCTCTCGTAAAGTTATTAAGACAATAGGTAATCACGCATTCGCTATTTAACAGGTACGTACAGCATAAAGCTGTGCGTTTTTTTTGTGTACTAACTTTAAATAAACTAGGCACCAATACCAGTTATTATTTTCCATGATTAGTTGCAGTTTGTTAGACTTACCTAATATTGGGTGCTAAACTGATAGTGTTAAGAAAGGGGAGATGATCGTGGTAAATGCAGTTCCAGAAATTACGCTTAATGATGGTTTGACAGTTCCGGCAATTGGTTTTGGTACATACAAGTTGAATGGAGCGGCGGGTGCTAACACTATTGTAAGCGCCATTGATGTAGGTTATCGTTTGCTTGATTCTGCCTTTAACTACGAGAACGAGGGAGCGCTTGGCGAGGCGGTTCGACGCAGCTCGGTTCCACGTGAACAGCTGCGAATTACATCTAAGTTACCTGGACGGCACCACACCTACGATGCAGCAATAACTACTATTCAGGAATCTATTTTACGGGCAGGATTGGATTATTATGATCTTTACCTTATTCATTGGCCAAATCCAAGCAAGGATTTATATGTTGAAGCTTGGAAAGCGTTGATTGATGCGAAAAAATGGGGACTTATCCGTTCAATTGGCGTCTGCAACTTTTTACCGGAACACTTGGAACGTTTAATTCAAGAAACCGGCGTTACTCCAAGTATCAATCAAATTGAACTGCATCCTTATTTTTCACAGGAAAAACAGAGAACGTGGTATAAGGAGCATGGGATTGTAACACAATCTTGGAGTCCATTGGGACGAGCGAATGAATTGTTGCAGGATAAGGATATTCAGGTTATTGCTGATGCTCATCAAAAGTCGATTCCACAAATTATTCTCCGTTGGCATATTCAGCTTGGTGCATTGCCGCTGCCTAAAGCTTCATCGCCAGGACGCCAGCTTGAGAACCTATCAATATTTGATTTCTCGCTAACCGATGAAGAGATGCAGCCGATTGCTAAGCTAAGCCACCCAAATGGACGGACATTTGATCAAGACCCAGCAGTATACGAAGAATTTTAGTGGAGAAGGAAGTTGTTAATTTTTTTAAGGATTTGGTTTCTTTTGATCTGGAAACTAAGTGCTAGTTACCGCAAAAGGACAATTGTCCTTTTACGGTAACTGGTACTTTTTTCTTTATTTCTGTATTGCGCAGCTTCAAAGTAAAGCTTTTTCTCTAGAGGAGTTTTTGAATGGATCACGCCTCTAAATTAATAACTGCTTTTGTGATTTTTTCATTGATGTTGCCAGCCAAAAAGTCAGGGACTTCTTCTAATGTAAATTCATGTGAAAGAAGTGGTTCGATATCCAACAGGGATTTATTAGTTAATAGTTGGATGGCTTCGTTCATGGAATGTGGGTTAATGAATGCACCTTTTATAGTTAACTCATTAAAAAAAATATCGTAGGAGCTAATTTGAATGACGTCATCTGGATTAGCGACGCCAAACATTAGAACTTGTCCACCTCGGCGTGCAGAAGAGACTGCTCGTTCTTGCGTTTTCGTCACGCCGACACATTCGATGACGATATCATATTTTTCCTTTATTTCGTCGTGATGAATTACACTTGTAGCGCCGAGTTTCTTTAGTTGGTCAATTTTTTTCGAATTACGGTTGCTGACATCCACTTTTTTCACACCGCGATTCGCCAAATATTGAATATATAATTGTCCTAAAAATCCATCACCGACCACTAAGACTGTATGATGTGTTTTAATATCGACTTGCTTTAGTGCATGGATCATGCAGCTGACTGGTTCCGCCATGGCTGCTTCTTTAAAACTAAGACTATCTGGTATTTTATATACATTTGTTTCCGGGACGTAAACATATTCAGCCATGCCGCCATCACGGGTTACGCCAACAGCTTCCATATTTTCGCATAACTGAGGCTTGTTATCATGACAATAAGAGCAATAGCCGCAAGGAATGTTTGGATCAATTGTAACACGGTCACCAACTTGAAGACCGCTTTTAACGTTTGGCCCTAGCTCGCTGATTACGCCGGAATTTTCATGACCTAAAATAACAGGGGGATTAGCTTGTGCTGAACCAGGCAATCCTTTGAATAAATGTTTATCTGTACCACAAATGCCGGCGTATTTCATCTTTATTTTGATTTCATTATTTTTTAAAGGTTGATCAGGAATTTCTTGAATTTCCATTTGTTCTGTTCCGGTTAAAACTAATGCTTTCATACAGTTAGAAAGACCTCCTTTATTTTTTTTCTTAGCAGAATCACAACAAAGAAAAACAACCGAATAGAAAAACGATATCCGGTTGTTTTTTTTCTTAAGGCTGTTTTCTCAAAGTTTGTTGTTTTTTACGTGAGAAATTGGAAGAAGAAGTACTCAACAGACTGAATACACGTAGACTCCTGTGGGAATGCGAGAAAGACGAGACCCCACAGGAGCGTATGCGACGAAGAGGCTCGACGCTCGCTAAACGGACGAAGTGTATTCAGACCGCGAGTTTAAAAGCAACAATCTATAACAAAACAGCCTTCTTAAAATAGGAAGTGATTAATGTGAAGTATCAGACTTTTGTTTTGAAGTTTCTCTATCTGGAGTTTCTGTATTTTCTGTTTGCAGTTTTGCTTCTCTTTTTCTCTTCCGCTCCTCATTTTTTAACATTCCGTATAGAGTAGCCGTGTTATTAAATACAGTTTTCATATGATTTAAGGTTGTACGTGTTTGGTTTACTCGTTGTTCCAGTTGTTCATCGGAATAATCGGAAAGTCTTTCTTGTGTGATAACCGTTTGATTGTAGCTGTATTTTACAAGGTTATACGTGTATTTTCCGATATTATCAATGCTAAGTCCGATTTTTTTCCCAGAAGGATGTCTTCCGAAGTCTACTAAACTCGCTACAAGATTTTTGCTAAAACGATGATCCCAGAAGGTGATTAATGGTCCGGCAAAAAAGGAGATGATAATGGTGGCAGGGCCAATAGGTCCCCCTGCAATTAAAGCACCAATCATAAACCCAATATCCTGAGCCATACGACAAAATTTATATTTGATATGTAATCGTTTTGATGCAATAGGGGCAAGTGCATCATAAGGGGCAACGCCAACCTTCGCGGTCATATAGATAGAAGTGCCAAGTGTAAAGAAGAGCAAACCGAGAATACCATTTACTATTTTGGTTAGCAGCGTTGTCTGATAATCAAACACATGGGTATAGAGGTCTGAAAACCAATCGATCATAAATCCAGCACAAACCATATTAATGATGGTGCCAATACCGATTCTTTTCCGGTCTAATAATAATACGATGACAATAATAATCACATTAACACTGAGCTGGAAGCTACCCAAACTTAGGCCAACTTTTTCTGAAAGACCTATATTGATAGCAGTAAAAGGATCTAGCCCCACATGTCCTTGCTTACATAAAGTCGCACCAATTGCCAATATAGCAACACCGATCAACGCCAATATGGACCTGACAAAAATTTCTGATTTATTACGTTGTTTATCTACATTTTCTGACAAAAGAATTCCCTCCGTGTAAATATTATGCCTATTATTAAAAAAAAATCAGCTTCTTTTATGGATATTTTGTTTTTTGTATATGATAGCAACTCCTAAAATTCAAAAGGAAAATTCCATAAAAGTCTATTTTTGTCTATATTTAATTGTAGCAGTAGAAATAGGAAGAAGCAAATTGGAAGGTGTTGGAGATTGAAAATGCTAGTGTTTGACCCTGGGTATAAGAAATAGTAATTTCTTTTCCTTTACGATAAAATAATGGACAAGGAGGTGAAATAAAGTGTCAGAACAAAGATTTGATAAATTAGAAGAAATGATCGCCAGCCTTATTGCAATAACTGGTAATTTAAACAAAAGTGTGCAAGAGCTTAAAGTAGAGCAACAATCGATGAAAGAGGAAATACATGGACTAAAAGTAGAGCAACAGTTGATGAAAAAGGAAATACAAGGATTAAAAGTAGAACAACAGTCGATGAAAGAGGAAATGAAAGCATTTAAAGAAGAACTAACCATATTTGGAAAAGAACAGCAATCCATGCGCAAAGACATCCAAGAATTAAAAGAAGGACAACAATCTATAAAAACAGAACTATTAGAATTTCGTACGGAAAATTTGAAAAGTCATCAAGTAATTCTCCGCCAATTAAATAAAATAGAAGCAGATCAAGATTATACTTGGGAAAAAGCTGCTCTGAATGAAAGAGAAATAGACCGAATAAAAAAACAACTTGAAGTATAATTAAGAAAAAATAAGACCATTTATCACATTTTTTATTGGGGTATTTTGTCAACGTATGAAGTTGCTTATGTAAATAAGTATCTCCCCTAAATATAAACCTTAATAAAACCCACGTTTTTTACAACAGAAATCTCACAAAATTAAAATTGATGTCTTTCCCCCAGTACCTATAGGATTAAGGGGCAGGGGGTCAGGCATAAAAGCGTATTCAATACGGTGAAGTTAGACTACTTATTTAGAAATTAGAAAAGTGCAACCTCTACTAAAAAACATCATTTTTAAAATAATACATAAACATTAATAACATTAATATATGCATTTACAGATGCAAAGGAATCATGCCTTTATAACCTTTCTGGTTATAAAGATGTTATCTTTAGATTATATTTAAATATATTTTGAAAGGCTGTTTTCTCTAAGTTTGTTGTTTTTTACGTAAAAAATGGGAGAAGAAGTATTCGGGCTGCGAGTTTAAAAGCAACAATCTATACGAAAAGAGCGTTTTGAAAAGAAACAAATGCTTGGGTTAAAATATTGGTTTGAATGACATAAGAGACCATGAAATAGAGGTATTTATCGTATGAATGAGGAGTTAATCAAAAATGCCGATGCATGCTACCGGCTGGCTGAGCAAAAGGCTGGTCACTATTTTCAATCACTGTATGAGCAAGTCAGGCAAAAGACTTATGTCCCTATCCTAACAAAAGATATCCAATCTTGGAAACACAATCATATTCATCATCATTCCATATTCTCCTTTATTTCACGGGGAAAGGGGAAGCCTGATTCAAAAGGGTATCACCATTATATTCAATGGCTGGATTACACAGGTAAACTCGATCATTACTTGGACCGTAGCATCTCCTATATTTATATGCGGGATTTGGGAAAATCTCTGAATTCACCTGATACTCAGACTAAAATTCGTCGTGTAGTGGACAGTTTAAAAACTCATCTGACAACAAATAGAGGTGATAAAACGGAGACGTTTAGCATGGTCGGCTTGTACAGGATGGCCCAGAAGGAAGGAGTTGAGTCTACCGTAATCTGGGTGATAAACAAACTAAAGAAGGTATCCTTTAATATTCCAGAGGGGATGGATGCAGCGCAAGCCCAGCGAAAAATTCTAAAAATTACTGCTGGAGTAGTGATGCACGAGATCGAAGAAATGGGAGATGGGATACCGCCTGAAGAACGTACGAAAAAATTAGATAAAGCGATTAAGCTAGGCTTTTACTATGGTTTGACCTATCCGTTTATTGACGACCTTCTGGATGCGAAAGTTTTATCCGCTAATGAGGAAAAACAATATTCCGATTTAATCCGTACCACCCTTATTACAGGATCTGTCCCTGAATTAGGAGAGTGGACTGGAAATAATGATCATCTGATTCAATATATTCATTCGGAACTCCGAGAGGCATTTGAGTATATGAAGGAAAATCATCGGAATGAGACTTGGAAATCATTTCTTGAGCAATCATATGTGTTTTTTCATTCCCAGGAAGTGGACCGTGAAAAGGATTTATCCAATGGAAGCTACACGAATGAAGAGCTTTACATACCGGTAATTTTAAAATCCTCTTCTTCCCGATTGATTGTTCGTTCCTTAATCAGTGCTCCTGAGGATGAGGGCTTTGACAGCCGGACATTCTATTATGGCATTTACAACCAGCTCGCTGATGATTTTGCCGATATGTTTGATGATAGGAAGGAAGGTGCGGTTACACCTTATACCTACTATTTAAAATATCATGATAAGCGGATGGATCTTATCAATCCCTTTGAATTATACTGGACGGTCATCTCTCATTTGATTCATCATGTCTATCACTCAGATGCGAAGACGTGTGAGGTGATTTTGGATCGTGCAATAAACGGTCTAAAACGATTTAAAGAAAAAATAGGAACGAAAAAATACAAGGAAGTGATGGAGCTGTTTGCTTCTGGAAATCCAACATTCAATCGCATCATCCAACAGATGGTTCGAAAAGCAGATGATGTGGATTTCTTTGATAAACTGCTTCGGGATCATATGATTAACACACTAAAAAAAGAACGGAAGGAACAGGAAGAATTTTTAGATACGATTAAAACTGTCCGCACTCAAATCAACAACATCTTAACGATTCCTAAAATCGATAATAATTCTTTGATGAAGGAGTGGATAATTGATGCTGCAAATTACAGTCTGGATGGCGATGGGAAGCGGTTAAGGCCAATCGTGGCTTGGGTTATGGCCGTAAACGAATATGGATTAAAAAGCTCAGCAATTGTGCCGCTGTTGAAATCATTAGAATATATGCATACTGCATCGTTAATCTTCGATGATCTGCCATCTCAGGATAATGCGTCGATCCGCAGGGGGCGTCCAACCGTGCATGAAGTGTATAACATTGCAATAGCAGAATTATCGGGTCTTTTTCTGACCCAGAAGGCGATTGAAGAACAAACATCACTTGACCAATTCGATGCGAAAACGGTGCTGAAATTAATTCAATATTCGGCCCAAATGACAGGGGAGATGTGCAAGGGGCAGGCGATGGACTTGGATTCTAGAGGGAAATTATTGACACTGGAACAATTAAATACAATCTGTTTTTATAAAACGGGGATAGGATTCGAAGCTTCCCTGATTATGCCTGCTATTCTCGCAAATGCAAAGGACTTAGAAATAAAAGTGTTGAAAAAATTTTCCTATCATGCCGGCATTGCTTTTCAAATTAAGGATGACTTGCTTGATGTAGAAGGCAATCTGAATTTACTCGGAAAAACCGTTGGAAAAGATGCAGAAAACGACCATTCAACTTTTGTGTCCATCCTTGGTTCTGTTGATGCCAAAAAAGCAATGTGGGAACATTACTGTCTCGCAATGGAATCGCTGCAAGAAGTGCCGCGCAACAGCCCTTTTTTAAAGCATTTATTGAATTATATGGTGCATCGGGACCGTTAAGGGTTTGTTAAATTCATGGTTTAATTTTACTTAATAGTTTGCGAAACGAAGTGTCAGTCTCCTTGAATAGACCAATGTCATTTTGGTGACTGATACTTTTTTTGCTGTATTTTTGTAGTTTTAATAAGGTGGGATAGTATAATAAATCAAAGAATATGATTAAAATTAATTAGAAAACCTTGATCGAAAATAAACATTATACGGAAAAACGACAGTAGAATTTAAATGAAAATAAAAATTGATAGGTTAATTTTTAGCTTTTTTATCAATCAAAATAAGAAAGGACAAGGTGTGTCATTTTAACGGCATACCTTTTCTTGTTTTTAGTGCTGACTACAATTTCGCAAAAATGTTTCATATATGATAAAATTTGTTTAACTTATAAAACGTCAAAAGGAAAGGTGATTTTTATCGAAGAGTCCATACATATTCGTATTGGCAATAATATTGAAAATATACGAAAAAAAAGAGGAATCAGTTTAGATAAACTTGCAGAATTAACAGGTGTTAGTAAAGCAATGTTATATCGTATTGAACAAGGAACTTCACAGCCAACGGTTACAATCGTTTGGAAAATTGCTTCAGGTTTAAACATCTCTTTTTCTTCCCTTTTAAAGGAGAATGAAACTAAAATTTCGATTGTTCAGAAAAAAGAAGCGGATATAACAGAGGATAATGGAAAATGTCTAGTATATTTATTATTTCCATTTGATCCGCAAACCCAGATGGAAATATTTACGGTTACTTTAAAAGCAACGGGCAATTACATTTCTGAGCCACATAATAATGGAGTTCTAGAATATATTACAGTCGTTTCAGGGGAATTGAAATTAAAGATTAAGGATATGTTTTATTGCTTAAAATCTGGTGAAGCAATAAAGTTTGAAGGCAATGTTACTCACCAATACATCAACGAAACAAATGAGGGCACTGTATTTCAGGTCGTAATGCATTATCCAGAAACTTAACTTTATTTAAGGAGGCAAGTATGTCCATATTATCATTTTTATTATTTGTTTTTGTCACTAGTTTTACGCCAGGACCCAATACTATTATGGCTATGTTATTTGCAAACAAGTATGGGTTAAAGAAGACCATTAGATTTTGTCTAGGAGTCGGTACCGGTTTCTTTTTGATCATGATACTGTGTATTTACCTTAATGTTTTACTTAAAAGCATTCTGCCGAAGATTGAACTGCTTATGACAATTCTTGGTGTAATGTATATGTTATATCTTGCATTAAAAATTATGATGGCTAAAAATGTTGAAAATGATACGGAAGAACAGAAAGACAATAACAATTTTATATCGGGCATCTTATTACAATTCATAAATCCAAAAGGAATTCTATTTGCCCTATCAGTAGTTTCAACATTTATTCTACCCTATGACCCTTCACATTTGGCCTTATTATTCTATTCCTTGCTTTTGGCTTTTATTGGTTTTGTTAGTACCTTTTGTTGGAGTCTATTTGGCTCTCTTTTTCAAAAATATTTATCTGCTTTTAGAAAACAATTCAACATTATTATGGGGTCTTTGTTAATAGTTAGTGTACTTTCTATTCTTATAAAATAGGTAGTTTAAAATGCGTACATAATTATTATCCATGTTAGGTAAAATACGTGATGGAGGTGCTTGAAGATGACCAAATCGAAGAAAAACTTGAATAGTGAAAAACAAGCTGTAAAAGGGAACTTGTCCAACCAATTTGATCATGAATTTGCAAATGAACCGCTGACAGCAGCGGAAAAGTTAAATAATAAAAAGACAAAAAAACGACAGTAGTATTTTTTGATGTTTCCAGCTATCTGATGGAAATGGAATTTTTTATCGTAGAAAAATAAAAGTCGACAGAAGGTTTATTTCTTGCTTTTTTTATCAATGATAATGGATGTAATGGGTGTGTCATTTGTGGCACACCTTTTTGATGTCTTTATAATTGTTCTTATATTATTTTAAAATAATTATTTTTTGTTTTTTTTGAAACGTTTTCGCAATTTGTAGTGTCTAACGGTTAGAAAAAGAGGCGGTGAGTACATGTCGATGGATAAAAAAATAAACAAGGCTAAAAGAGGAAATGAAAAAGCATTTCAAGAGTTAGTCGAAATGGAAAAGAGCAAGCTCTTTCGAATGGCTTATTTATACGTGAAAAATGAAGAAGATGCGCTTGATATTGTACAAGAAACAATTTGTAAAGCTTTTATTTCTATAAAGCATTTAAAAGAGTCATCTTATTTTTCTACATGGATAGCGAGAATTTTAATTAATACGGCAATAGATTTTATTAACAAAACTAATCGTTTGGTTTCACTTAGTGATGCGGATGGATATATTCATGATCAAAATCTTCACATGGAAGAAAAATTGGATTTAGTAGAAGCAATTAAGCGGTTGGATATGCATTATAAGACTGTGATTATTTTTAGGTACTATAAGGATCTAACAGTAAAACAAATTGCCGAAATATTAAATTGTCCAGAAGGAACGGTCAAAACTCGATTGCATAGAGCAATCCATCAATTGAAATCGGATTTAAAGGAGGGATGCATCTGATGAATGATTTTCTAAATACCAATGTAAAAAAAGAGATAGACAATATAAAAATTCCTGAAGACAAATTGAACCAAGTGATGAAAAATGCCATCAAAACAGGAAAAAGGAACCAACGAAATCTGCCCAAAAAAGTATTCTACATTAGCAGTGCAGCAGTGTTATTGTTTTCTCTATTTATTGGTTCTGCTTTTGTTTCTCCCGTAATGGCGAAAGTAGCAGCAAAAATTCCATACTTAGGACAAATTTTTGAACCAAAGGCTAGTATATCGGAAACCATTTCAAAAGAATTAAGAGCGGAAGGCTATAATACTTCTGTAATAGGGGTGATTTATCCAGAAAAAAAATTATATATCACGATTTATGGGTCTAAAGAGTATTATGATTCGGTGAAAAATGATGTAAAGAAAATAGCAAAGAACATCCTGCTTTCAAAAGATTATGATGCTTATACTCTACAAATAAGAAGAGATAATGGTAAGGATTCAAGACGACTTAAGGAAACAAAGATGTCAGAACAGGAACAGAAGGAATTCGAGAAAACGACGAAGGAATTTAATATTATTCATCCTGTTATTCAAAAGGAATTAGCAGCTAGGAATTTCAATGTAGCTTCTTCAATGAGTTATGATCCACAAACAATTATCCTATATATACCTAACACGGAGAATAGAACCGAAGAACTAAAGCAAGTAGTAAATGATATTTTTAAACGATATAAAATGGAACATGTTTCTTTAAGCATAAAAAAAGTAGATATGGTAAAAAGGGATCAAGAAAAAAGGTTGATTGACATCCTTCATATTATTGAGGAAGATTTAATGGGCAAAAAAGAATATAAAGTGCATATGCTAGGCTATTCTGTACATCTAAAACCACAGATTTTAGTGTATACCACATTGTCTAGTTCAGACAAAAATGCAAAAGAGTTTGGCAAGCAGCTTGAAAAAGTCATCGATGATTTTCTTTCATCTGATTCAATAAAAGAAAAAGTGAAAAATGATCCTTATGAAATTAAGATTTATAGTAAAAACAATCAGCGAATTAATTAGCTTGTTTTATTCAAAGAAATCAAATTAAACAATAAATCAGCATTTTTAAAAGACGTTATAAGTAAAAATGACTCCTTAAGCATTGTCTTTAGGGGTCTTTATTTTTGTTTTCAACGATTATATTTTGTATACTGTTTTTATATATTTAATTTTCGGAAAATAAAGAAAGATGATTGCAGTCGATAAATTAGACGACTGTTCAATCTTCTTAAAGCTACGACATAGGAGGAAGGTATATGCTGAACATTTGGAATCAACAATTGGAAGAAATGTTTGACAAAATGGTTGAATGGCGCAGACATATGCATCAATATCCCGAACTTACAAATCAAGAGTATAAGACTTCCAAGCTAATTGCTTCCATCTTATCTGGATATGGAATTGAAAGAAGGACAAATGTTGGCGGCATGGGAGTAGTCGGCATTATTAGAGGAGCAAAACCTGGGAAAACAATTGCATTAAGGGCTGACTTTGATGCGTTGCCTATTCAGGACGAAAAAGAAGTTCCATATAAATCTAAAATCGATGGTGTTATGCATGCCTGTGGCCATGATGGACATACTGCTATTCTTTTAGCAGTGAGTAAAGTATTGCAGGAAAATAGGGAACAATTAGCTGGAAATGTAGTTCTGCTCTTTCAGCATGCTGAAGAAGGCGGCGGTGGAGCGAAGAAAATGATTGCAGATAATTGTTTGGAAGAAGTAGATATTGTCTTTGGCAACCACTTATGGAGTTTAATTCCTACAGGAACGATTTCATATACAAAAGGATATACAACTGCTGCAGGGGATTTGTTTCAAATAAAAATAAAAGGGAAAGGGGGACATGGTTCTTCCCCCCACGATACGATAGATGCTATTGCTGTTGCCGGTCAGTTGATCAACCAGCTTCAATATATTGTTAGTCGAAGAGTTCATCCTCAGAAAACAGCTGTTATATCCATTGGATCTATTCATGCTGGGGATGCTGCTAATGTAATTGCAGATACAGCTGTTTTAAAAGGAACGGTCAGAACGTATGAAAAAGAAGTGCAGCAATTAGTAGAAGCTGCTATGAATGATGCTATTAAAGGCATATGCTTAAGTTCGCAGGCTGATTACGAATTTGATTACTATCATGGTGTATCAGGTGTTTACAATCATCCTGAAGAAACAGATGTATTTTCCAGTTCTGTTAAAGCATCTTTGCCAGAATTGCAAATTGAAGAGGCGCCTGCCCTATTAGTTAGTGAAGATTTTGCCAACTATCTGGAAAAGAAACCAGGTATGCTATTTTTTACAGGAGCAGGTAATGAATCAATAGATGCTGTTTATCCACATCACCACCCTAAATTCGATTTCGACGAGAGGGCGATGATTAATGGAGGAAAGGCAATGTTAGCGAGTGTAGATCATTATTTAGTAAAAAACGCCATAGAGACAGTTGCGCTATGTGAAACAGCAGGAAGTGAAGATAGACATTAATCTATTCTTTTATGAATGAGACTTTTTTATCGTACATAAAATTAAACCAAAAGTTTACCCTACTTTATAGGAGGTGTAAACAATGGTGAATAATAAAGATTCCAATATGCCTGACTTTGACAGTTTAGATGATCGAGTTATTGCAGAAGGCAATGAGCAGCCAGTTTTTTCAGTAAATACAAATCTGGACCCCAAAAATTCATTAGAGGACAATCCATATTTTGATAAAACAAAAAAGTACAGTAAAGAGGAATTAGAAAAATTTAAAAAGTTCTTCGGGGGTTAAAAATTGGTGCCAAGGTATGTCTATCAGATGCTGCCTTGGCAAAAACAAACTATTCGTACATACAAATTGAACTTTATACTAGCGGATGTAATTGAATAGCAGCAGGTTGACTGAATCAAATATAGGATGAAAATTAATTAACCATCATCCATTAGGGGAAAAGTAAAATACAATATAAAAAAGGAGTTCAAAAATGATGCAAATCCCTATTGGTGTATCGAACAGACATATTCACTTAACAAAAGAGGATTTAGAAAAGCTGTTTGGAGAAGGCTATGAATTGACTAGCAAAAAGGAATTATCACAGCCTGGTGAATTTGCGGCTGAAGAAACGGTGACGATAAAAACAGAAAAATCGGAGATAGCTAATGTGCGAATTCTCGGACCGATTAGAAAAGCGACCCAAATTGAAATTTCGAAAACGGATGCTTTTCACCTAAAGATCAATGCGCCAATACGTTCCTCTGGTAATATCGATGGTACGCCCGGAATAACTATTATTGGTCCAAAGGGGGAGTTGACGATTGATAAAGGAGTCATCATTGCAGAGCGCCACATTCATATGACGACAAAAGATGCTGAAACATTTAATGTGGAGGATGGACAATACGTTCGTGTGAAAGTGAGTGGAGAAAGAGAACTGATTTTCCATCAAGTATTAATTCGTGTAAAAGACACTTACGCTTTAGATATGCATATTGATACAGATGAAGCTAATGCAGCAGGGATAAAAACGGGAGATACGGGAGAATTATTAAAATAAAAAATGGTAATGGGTTTTTCTCATTGACTGAGTGATAGCGGGGATAGCAATAAAATGTGAAATTTTTATTGCTATCCTTTTTTAGTTTCTATGTTTAAGCAATATTTCTTAGGTGTCATTTATCTATACAAAAAAATTTTCAGATTATCCTCATGATCAATCGTTGCTAATAGGATATCATTTATTTTCGAATTGCAGCTAGTGTTAATTTTGTTTTTTAACCAGTCTTCATTTTTGCCCATTTGGTCTAGCTGCTTCTTATCAATTTTTCCATCTAGTATAATGGTTCTCGGAAATGTAAAGGGTTTTGTTGCTAGATGCATGACATCTGGTGTTACTGTTTGGTAGGCAGGGGATAAAAAAAACGAAATAGTGCCATCAGGCTCCCATAGAGCAAGGGAAACGTTTTGAACATCTTTAATTTTATTTTTACGCAGCTCTGACAATAAAATATCAATCGATATCCTTGCCCTAACTAAATTTTTATAATGAATTTGCCCATTTTCTATGATAGCATAGGGTGGTTTATCAAAAAAGATACGCAGCTTGTGCCATTTTAAGGTGGAATATACACCAATCAAATAGAGTGTCATGAGTACTGTTATCGTTATCATCGATCCTTTTAATCCTAGTTGTTCATCAGACAAAGGGTGGGCAATGACATTTCCAATAACTAATGAAACGACAAAATCGAGTAATCTTAACTGTGAAATAGATCGCTGTCCCATTATTTTTGTCACAAAAATTAAAAAGAAGAATGATACAATAGCTCTTAAAATCCATTGAATAGAAGTAAGCGATTCTTGACCGTGAAAAAAATCCATGAAAACCCCAATCCCTTTTTCTTTTTATTATCCACATACTCTTCTCCATTTATTACATTTAAGCCAGAGTATTGTTTTACAAAAACGATTCATGAATGGTTAAAAGTGTTCAGAATTTGTTCAGAGCAATTTTATATAATGATGAAATACATGGAAATGAAAGGTTTGAAATTATTAATAGATAAGGCTGTTTTCGTAAAGATTGTTGCTTATAAACTCGCAGCCTGAATACACTTCGCTTTCCGTGGGCGAGCGTCGAGCCTCCTCGTCGCATACGCTCCTGCGGGGTCTCGTCTTTCTCGCATTCCCACAGGAGTCTACGTGTATTCAGTCTGCTGAGTACTTCATCTCCAATTTTTTATGTGAAAATAACAAATTTTGAGAAAACAGCCATAAATAAAAAGCAGTTAAGGGGCGATTTCATGCATCAATCTATTATTCAATTATTTAATGTTGTAAAGGAAATTGATAAGCTAGCAATGGAGAATCCAGCTGTTTTTATGTTTTTGGAACAAAATCAACTTTTAGCTTCTATTAATGAGATTGTGATGGCGGGGAATGAAAGGGAAATAAATGAAAAAAACTTTTGCAGCTACTATTTTTTTAGTAATAAAGGATTTGCGCAAAACGATATGAAAGAATAGAAAAGTTAAAAAGTTTTTTAAAGATTAAGCAGTTATTTAAACTAAAGTCAGTGCCAGGGAACGCCTATATGACGTTTCCTTTGCATTAACTTTTTAATGAATAACAATAGGGGAAGGAGGAGGGTAGTTTAGGTTGTAAAAATTCATGTTTTCTTTATAGTCATTTGACTCACCCATCCAATACTCCTAATCCACTAAACAATTAATAGAGAACAAATAAATAGCATGCTTATCTAATTACCATCAAGATTGCTGCGCCAATCATCAATGCACCTGCTAATCGATCAAAATGTATCTTAAAGTTTGGGGAAGAGAACATTTTTTTCGTAGCTACTCCTATCAAACTATACCCGATCATAATAATAAGCATCATACAAACAATGATGAAACACAGTATAATATAGCTGTTTAATGTCACATTAGAGGCATCAACCACACCTGGAAGGAGAGCTATATAGAAAACAATGGCAATAGGATTAGAAAGAGTCAATACAAGACCCAATCCTATTTCAATAGTCAAATTTATAGGGTTTGAATTTTTTTTCATTTCAAAGACCTTACTAGCATTTCTCCATTTTTTAATGCCTAGCCAGAATAGATAGGCTGTTCCAAAATATTTTAACACCACGAATATAGGTCCAAGTATTTCCGCCAAGGCAGTTAAACCGAGAATTGCTGCTGTTAGCATGATTAATTTTCCAATAATAATTCCTAAAGCAAGAGGCAAGCTTGCAAAAGGTCTGCCAGACAGAGCTCTAGATAAAATTCCTAAAGTTTCTGGACCAGGTGTTGATGCAGAAGCTGCAAAAACTAAAGCAAAAATCGTGTATTCTGCCATGATCATAACCTCCAATTAAAATCCATTCCAGATTTATACTAAAAAAAGTGTTGTTTTCACTCTATTTTAAAGGGTGATGGATAGAACAGTTGAATCATTGTAGAACAGATTAATTATGAACATTAATCACACATATACTGCGATGGCTCAAATGTTCCTTATCAAAGAAATGGTAAAAACGGAAAAGTGGCGTATGGTTAGTGATGATGATATGGTGCTGAAGTCCGCAATAAAAAAGGCTTTCTCGGTTGAGATTCAGCAGGGAAAATTACATCATTTTATTAATACCTTTGACAAAACACTTTCGAGAGAAGCAGCTTTCCAGGAATTTATTGATTCAAATAAGTATCTAAGGGATTGGGCAGAGTCCAATGGTTTATCGGAACAATCTGATTATGAAATAGCTGTAGAATATTTGAAAAGGAGACTAGCTGTACACAAGTTTTACGAAACAAAAATTGCACCAGACGGGACCCATTATAATGTCCATAAATCAAATAAGATTGAACATCGCTATTGCGATGGCAGACCGCGGGAGCCGTTACATTGATGTTCTTACGGATTCCTCAAAGTTATCAAATGAGCATTTAGCCAAGACTCATTGTAAGAGCTAATGACAATTCAGTGAATGCCTTTTTGCAGGATATTAGGCGTAGCTTATCCATTTTGGAACGCTCTTTGGTAACTTCAAAATCCAGAGGTATTATCGTTATAAGTGTAGAATTATGATAAGAGTTTGTGAAGTGATTCTTAAACTAATGAGTGCATTAGTTGAATAAAAAGGGAACTTTTTTTATCTAGAATCGTAAATAAAGTATCGGGAAATAATTTCGGTTTTGGGAGGTTCAAAGATGGACTACGGATTATTAATTATTGGTATAGCTCTTTTACTTGTTTCATACTTGGCAGCTGTGAAAAAGCAAACGTGGTTATTAGCTGGGTTTAATGAAAAAAACATTAAAAATAAATCCATATTAGGTAAAGTTACAGGGGGAGCTTTTTTTCTACCGTTAGGATTGTTAGTAGTTATCCATAGTTTTATTGACTACCCTTATGAAGCAACTGTTATTGTAGTTGCTATGTTGGTTTTATTAACCATTACGCATGTATTTATCAATAGAAGGTTGCTCGATTAATTATTCTTAATGGTCCGTTGGTTGAACAGGCAGCAAAAATAAATAAAGAGAAGTGCTCAGTTCATATATGAACTGAGCTATTTTATTTCTTAAAACAAAAGGCACAGCATTTTGCGGTGCTTTTTGATATACATTTTACTTTACATTTTTAATTGCAAATTTACGTTTTGCGATAGGAAACGGAACCCGTTAACATAAGTTCCTCTCTTTTTTATACTGACATTGAACGTTTTTAAAACTATCGGAAATAACGTATTTAGGGATTTAATTTCTTATACTTAATTCGAAGGTAATAAAGGTTTATAGTCTATAGGTGAAGAGAGAGAAATTAAGGTAGTTGAATTACCATATTTCATACTTTCATTTTCAAATAATTCAATTGCTTTGGTTGAATCTACAACTACCTTAATTAAATAATTATATTCTCCACTTATTCGATGACATTCAACAACTTGTGGATTCTTTTCACAATAATCCACAAAGTTATTGCACTGAGTTGTACGGAAAAGAATAAATGCTACAGTGAGTTTACCGATTTTTTCATTAGAAACAATAGTTCTATAGTTTGTTATAACCCCTTGTTCTTCCAGTCTTTTCACTCTTTCAGTTACCGCTGGCTGCGATAAGCCAATTAGTTTACCAATCGAAGTCATTGATAACCGAGCATCTTCCTGTAAATGTATGAGAATATCTTTATCAATGCTATCCATATTAAACCCTCTCCTTATATATTGCATGTATATTAGGATTATACACTTAAAATTATAAACGCTAAAAATAAATGACTTTTAAAATATAATGATAAATTCATTTTAATTTTTACATATAGAATATTAAATAATGATAAATCGATTAACGAATCATCTTTAGAAACATCCGGTTATACATATGCTTATAGTTTATAAGGAAATAACATTTAAAAACTTTGTTTTAAAATTATTTTTCTGGAAATACCTTTTTATTTATATTCATTCCTTGGATTTGCTTTTATATAATTAAGGAGTGATAAAGATATATGAAAGGTGTGTGTAAAAATGTTTGCTACAGACAAAGAAATTTCGCTCTTGAATGATAGAGTAGATCAAGTAATTAATGATTCAATCTTAAGTAATAATATTGTTGGGACTGTGACCATAGTTAGTAAAGGTGGTGAGATAGTTTATAAACGTGCAGCAGGATATGCGGATAGAGAAGAAAACAAAGAAATGAAAGAAGATTCGATTTTCCGCCTTTCATCTGTGACCAAACCAATGGTTTCTGCAGCAGCGTTAATTTTAGTCTCAAAAGGAATAATACAATTAGAGGATGAAATAACAAAATGGCTTCCATATTTTCAACCAAAATTATTAAATGGTGATAAGGCTAAAATTACAATCAGACATTTACTTTCTCATACAGCTGGTTTAACGTATGGATTTTTGGAACAAGAAGGAGGAGCTTATAAGAAAGCCGGTGTTTCAGATGGAATGGATCGATCAGGACTTTCTCTAGAAGAGAACATGTACAGACTTTCCACTGTACCATTACTGTATTCTCCTGGAACAAAATGGGGATATTCTATAGCTACAGACGTTCTTGGTGCAGTAATTAGCAAAGCTACTAACACTTCATTACCAGCTTTAGTGAAGTCATATATTACTGAACCGTTAAATATGATTGATACAACATTTCATGTTAAGGATAATAACAGAATAGTTACCCCATATTTATCTGGCTCACCAATCCCAAAACGGATGGAAGAAATAGAAATAGCACAAGTTTTTGAGGGAACTGCAGGGATTAAATTTGAACCCGCACGATCTTTTGATAAAGATGCTTTTCCATCAGGGGGTTCTGGAATGAATGGTTCAGCATTAGACTTTATTAAATTTCTTGAGGAGTTAAGAGCCGGGGAATCTTTAATACCAGCAGAAATAAAAAAAGAGATGCTGCGAATACAAACTGGAGACCTCGATCTAGATAATTGGCCTGGTAGAGGGTTTGGTTTAGGATTTACTATTTTAAAGAATCCCAAAGAAGCAAATACCAAAGAGTCGATAGGTACGTGGAGGTTAGGCGGAGCATATGGACATTCTTGGTTTGTTGATCCAATAAAAGAGATTACAGTAGTATCTTTTACAAATACTGCTTTTGAAGGTATGGCAGGACAGTTTACAATTGATTTATGTAATGCAGTTTATTCAGTATAATAGATGAAATTTTTAGGTTGCTACGGTTAACCGTACTATAATAAATAGTGGATGCTATGTTTAATATTACATAGATTATCCACTATTTTTTTATATATTGTAATCTCTATACATACCATTTTTATTTGGTATTAAATGTATAATATATAATTGATACATGAATATGGAATTATATTGTAAGGGGAGAAGTTAATAATGAGGGTTCAAGAAGTTCTATTAGAGAATGGAAACAAACGGTATATGCTTTTAGATCGGAGTGGAGTTCCTATTCTTCCTGTATTAAAGTACATTAAATATTTAGATACGACAGGTAAAAGCAGCAATACACAAAAAACCTACTGTTACTCATTGAAACAGTATTTTACTTATTTAGAAGAAACAAATAAAGATTATAAATACATAGGGCTAGAGGACTTTGTGGAATTTGTTGCTTGGCTAAGAAGCCCATACGAAAGTACAAAAGTTACTTCTCTTAAACTAATTAAAGCAAAGAAAACGGAAAAGACAATTAACCTGACGGTTACGGCTGTTACAAATCTTTATGATTACTTGTACAGAAATGAAGAACTACAAAATGACATGGTTGAAAAGTTAATGAAACAAATCTTCACAGGGGGAAGATTACGTTACAAGAGTTTCCTACATCATATAAACAGAGACAAGCCTTCTGTACGAAATGTACTGAAACTAAAGGAACCTCGTAAGAGAGTTGAAACTTTAACGAAAGAACAAGTACATCAAGTATTCGAGGCAACAACGAATATAAGAGATAAATTTCTTATTCAAGTGTTATTTGAAACAGGGTTGCGTATCGGAGAAGTCCTTTCTCTATTCATAGAAGATTTTAAGGTGGATTATCAAAAAGGCCATCGTATTCGATTGGTGGATCGAGGAGAATTAGAAAATGGGGCAAAGCTAAAAACAGGCGAACGAGAGATTTTTGTATCTCAAGCATTAATGGATTTATATGATGATTATTTGTATGAAGTTGTAGATGAATTGGATTTTGATACGAACTTTGTCTTTGTAAAGCTGCGGGGGAAGAACATTGGAAAACCAATGACATTTGGAGATGTAGAAGCCCTTTTTAAGCGTTTGAGGAAGAAAACAGGGATGACCGTTCACCCTCACCTATTTCGTCACACACACGCAACGATGTTCTACCAGAAAACGAAAGATATTAAACAAGTACAAGAACGCTTGGGGCATTCTCAAATTCAAACGACGATGAACCTATACCTTCATCCTTCGGAGGAGGAAATTCGTGAGGATTGGGAAAAAGCACAGCAAGCATTTGAGATAAACAAAAAGAACTGAAGGGTGTTAAGAGGATGGAGTATATTCAACAGGTGCTTACAAGGAAATTGGGCCTCCACGAACGATTACAACAAGAGTTGTCAACATATCATATGAGAACAGTTCATAAAGATGGCTCTATCATAATGGAGCAAGTGAAGAACCCTTATTTTTTAGTCAATGATACATGGAATGTTGACTTTTTAGGTGAGATTAGGCAGTTCAAAGAAATGGTAGAAAACTATAAAGGCTCAGCCCAAAATGTTTATTTCCAATTCACGAGCCCTAAGGTCAACTTAGAAGTGAAGTATGTATGGTATCACAGGCTATTTAAAGATGAATGGTCTCTAGGAACTGTTTTTAATGGACAATCAAAATGCTTGTCTAAATTAACTTTGTTCATGAATCAAAAATACCCTACTCTCCATTCCCTACTTGATTTGGACATTGAAAAAGCAGATCGAGAATGGATGTTTTGGTTAAAAGCGCAAGGAATTAAGACACAAAGAACTTCAAAACACATGACCTGTGGCAAATACAAACACAAAACGCCCGTAGTAAACTTTTTGCGACTGTTACATTCAAGTTTTTTTGAACTAACGGACATTTGTGAAGAATGGGAAAAAGACAGATGGGACGTACGAGTTCTACATGATCAATATGGGATTGATTATGTTAAGAGCGATTCTAATTATTATATTGATTTCACGAAAATCGAACAGGTAAGAATGCGTCAGCAAGTTAAAAAATACATCAAGCAACGCTTACTAAGTAAAAATAATTTTTCTTGGAGTACAGCACGAAATTACTTAAAGGTTTTACCAAAATTCCTATCTTTTGTGTTTTCGCTCGAACCAGCTTGGAATGATTTAAAAGGCTTGAAACGTTTCCATATGGAACAATACATTCAGTGGATGCATGAATACGCCAAAAGCAACCTAACACAAAAGAATGCACATCCTGAAGCGTATATATCCGAGGTACTAAAAATAGTGGGAAAGTTTCTCGAAGACATTCAACGGTATGAATATGACATCGCCCCTGAAATTCATGTAAAATTGTTACTTTTTCCAGAAGATAAGCCGAAACGAAGAAAAAAATCAATTGACCAAATTGATTATATTCCTGACACTGTATTGGAACAACTATTCACTCACATCAATGACTTACACAAAGAAGTCATTCCTGCCGTGTGGGTTGCCTTTAAAACGGGATTACGCATTTCAGATGTATTAGGCTTAACCTCTGATTGCTTAGAAAAGCTAAATGGCAAATACTCAATTGTAACCGACATCGAGAAAACCTATGTGAAAGGACATAGAATTCCCATTGACGAAGAATTGGCCAATATCCTTGCGGTATTAATTCAACAATCAAAAGAGAATAGCAATCAAGACAATAATCCCGAAGATTTTATCTTTATTCGCTATCGTGGTTCCCGTAAGGGGAGACCATTTTCTCAAAATTGGGTTCAAATGCAGTTAAATGGGTTAGCAAAACAAAAGAATATTGTCGATGAGAACGGAGTTGTATTTCATTTTAAACTCCATCAGTTCCGACATACATATGCCGTTAAAATGTTAAACGGTGGTGCGGATATTTTAACGGTACAAGAATTATTAGCCCATGCCTCCCCTGAAATGACCTTGCGATATGCAAAATTATTGGATGATACTAAAAGAAAAGCATTTGAGGAAGTCATAAATCAAGGGGTGTTCAGTTTTGATTTGAACGGGGAGGTACAAGAAATCAAGGTTGGCGAAGATATTCCTAATGATGTTTTGGATGCCTTGTGGCAAGATCATAAATTAAATGCGATGGACAACCCCTATGGAACTTGTCACGCTCGTTTAAATGGCAATTGCCCTCACATGGAAGCACCGCCTTGTCTAACGTGTAACGGTGGAAGTCCTTGTAAGGACTTAGCCATCGGCTTTTCAGAATTAGATGTAAAAAAATATGAATTACTCATTCAAACAACTTCCAAAGCCATTGATATATCAAAGCAACGTAGTCGTGAAGATATTGCAGAGAAAAACAAAAGAAACTTAGAGCGCTATAAGGGGATTTTAAGTACAATTCAAGAAGGAAACATAATTTTTGGTAGACAAGATCGGATGAAAAGAAAGCAAGGTGTAACGAATGGCTAAATATGACCGTTTAGCCCACATGAAGAGCATCCACGCCCAACGGAAAGCTAACACCAATCAGAAAGTAGACGAAGCCATTTAAAGGCTCATACGAGCTAATGAAAGAATAAATTTTAACAGCGTATCAAGTGAATCAGGTGTGACGAAAGCAACGCTATACAACAATGTCGATATTCGTGAACGGATTGAAGTATTAAGGCAACAACAATCACAAGCACCTACACCAAAACAAGTTAAGCGAGAAATGAATGAGAGCAACAAGGATGCTCTTATTGAATCACTGAAACGGAAGGTCAAGAAATTAGAAGATGATAACAAACAACTTAGAGAGCAGTTGAAAGTGGCTTACGCAGAGGTGTATAAAAAGTTTTAGTATTGATTGGAGAAAGGTGCCCTTCCTGTTCGTCTTTTTATTCCACAAAAGGGCCATATTGCGGAACAAGAGAAGGAATTATTAGAAAGTAAATCGAAATAACAGTCACTAACAAAAAATCGTTAAAGATTGGGAGGTGAAGAAATGGATAACCATAGAATTATTGGACAAACGAAAAGCGTTGGATTTCAAGTAGGGGTTAGAAGGACTTTCCCTATCTCACAGGAGAAAGCTTGGGAGTTTATTACTTCTGAAGAAGGATTGAATTTATGGTTGGGAGAAAGTACTAGCATTATTCTTAAAACAGGTCAGAAATACATTACGAAAACAGGGACAGGGGAAATCCGGGTTGTTAAACCGTTACAACAGCTTCGTCTAACTTGGAAAAAAGAAGAATGGGAAAGACCTTCTACTGTTCAAGTCCGTATTATATCGAAAGTAAGTAATAAAACAACGATTAGTTTTCATCAAGAGAATCTCTCCGATAAGAATGTTAGAGAAGAAATGAAATTATATTGGGAAAAAGTTCTAGAGGGAATAAGAGAAAGATTGCAAAATTCCATTTAAATACAATTTTAAAACCTGAATATTTAAAGGAGGATTTAGGTGATGAATCCATTTAGTCACATCGACCTTAGAGTAACTAATCTGGAGAGAGCCTTGCCGTTCTATGAGAAGTTTCTTCCTGAGCTTGGGTTTACTCAAACGTTTCACAGTATAAATTGGAAAGTGTTTACTGCCGAAGGGAATCTTCCAAGTGTAGCTTATTTCGCTATTACTGAAGACTCTACACATAAACCTAATGGAAATCTCATTGGGTTTTGGGCGAAAGACCGCGAGGAAGTTGACAGGCTTGCCCAACTTGTTAAAGAAATTGGTGGGAAGATTACCAGTGGCCCTAAACTATTTCCAATTAGCCCTACTTATTATGCATTTTATTTTGAAGACCCCTGTGGAAATCAATATGAAATTGTCCATCGTTTGAACTGACAAAATATTAAGACTCACTATACAAGGGACAAGAATGTTAACAATCCTTGACAACGGTTAAGGATTGTTAATTGAACAATACCAGCTAATATCAGCTTTTTGTTTATTCAAGAAAAGGGCGCATTTCTGGAGCGAGAAATGCGCTCTTCTTAATGGATTGGGCCTTTTAGTGGAAGAACAGCCATTTCATAGTTTGGCTTGATTATTCTTTTAATCTAATTCTTAAGACTGACATTTAAATAGACTCTGGAAGTATTGAAATAATGAATACTAAGTGGTTAAATTTACTTATAATGGTAATATAAAAAAGTAATCAAAAATTCTTGGGGGAAATAATAATTATCAAAAAAGTTATTTTGTTATTTTTGTTTGTCTTGTTCTGTTATCCCTCATAATGAAAGGAGTTACTAAAATCAAAAACAATAATGATCGTCATCCTCTGGACAAAACAGAGAGGTGGTTGGTTTTTACTGGTTATGCAGCTTTTGTTTGGTCGACTCTATTCGGGTTAATCCACATTTACTGGGCTGCAGGAGGCACTTTAGGATTTGAAGGCAGGACGATGGGCGAAGTGTTATTCATCATTAATCTGATTGCAATTGCCCTATGTATAATTGCTGCATTTACTGCACTTGCACTTGTTCAAGCATGGGGACAAAGGTTTCCATCCTGGTTGTTGCTCACTTTAGCATGGGGAGCGTGTGTGGTATTGGGTTTGCGCGGTGGTGCAGGGATAATTCAAAGCTTGTTAGAATCAGAATCACTTTCTTTACTATTAATAATTGTTGAACCGTTTTTCTTGTTAGGAGGTATCATATATGGACTTCTTGCTTTTCTTTACATTTATACCTCCAATAAAGGGAGAAAAATAAAACATAACGGGATAAATATGAGGTAAACCTATAGTTATTCAAGAAACTGGCCCTTATCTACAGTATTACCAACAAAAGATTGATAGAATGCACCTTTTATCTTTATGTACATGTATGCCAAGATAAGTGGTTAAGGACTTGACATGGAGCCTCCGTGGGTACGATTGGTCATGAAAGGCTGAAGCAGTTGTTTCATCAGGCATTCGAGCCTATCATACCCACCACTCCAAGTAAAGTCCTATCTTTGTGTACGTTGAAAACTATAAATAATTACTGTAGATAATGCTTCCACAAAGATAGAAAATTACCATTTTTGTTATCATAAAATACGTTGAATACGGTGGAAAAACATACTGTAGATAAGGGCGCTTTAATCGAATAAAAAGGAGAAAACATATTATATATGACTAATATGTTTTCTCCTTTATTTTTTATGGATTTTTATAATTCAGGTCTTGATAACTTCAGCAACCTTTTCTTTTTCTAAGCATATCAGAATTGTCTATGATATGCTTCTTTAATAATACAGAACTTTATTTTTTAATAATGTGAGAAAACACCCTCTATAAATTTAAAAAGGGTGTTTTCTAATGTATTTACTCTTTGTCTATAGTGTTGTCTGTTATGTGCATAGTGGATTATAGTACAACACCTTATTAGGTATATAGTTATAGTTGTTTATAGTTTTATTTGTTTTTTCGATTTAAGAAATCCAAACTTTACAACAATAAAGGCTGATAAGATTAACAAAAGAATAGCCCAAGGAAGTGTTTGTATTCCAATGATTTCCAAGAAAATTCCTCCTACAACACCTCCACCACCAATCGCCAAGTTCCAAGATGTTACAAGCATCGCTTGTGCTACGTCAGCATTTTCTCCGGCTGCTTCAGCAGATGCTGTCTGCAATAAAGTAGCAGCCCCACCAAAAGTAAGTCCCCAGATTGCAACACCTAAATAAATAGTAGTTGGAAAACTTATAGCTATTCCGATTAAAACGGATGCAAGGGCAAAACCGGCAAGACTTAGCAGTATTAATACACGTAACCATTGATCAATGAATATTCCTATTAACCAAATACCAATAACAGATGCTACGCCAAATATAAGTAACATTAGCTCTACAGTTCCTTTTAAGTCTGCACTAGCCAGATAAGGAGCAATATAAATATATAAAATATTGTGTGCAAGCACCCATGCAAGGACAACAATTAAGATTGGCCGTATACCAGGCAGGAAGAAAACTTTATTAAGAGGTTGTTTACTAGCCCTAGAATCCTGTCCAGAGAAATCAGGCAGCTTCCAAAGTATCCAGAAAACTAGGACAAGTGCCATTAATGACATGATTAGAAAAACAATCCTCCAACCGAATATGGAACCAAGAAATGTCCCGATAGGAACTCCTAATGCTAATGCAAGAGGAGTTCCCACCATAGCAACTGCCATTGCTTTCCCTTTTAATTTATCGGGTACTAATCGTCGGGCATAACCAGCAGTAATGCCCCATAGAACCCCTGCGGAGACCCCAGCAAAGAATCGAGCAACTATAGTTAATAAATAAACAGATGAAATTGCCGTTATTGTGTTAAATACAAAGAAACCAACAATACATAAAAGCAAAAGTGGACGTCTATTCCACCCACGGGTCGCCGTAACTATCGGTATAGCTGCTACAAGTGAACCAAGAGCATAAAATGTCACTAACTGACCTGCAAGTGATTCGGATATCGATAGGCCAGCACTAATTTGTAATAAAAGTCCTGCAGGAACTGACTCCGTTAATATACAAATAAACCCAGCCATAGCAAGTGCTAATAAGCCACTCCATGGAAGGTGAGATGCTGATTTTGATTTAGAATCCTGAAGAGCAATAGTAGAAGAAATATTTTTTTGAGACATGTTTAAAATCCTCCTTTTTCTATTAAAGCCGAAGAAAAATTACTTGATATTAATCTTCGTTTGAATATAATTAGTTTACAAAAAAGAAGAATCCTTTTACATACATGATTATAGGTGTTATCTCTTTTTTACTTTAAAATTAATCTTATTTACGTAACATTACTTATACAATTAAGGTGATGATTGTAATGGTGCTTTTAGCGATAAATATACTGTAAAAGGGAGCTTGTTCAATCAATATGATCATGAATTTGTAATGAACCGCTGACAGCAGCCGAATTATGGAAATCCTTTGGCTTCTATACGGCACCAATCATTGCAGCTGCCAAAATGTTGCATCTTGAAATCATTCCATTTGGGATGGTTTTACACTTTTTTCTGGCGAAGTGTTATAATAAATGTTTCCAACCAAGGAGAAGGTGACATTTTAAGTTTGGATACATACCAAGATTGGTGAGTAAATATAAGATGCTATTTATTATAAAAAGAAAAAGCGCTAAATGAAGGAGTAAAGATGAATAATTATAAATTAGTCATTCAATATGATGGTGGACGCTATAAAGGCTGGCAGCGGCTTGGCAATGGCGACAGTTCCATTCAAGGAAAAATAGAAAATGTGTTAACGGAGATGACGGGAGAAAAGGTCGAAATTATTGGCTGCAGCAGAACGGATGCAGGTGTTCATGCTCTTTCGCAAATTGCCAATTTTAAGATTAGCAACAATTTTACGGAATCGGAAATTAAGAATTACTTAAATAGATATTTACCCCAAGATATCAGTATTTTAGATGTTGTGTTAGTGCCTGAACGTTTTCATGCTCGGTATAATGCGAAGGATAAAACGTATTTGTATAAGATTTGGAACGAGGAATATACACATCCTTTCATGCGCAAGTACAGTATGCATGTAGAGCAAAAACTTGATATCGAAAAAATGAATCATGCAAGTCAACATTTTATCGGGAAACATGATTTTACTGCTTTTTCAAATGCGAAGTCTAAGAAAAAGTCGATGGTGCGTGAGATATATTCACTTCATATTGAAGAAGAGGCTGGATTCCTGCAAGTTAGAGTGCGTGGGGACGGGTTTCTTTATAATATGGTTAGGAAGATTGTCGGAACATTAATAGAAGTAGGATTAGGCAGAATAGATGCCAATCAGATCCCTGGAATATTAGATGCAAAAGAACGAAACCAAACCGGTGGCATGGCAGATGCATGTGGTCTTTATTTGGAAAAGGTTGATTTTTAACAACAGGATTAAAAAAACTACGACGTACAAAAAAAGCGTATCAGTTGGAAGTAATAGCAAAATACTATACGTAAAGCCTCTGAAGAATTGTTCCAGAGGCTTGCTTTTGTATACTTTTATAATGACTATTAAAAAAACTAGGAGTTTTTCTCATGAGCGACATATTAAGCGGTTATTATTATAAGGCAGTAGAACGAACAAAAGAAATGATTTTGGAGGATATAGACAAGTATTTGCAAGGGAAAAAGGAAATGCCTTCGTATGAGCAGTATTTACGGGAAAGAGAAGAATATATCAACCAAATTTGGTTAAATACGTGGCTGAATTCAGCAGCAAGCCATGCCTCTTTTGAGGAAAAGAAAAAGTATTTAACACACAAGGGTTTAAGTATAGAGGGTGAAAATAGAAAACTGATAAACAAACTGTTTCGAAATGAAATAAGAGAAATAAAACCGTATGATTATCATGATTGGCTAGACAGTCTTTTTGCTAATCAAAAATCTGCATGGGAAATACGATACATAAAGGCGAGAGAAGCATATTTAGACCAGCAAAAAAAGGAAAAACAACGAGATATTCGAACGAAATTAGATCGAAAGTTTCAATACTATATCAAACAAATATTAGATGAAGATTATGAGTATTTATACTTGTATGTTCGTTATTTAATAGGAAGCCACCTTGCCATTGAAATAGAAAGAAAAGGGATTACGCTATCCTCTGAGGAACTAACGTTTGATGAGTATTTGTACGATGAAATGGAGCTGCCGGATAATAAATTTCTTTTTTTAGAGGACTTAACAGAAACATATGAAGCGATCATTTTGCAGTATTTATTTGATTTTGGTCCAAATTGGCTAAAACAAACATTACCTGCCCACCTATATGAGGAATATGAGAAGGTCTTCCAAAAAGCGTTAACAGACTCCTATTTAAAGGAAGTGGGAATGGATCTTTTTGAAGATAGTTCTCTAGAATTTTTTGAGGACCTTCTTGAGGAAAACATTGCCGATTTGATGAAGCTGATTGATATTCCATTTGATCTAGAAACACATCAAGAAATTTATGAAAAAGATCGATTAAAAAGACAACAAAAAGAAATAGCGGATAGGGAAGAAAGGAAGCGGCGCAAAGAGGAAGAAGCACGAATGATTGATGATATTTTCGGCAGAGAATATAATCCTCCATCCGGCCGAAATATTCATTATGTCCTTCATGTGGGCGAAACAAATACAGGGAAAACATTTCAAGCAATAAAACGGATGAAAGAAGCAAATAGTGGACTGTATTTAGCTCCGCTTCGATTATTAGCACTTGAAGTGTATGAGAAATTAAATGCAGATAATGTGCTCTGTTCTTTAAAAACGGGGGAAGAAGAAAAACTGATAATGGGTGCAAACCATCTGTCATGTACAGTCGAAATGTTTCATGAAAAGGATTTTTATGAAGTAATTGTCATCGATGAATCGCAAATGATTGCAGATAAGGACAGAGGTTTCGCTTGGTATCGAGCGATAACAAAAGCAAATGCAAAAGAGGTCCATATTATTTGCAGCTTCCATGCAAAATCGATGATCCTTCAGCTTTTGGGTGAGTCTTATGTGGAAGTGCATGAATATGTAAGAGAGACACCTTTAGAAGTGGATTCCCAATTATTTCGTTTCAATCAAACACGAAAAGGAGATGCTCTTGTTTGCTTTTCGAGAAGAAGAGTGCTTGAAACGGCGTCAGAACTGCAAAGAACGGGTCGTCAAGTAAGTTTAATCTATGGAAGTATGCCGCCTGAAACAAGAAAAAAACAGATGCAGCGTTTTTTAAAGGGGGAGACATCCGTCATCGTATCAACAGATGCCATAGGAATGGGCTTAAATTTGCCGATTAGACGAATTGTATTTTTGGAGAATGACAAGTTTGATGGAACGAAGCGAAGATGGCTCACTTCTCAAGAAGTAAAACAAATTGCTGGACGTGCAGGACGGCGCGGTTTATATGATGTTGGAAGAGTTGCTTTTACAAGTGATCCGAAAAAAATGACGCAGCTTCTCGAACAAAAGGATGAAGAACTCACAGGATTTGCGATTGCCCCTACATCAGCTGTTTTAGAAAGATTTCAAAAATACGCGAATAACCTCGGGTTGTTTTTTCACTTATGGGATCGTTTTAAAAGTCCAGAGGGAACAAAAAAGGCTACTTTATCAGAAGAAAAAATATTATATGAAATGATTGAAGATACGATGGTAGAAGCAAGGTTATCTGTCAACGATTTATTTGGGTTTTTACGACTCCCTTTTGCTACAAGTGAACCTGCTTTAAGAGCACAATGGAAATTAAAAATGGAAGCACTTGTAGAAAATAAAGAACTGCCTGACCCATTAATAAAAGAATCTAGTCTAGAAGATATGGAGTTATCTTATAAATCAGTAGGCGTTCACCTTTTATTTTTATATAAATTAGGGAAAAGAACAGAAGCACATTACTGGGAAAGGGTAAGAGATGATATTAGCAGCAAAATACATGAACACTTAAAAGCTGGGATACCGACAAGAAAAAAGGTTTGCAGAATTTGTGGAGAGTCCCTTCCCACACGTTTTAAATATCAGGTTTGCAATGATTGTTATTTTGTAGGGAAGAAATAGTGAAAGTAAAAAGCTGACATTTTCGTCAGCTTTTAATCATTGTCCTTATTAAACCAAAGTGGTTCTTTGTCATCTACATCACCATTATAGTTGATGAGAATTTCTTCTCCTGCTTTTATATCGGTAAAAGCATAGAAGTCAAACGTATGGTTGGCAAAATTAATATCATAGGTTGCATTAGGTTCATACGAATGATTAAACAGCATGCCATAACCAAGAAGGACAGCCGTGTGATTTTTCCCATACTCAAAAACATAATCTTCGAGAAGTGTTTGCTCAATGTGTTTATGCTGGTCGTTAGGATAAGGAAGAACAGGTGCTGCATGTAACAGCGTACCTTTTTTTATATCGCATGTAGCGAAGACGCCTCTATTAAATTCTCCATCACTTAGTGGAGAGGTTTTTACTTCTATCAAATTTGTCACCTACTCATCTTTTAAGTTTCTATCTAACTGTAACATTGTTGTTGAAATAAAGGAAATAAATGTTTCGACCAATTCAATATGATGGACTTAAATATAGGTGCGGCTGTCCCATATGTCGGTTATATCGACTTATAGGACAGACCTTGAAAATGATGTGAATTCATCTTTTATTCCTGTATAAATGAGATGCAACGAACTATCTTATCTCATCTTGGATAAGAACAACAGGTACAAATAGATCATTAAGTGACTGTGTAAAGGTAAGAACCATGTCATCACCATCTCGTTCTATCTTGATCGGGCTGCCGTCAGCAAGCAGGCATGCTTCGCCATCTAAGAATATTTCTTTTACTTTTATTTTTGATCCGCTAGGCTTACCTAGAATCATCAAGTAAAGCTTATTGTCCTTTTTAGTAAAGCGAACAGCCTCTCCTGTCTCTGTGATTGCTTCCGCCTGTGTCCATGGCCGTGTACCGTATACTGCATCACCATTCTGCTTCAGCCAATTGCCGAATTTTGATAATCGGCTTAGTTGTTCACTAGGTATTTGTGCATCTTCACCACGAGGACCTACATTCAGCAGTAAATTGCCATTCTTGGACACAGCATCTATAAAATCTAAAAATAATGTCTCAAAATTGGCGTAGTCTTTATCGCTCTCATTGCGGTTATAGCCAAATGAATTTCCGATTCCACGTGTCATCTCCCATTTTTTTGCTTGTATTTCCGTGTATTTCGTATACTCTGGTGTAGCGAAATCGCTATGGGGAATGGCAGGTTGTACAAGAGCAGAGTGAATATCGGGATTTTTCTTTATCATTTGTTTTACCATTAAGTCCATCATGGCTCGTACAGGTTTCAGACCCATAATCTTGTTGGTTGAAGTGGCATGTTTCCAGCGGTCATTTACCACACCGTGTGGAACGGCATCATAATAGTAGGCAAACAAACGAAATAGTCTATCCTGATTATCTGGCCAGCAAATATCATTCCATAAAATATCCGGATGATATCGATCTATTAGCTCGCGGACTTGAGCATCAACGTATGCCGGATAGTCGCCGCCAGGTGTGAAAAAGGAATAATCCATAAACGTTCTTGAAATCCTGCGACGAAACGTCCAGTCTATTCCCCCTGAATAGTATATGCCAAAGCGCATGCCTTCCTTTCGAACCGCTTCAGCTAATTCACCGATAATGTCACGCTTGCTAAACCAATTATCCTCGTGTGAATTTTTCACCTTAGTAGGCCATAGACAAAAGCCATCATGGTGTTTTGAAACGATCACTACGTATTTAGCACCGGTGTCTCTAAAGGTTTTTGCCCAAGCAGAGGGATCCCAATCTTTCAGTCCATCCACAAACATCTCTTTAAATCCTTGATAGGGCATGTTGCCATAATTAGTTTTATGGTATTGAGCGGATGGTGTATTCGGGTCCTTAATAGCATTCCAATAGCCTTCAGCATAGGGGTAGTTTAACAGTGCCCGATCATAATCCGTCTTCAAAGTCTCCGCTAAACTACCTAAAGGTGCAAATCCAGGAACTGAGTACAACCCCCAGTGTATAAACACTCCAAATTTAGCATCTTCAAACCACTCCGGAACCTGGTGAGTATTGAGGGACTCCTTTGTTGGTTGATAATTTTTTTTATTCATTTACTGAACCTCCTATATTTAAAATCTAAACATCTCTTTATTTCCGTTTATTCAGCAATTACCAAGGCATATTTATATCATTATTGGCACAATAAATTTTACAGTAATCCGTTATATAGGAGTCTGCTTCTTCCATTAATGCACGTGCACCCTCTGGCCACATCTCCCTGTTTTGATTAACCTGAAGATAGGCATTCAAAAGCTGTTCATTCCCTCCAGTAGCAGATTCTGCCATGTTCATCCATTGTTTTGCAAGATTTTGCGCAACTGATTCAGAGGGTTGAATGCCAGCTGCATAAAAAGTCACGGCTTTAATGGATAGAGATTTCCATGTGTGAAAAATACTTATAATTTCATCAATGCTATGAAAGTGATTGTTAAAGATCTGCTGTTGCTCTTTGGTGAAATCGGATGAATCCCAGGTTAGAAAATCACTGTTATTAAGTTTACTGATGAATGAAAACAGAAACTCCCAAGGAGGATTTTTTTTCACTTCAATAACCTCTCGACAAGCTTCAATAACTGCTAAGCTTGTGTGAGTTGATTCCATCTGTGAATATAAAACTGTAGATTGGTTTAAAAAAATCTTGTCCATCTCTTGCAAATCAGAAGTATGGACAAGTTTTTCCCGTATCTGCTGCAAGGAAAATCCCAGGTTTTTATAGAAAACAATTTGCTCTAGTTTTAAAATATCTGATTTGATGTAAAACCTGCGTCCATTTTCTGTTCTTCCAGAAGCGGGAAGAAGGCCGATGTTATCATAGTGCTGCAATGTTCGAATGGTTAAACCTGACATATTGGCAAAATCACCTATAAAATATCGCTGATCAGTCATATTTCCACTCCCGTTATATTTTAAAAAAAGGCTGTTTTCTCAAAGTTTGTTGTTTTTTACATATTATATTTGGAAAAGCGTTTCTTAGCAGCCAGAATACACGTAGACTCCTGTGGGAATGCGAGAAAGACGAGACCCCGCAGGAGCGTATGCGACGAGGAGGCTCGACGCTCGCCCACGGAAAGCGAAGTGTATTCTGGCTGCGGGTTAAATAACAACAATCTATACGAAAATAGCCTGAAAAAAACTTTGATATGTAAATTTTATTACATTACGTTACGTAATTAGCAAGTAGGAATTTCAAGTTATTTTGCGAGAGGATCTTAAAAAGTAAAACATACTTATTACGTGTTATTATTTTCTATTTTTATCAGCTGGTGGTAGGTCGTTTTATTCGATAATAAAAAATTTCGAGAGTGAAAATAATTAACTGATATGATATGATGGCAATATGAAAATATCATTGGCAGAAGTGAATAGTAGGAAGGCTGATGATACATAGGGAGCGAACAATATGCTAAATTGGAAACGTAATTTATGGATATTATGGATTGGGAGCTTTTTTACAGCAGCGAGTTTTTTTATGGTAATTCCTTTTTTGCCAATTTTTCTTCTGGAGATTAATGTGCATCAACATACGGAAATGTGGTCAGGGTTGATATTTAGCTCCGCTTTTTTTGCAGGAGCAATCTCTTCGCCTTTCTGGGGAAGGATAGCTGATAAATATGGGAGGAAGCCAATGATTATCCGAGCGGGGTTTGCTCTCTTTATCATCTATATTCTAGTTGCTTTTGTAACCAACCCGTATCAGTTATTAGCATTACGAATTATGCAGGGGTTATTATCTGGATTTATTCCAGGAGCTATTGCATTGGTCGGAACGAATACGCCAAGTGATAAAATAGGATATGCCCTTTCGATGATTTCCACGGCTACCGCTACGGGAGGCATTGTTGGACCTCTGCTGGGGGGATTAATTGCCGAACTTGTTGGAAATAGGTTAGCATTTGCCAGTGCTGCATTACTAGTCTTCATTGCGACGATTCTGGTCATTTTTTTGGTGAAAGAGGAGAATTTCACGCCAAGTAAGGAGCGTGGTTCTGTCAAAAATGATATTATGGTGGCTTATACAAATCGGCCCTTTATGCTAGTCCTTGTTTTAACTGTTGTAACAACCTGTTCGATCATGACGATTGAGCCGATTCTTCCCTTATATATTGTTGAACTTGGTGGTTCTTCTGATAAAGCTTCTTTAATTGCAGGTTTTGTATTCTCTCTTCCAGGACTCGCAAGTGCATTGATTGCTCCATACTGGGGGAAATGGGCAGACAAAGTAGGATTCGATAGAGTTCTATTCATTGGGCTGCTAGGTGGAGGACTTGGGACCTTAGCTCAAATAATATTCAGCGATATTTGGGGTTTTTCCATTACCCGCTTCGTTTTTGGCATATTTTTCTGTGCGGTCTTCCCTGCATTAAATGGTCTCGTTGTAAAGTCAACGGATGCTGATTTTCGTGGCAGGGCATTTGGATTAAACCAAACCGCCAATCAAATGGGAGGGATGATTGGTCCCATGATTGGCGGATTTATTGGCGGTATTCTTCCAGTTCAAAGTGTGTTTGTGATAACAGGCATGCTGCTGTTGGCAGCAACAGGACTAGCATATTGGAAAGCCAATGACTTAAATCCTGCTTTAAAGAGAAAAATAATGCCTGGAAAGTAGATGGAAAAAAGGGGTCAGACCCCTTTTTTGTGTGATTTAATAACTTCTTCACCAAATGTTAAGCATTCACTGCATATTGAAACACCTGGTCCTATAGCTAATTCTCCGATTTCTTCTTTACTTCTCCGGCAAAAGGAACAAGCATCAATGTATTCAGTATCCACTGTATTTTTAGGTTCTTTCTCGACTGCATTGTATAGCTCGTTTATTACTTTTGGTTCAATATAATCGAACTCGCCTTTTAATCTCAATGTAATAGTCGTATAAGCAATAGCCATCCCTTCATAGAAACGCTGTCTTTCTATTTGTTGGCTATTTTTAATTTTCTCTTCACAAAGCTGACTTAATTTCTCTAATTCTAAGATGGTGTCTTCAATTTTTGCACCTCGAAATGTTTTCTTTCGAAAATCTTGATCCATTCACATCATCAGTCCTTTCTATTTTAATGTATACAATTGTATACATTTTTCTTTCATTCTATTATCTGAACTAACTGAATATTCCTGCATCTTTTAATAAAAAATGCTGTTTTCTCAAAGTTTTTTGTTTTTTACGTAAAAAAATGAGAGAAGAAGTACTCAGCAGACTGAATACACGTAGCCTCCTGTGGGAATGCGAGAAAGACGAGACCCCACAGGAGCGTATGCGATGAGGAGGCTCGACGCTTGCTAAACGGACGAAGTGTATTCGGGCTGCGGGTTTAAAAGCAACAATCTATACGAAAACAACCAATAAAAATGATAAAAAAACCCATAAATTGCAAATCACTGACCTTGCTAGTGATGTATAGGTTTATCAATAAAAGAAAACCTATAATTGCTAACTATAATGTTAAGGAGTGGACATGTTGAAAAAAGGGATAAAAATAATGACTTCTGCAATTCTGTTATTTAGTTTAGCGGGTTGTACAGTTGGTGGTAACAATAATGCATCACGCAAGGAAAGCAATAATCGGATGACAAATGTGAAAAATGAAAATACCAATATAATAAATGTTGAAAATGGTGGGAAAGATAGATCACCAAACAAATCAACTGGATTTGTTTCTAATGCAGACCTGGATAAGCATGTTATTTTTCAAAGTTTCAGTCTGTATCAGCCATATGAAAGCAATATGTATAAAATATTCCAAAAAAATAGTGCCATGTTAAATAAATGGAAAATTTCCGATGTCTGGATGCCGCCTGCTTACCGAGCATTTGGTCAATCGTACTATGGCGAAGGGTATGCGATCATGGATAGATATGATTTAGGAGAATTTGCTCAAGGTCAGAATGGTAAAAAGCAAACAAAATATGGAACGAGTGGAGAACTTAAGAAGTTAATATCAGGCTTGCATAAAAAGGGCATTCGCGTCCAAGAAGATCTTGTACCAAATCAAATGATGGGGCTGCCGAAACCAGAAATTGCTAGTATAACTGCTGTTGACCAATATGGAAATGAAAACAATGCAAATGTGAAAGACAAACTTGTTGAACTTTATAGCAAGGGTGGGGGACAAGGCCAGGCAAAATACGGAGTCATCAAGGAATGGAATCACACTTATTTTAATGGTACAGGCCCTCAGCAATTGGGGATTTACCGAGTGATGGTGGATGAAAATAAGAAACCATACCGTTATTATGGGCCTAATGACAAGAACAATCACCTTCCGAGCTGGTTAGAAAATACAGATGCTCAAAAATACGGAAAAATCAATACGATAGATAATTATTTAACAGTAGATGGAGCTTTTGCAGTTAAAGGAGCCAATACAGAAAAGGATCAAGTATGGCGTTCTCTTCTTCTTTATTATGTTGATCGACAAGAAGGATCTACGAAACAGAACTATTTGGATTATATGAGAGCGAATGGCTTTAGTGGAAACAGTGATGAGGAAGTAAGACAAAAAATAATAGCAGGCGACAGCACTGCAGTTACGAAATTAACGGACAGTTATATTAGTGCACAGCCAGGCTACTCTGCAGCATCTGACCCGCAAAGTATTATGCGTTTTAATAATGGTGTCAATGAAAATGTAAATAAAAATGTGTTGCAATACGAATTTTTAATTGGAACAGATATCGATAATACGAATCAAAAAGTCCAACAGGAACAAGCCAATTGGGCAAAATTTTTAATCGATCAATATGGTTTTGATGGATTTCGCATCGATGCAGCATCTCATTACAACACAGATATTCTTTCAGGGCTGCATGATTTAATAAGTAATCGTTTTGGCAAAAATTTAAACAATCATTTAAGTTATATAGAATCCTATACGGATAACCAAGTGGATTTTGAAAATAGTATAAACAATGGGCAATTAGTATATGACCACAAGCAATGGGCTGCTATGAGAGACAGTTTAGGGAAGGCCAGTAACCCAAGTCCTTTAAGCAATATAATAAACTCTTCCTTTGTTGATCGAACAAACCAAAATGCAAAAAAAGTTCCGAACTGGTCATTTGTAAACAACCATGATCAAGAACATAATATTTTAGAAAAAATTCTAGTGTCCGAAGCAGAAGCGAATGGGGCAAAACCACATACATTACAGCATGAAGCCATTCAGTTTAAAAAGTATGCAAAGGATCGGGAAAAAACAGATAAGGAATATGCTCCATATAATGTCCCAAGTCAATATGCATACATTTTAACGAATAAAGATACCGTTCCAACTGTCTTTTATGGAGATATGTATAAATCAGATGATCCATATATGGCAACTAAAACTGTCTATTATGATTTAATAGTCAAGCTGTTAGGTGTACGGAATCAGTACGTTTCAGGAGATCAAAAAATTACCTATTTCCCATCTAATACTTCCTCGACACCAGGAAATGATTTAATTGCCAGTGTTCGTTATGGAACAAACAAAAATTCGGGAGTGGCAACGATTATTGGAAATAATCCAAATACAAATGCGACAATTAATGTAGACATGGGTAAAGGACATGCCAATCAAACATTTGAAGATGCATTAAGTTTTAACAAGGATAAGTTAAAAACAGACAAAGATGGAATTTTAACAGTAACAGTAAAAGGTATCAAAAATCCGTTAGTAAATGGGTATTTAGCTGTATATGTACCTTCGAAAGAAGCTGGAAAACGAGTAAATAGAAATAAAGGAAATAATGGAATAGTAGGAAAGATAAACAAAAATATAAGAGACAAATATGATAGAAAAATTAATGGGCATAGATGGCAGCAAGATGAAGAATTAAGACAATGGAAAAGATGGATTAAAAGACAAGATTAAGTATACTATTTAGATAAAAAATAAAATCCTCTGGAAAATTTTCCAGAGGATTACTGTATTTTATTTAAATAATGCACTAACAGATTTATTCTCATAAACGTTAATGATCGCGTCACTAATTAATGTCGCAACGGAAAGTTGGGTAATTTTATCGATTCTTTTTTCTTCTGGAAGGGCAATGCTGTTTGTAACGATTAGTTCTTTTAGTTTCGATTCTTTTATTTTTTCGATGGAAGGTTTAGATAGAACAGGATGTGTACAGCAAGCATATACTTCTTGTGCGCCATTTTCTAATAATGCTTTTGTTGCGTTTGTGATTCTTTTCGCAGTATCAACGATATCGTCGATTATGATTGCTGTTTTGCCTTCGATATTCCCAACGATATTGATTTCTCCTGCATCAAAGTCTCGAGGTCCCCGCTTATCAATAATGGCAATTGGTGCTTTTAATCGATCAGCCATTTGGCGAGCACGCGTTACACTTGCATGATCAGGCGCCACGACTACGACATCATGAGCAAACTCTTTTGTACTTAAATACTGGGATAGTATTGGCATACCAACTAATTGATCCACTGGTATATTAAAGAAGCCTTGAGTTTGTGGTGCATGAAGGTCTAATGTAATAACACGATGTGCACCTGACTTTTGAATTAAATTAGCAATTAATTTAGCGGTAATCGGCTCCCTTGGATGAGCTTTACGGTCTTGACGAGCATAACCGTAATATGGAATTACCACATTGATCGATTTTACGGATGCACGTTTTAACGCATCAATCATGATAAGAAGCTCCATAATGCTTTGGTTCACTGGCTCACTAGTCGATTGGATGACAAAAACATCACTGCCGCGAACGCTTTCCTCAATATTGATTTGAATTTCTCCGTCACTAAACTTCTTTACGGAGCATCTTCCTAGTTCAATTCCTATCGTTTCAACGATTTCTTGTGCTAACGCTGGATTGGAGTTTAATGAAAAAACTTTTAATTTGGATCCTAGATATGTATCTGGCACGAAAAATTCCTCCTATAAGATAAAGTGTTCTATATAGTTCTAATAATTCCAAAAATAATCTAGCTATACTGTATTTTAGGTTAGTGCATGTACCTTTGCAATACATTATGTGATTAAATGCAAGTTTTTATATAAGTGCATTAATATACGAGGCGTTGTGAATTAAAAAATTGGCAAGAATGCCGGGTAAATTTTGATAATTCCGCGAAAACTTGATAGTTTCCGGAGAAAATAGTAAATATATTTAAATTCTCAAATAAATTAGGTATTGATTTTTACTAGCAAACCAGTATATTATTTAGTTAATAATGATAATCGTTATCATTTAATGTTTAGACAACATAGGAGGGAAATAAATGTCAGCAAATACATATTCATTAAGTAACAAATATTCCTTTTCTTTACTTGTAATCATTTTATCTTTTGTCATGTTTTTAGCTGGTTGTGGAAATCAATCATCACAAGAAGCTTCTAAAGATAGCAAAGGTACTGAACAGAAAGAATCTACGGATTCAGAAAGTGTTCGTGAAATAAAACATGCGATGGGTACAACAAAAATCAAAGGAACACCAAAAAGAATAGTTACCTTATATCAAGGGGCTACAGATGTCGCAGTTGCATTAGGAGTTAAACCAGTAGGTGTTGTAGAATCTTGGGTACAACAACCTGTTTATAATTATTTAAGAAAAGATTTAGAAGGTGTACAACAGGTTGGTTTGGAAACACAGCCAAATCTAGAGGAGATCGCTAAACTTAAACCAGACTTAATTATTGCTTCAAAGTTGCGTCACGAAAAAGTTTATGAACAACTTTCGCAAATTGCTCCAACAGTGACGCATGATACAGTGTTTAAATTTAAAGAAACGGTTGATTTGATGGGGAAAGCGATGAATAAAGAAAAAGAAGCAAATCAACTTTTAGTAGATTGGGATAATCGGATTGAAGATTTTAAAGGGAAAATTACAGATAAGTTAGGTGATCAATGGCCAATTGAGGTATCAGTACTTAACTTTAGAGCAGACCATGCACGTATTTATATAACAGGTTTTGCTGGTGATATTTTAAGCGAGCTTGGGTTTGTGCGGCCTGAATCTCAACAAAAAGCTGAGAAAGAAGGCAATGTAGTACTTCAGTTAACAACTAAGGAAAGTATTCCTTCCATGAATGCAGATGTATTCTTCATTTTTAATGCTGATGGGCACAATGCAGATGCCGAAGCAATTCAGAAGACATATGATGAATGGACAAACCATCCGCTATGGAAAAATCTTGATGCTGTTAAAAATAATCGTACTTATATGGTGGATGAGGTTGCATGGAATATGGGCGGAGGCTATATTTCGGCAAACGATATGTTAGATCAAATCTATGATCGTTTTGATTTAGAAAAATAGGTGACTATTAGATTAGGTTGGAGGGACTCCTCCTCCTAATTTTTTCATATAAAACTCCTATGGAGACTCGTGCCTCATTTCCACTATCTCACAAGAAAAAGGCAGATTCTCACCTAATAAAGGCAGAGCGAGCGGAGTCACACCCTCCCCATAGGGAAAAAACAACATACCAAGCACAATCACTCGGCAGATCCGACCCCTTTTACATATAAAAATTATTTTGAAAAGAGTGAGATTATGAAACCATTATTTCCTCGAACCTCACTAAAGATTCTTGGGCTTTTAATTGGTCTATGTATTTTGTTTATTTCTATTTTATCAAGCATGGTGTTTGGTCAAACATTGACACCTATTCGTACTGTAATGAATGCTTTTCTTCATTTTGATGAATCTTCTACAGAACATATTATTATAACAACTACTCGTCTTTCAAGGGTAGTAATTGCTACCGTAATCGGAGCAAGTCTAGCTATAGCTGGCGCACTTTTGCAGGCACTAACTAGAAATCCACTTGCTGCCCCTGATATTTTTGGAATAAATGCAGGAGCTTTATTTTTTGTTGTAGCAGCCACCGTTTTTTTCTCTGTTCATTCACTAATTTATTTGATGTGGATTGCATTTTTAGGAGCAGCTGTTGCTGCCATCATGGTTTTTTTTCTTGGCTCACTCGGAAGGGATGGTTTGTCGCCAATTAAGATTGTATTAGCGGGCGCTGCTTTGACTGCCCTTTTTAGTTCTTTTACACAAGGGCTGCTTGTGATAGATGAACAAAGTTTAGAAGGGGTATTATTTTGGATAGGTGGCACGGTTGCGGGAAGAACATTAGATATGCTGGAGCCAGTTTTACCTTTCTTGTTAGGGGCAGGTATTTTGTCCTTCTTTTTAGGAAACGCCGTCAATATTTTAACGACGGGAGAAGATATTGCGAAAGGATTAGGACAACAGACTATTTTAGTTAAAATTCTAATGGCGATTGTTATTGTTTTTTTAGCTGGTGGATCCGTGGCAGTAGGTGGTTTAATTGGTTTTATTGGATTAATTGTACCTCATATGGTTCGTGGCTTAGTAGGTATTGATTATCGGTGGATTATCCCCTACTGTGCAATTTATGGTGCAAGTTTGCTGCTGCTGGCAGATGTTGCAGCAAGGTTTGTCATTATGCCTGAAGAAATGCCAATTGGAGTAATGACAGCAATGATTGGTGCGCCATTTTTCATTTATATTGCACGAAGGGGGTTTAGCAAGGAATGAGGAAACATACTATTATACGGAATCGATCAGGTTCGATTTCCTTATTGATTGAAAATAAAGCAGTTTTTGTATTCCTATTGCTTTTGTTCTTATCTTTACTGTTATTTATTATAGGTTTGTCAGTAGGCAGTACGATGATCAACCCCTTATTCATTATTCAACATTTGCTAGGGTTAGGGAATGGGGAATATGCTTTTGTTATAGAAACGCTTAGACTTCCTAGAATGGTTCTTTCTTTTCTTGCAGGAATTTGCCTAGCAGTATCTGGACTAATTTTGCAAGGAGTGGTCCGAAATCCATTAGCTTCCCCTGATATTATTGGGATTACGAGTGGCAGTGCAGTAGCTGCAGTTGCATTTATTACCTATTTTCCGGAAGTTAATATTAAATTACTTCCATTTATAGCGATTGTAGGTGCAGGAGTTGCTTGCCTCCTAATCTATATATTAGCTTGGAAAAAGGGAGTTACACCAATAAGGCTTGTGCTCATTGGTATAGGAGTTCAAGTTACAATGGGAGCTATTATAACGATGTTAATGGTGCTAAGTCCTACGTACTCTACCAGTGAAGCCTATATTTGGTTGACAGGCAGCGTTTATGGAGCAAATTGGAATAATGTTTATTCTATGTTGCCATGGGTGTTAATCTTTGTTCCGCTTTCATTAATAATGTCTCGAAAAGTTAATGTTCTTGAACTAGGGGATGATCTGGCACTAAGTTTAGGGTCAAAAGTGCAATTAACTCGCTTTGGTTTAATAGGTATTAGTGTAGCTTTGGCTGGTGCTGCAGTTGCATTTGCCGGAGGAATAGGTTTTGTAGGTTTAATTGCACCTCATATTGCTAGAAAACTTGTTGGAAGATCATTCGGAAGTTTAGTACCAGTTTCTGCGTTAATTGGGGGAATAATAGTTGTATTAGCAGATATTGTTTCGAGAACAGCCTTTTTACCACTAGACCTGCCTGCAGGAGTTTTTGTATCTGGTATGGGTGCACCATTTTTTATTTATTTATTATACAAAAATCGTAATATGTAAATTAATAAAACTTTTTAAAAAGGAGCTGTGACGATGAGTGTGCTGGAAGCAAGTTCTCTAACACTGTGTTATAGTGACAAAATTATTATAGAAGATCTTGATTTAAAGATTCCGACTGGAGAAATTACAGTATTCGTTGGAGCAAATGGCTGTGGGAAGTCGACATTATTGCGTTCGCTTGCTAGACTTTTAAAACCCCAATCTGGTCAAATCCTTCTAGAAGGAGATGCAGTAGAAAATTTATCTACTAAAGAAGTGGCAAAACGACTTGCTATTTTACCACAGGGGCCAATTGCACCGGAAGGCCTTACCGTTTTACAACTTGTGAAACAAGGAAGATACCCGCATCAAAGCTGGTTAAAGCAATGGTCAACTGAAGATGAAATAGTTGTTAATCAAGCACTTGAAGCTACCAAAATGAAAGAATTTGCAGAAAGAACAGTTGATTCCTTATCAGGTGGACAGCGGCAAAGAGCATGGATTGCGATGACTTTAGCGCAGGATACAGATATTATTTTACTGGATGAACCAACAACTTATTTAGATATGACCCATCAAATCGAAATTTTAGACCTATTATTTGAACTAAATGAACAGGAAAATAGAACCGTGGTAATGGTTTTACATGATTTAAACTTAGCGTGCCGGTATGCCCATAATATTGTAGCTGTTAGTAATCAAAAGGTATATTCACAAGGAAGGCCAGAAGAAGTAATAACTCAAGATATGGTCAAAGATGTTTTTCACATGAATTGTGAAATTACGAAAGATCCGTTATTTGGGACTCCTTTATGTATTCCGCATGGAAAAGGGAGAAAAGTAAAAGAAAATGCAATTGTAGTTTGAATTAAAAACTGGAATACCTATATAAAACATTTCGATTACAATAAAAAAAGTTATTATATCTAGTATGGATGAACCATCTTTTTGACTGACTAATAATCGCAATTCAATTTAAGGATGATAAAAAATGAGCAGCATTGTAATGAATAAGCTTAAAGCGTTTGATATACATTTTGAACATGAGAATTCTAAGGAGATTGCCATATTAGATTTGTTAAATGAAGAAAAATGTTTGGCATTTTTACAAAAACATATGACTGAGATAAAAGCCCCGAATTTTTCGATAGCAGCTTCCATGTTTTCTAAAAGATATGCTTATCTTGTCGTGTCGTCCACTTTATATAGCATGGTAGAGTTCAACGGTATTCTCCATTTTCCAGTAAAAGCTTGCACATTAAGTAGAGAACGGAAATTATGTATTCAAACAGGTATGTGTAAATGGCAGGAAGTAAAGAGTATGAAGAGGGAACAATGGCGTGAAAACGTACTGCGCGATCTTTTTTCATCACATATAACGCCGGTTTTAGAGATATTGAATAAGACATCCCGCATTCCAACATCCATATTGTGGGAAAACGTGGCCATTCGGATTAACTCAATTTATCGGAAAATACTAGCAGAAGAATGTGATCCTATTAAAATAGAAAGGGTAAACAGCGACTTTCATTTCTTGAAAAATGCAAGTGGAGACTTGTTTAATTTAAAAGAGAATCCGATTACATATTATTTGAAAATAGGAGAGGAACTTAAATTGAATCCATGTCGGAAAACGTGCTGCATGTACTATAAATTAGAAAAAGATGTTGAAGGAATCGGTTATTGTGGCAATTGCCCAATTAAAAATAAGCAGTCAAAAGCAGAAAACTAGTAAACTCGTTTCAGTAAGCTAAAACTTTGGGAATGAGGTGAAAGAGTATACTTCACTTGGTTAGATCTTGATTATCTATATGTCTAAACCCTTAAAATACAAAGTGGGGAAAATTAATAATAACTTTACAAATAGTAAAACCTATAAAATCATCCATAATATCATAAAGAAAAAATGCTTTTGATAGAAAATATGAGAAAAACGTATTATGAGTTAGTTTTTACCATAAAAATCATAAATAGTGGTTAATTTTGCACGAAAATAGTTAAATTAAAGGATATTTATCCCTTTACAAGCAGAAATTTGAGGAGTAATATTACGTTCATAAAATGTTGCATTAACATTTTAAACAGTCGCTGAATCCTATGTTGGAGCGGAGGAACCATAAATTGGGGTGAATTCTTTTTGTTAGGGCAACTCTTATTGTCCGAACCCGACAGCTAACTTCGCAAGCGTTATAAGAGAAAGGAAGTGACATAGAAAAGTAGATGAATTTAAATAAGGCAAAGAATGATTCCTATTATCGCTTAATCCGATAGGAGCGGGGGACCCAATTTTGTGATGCAAAGTGATCACTTGGGGTGAATCCAGGAAACTGGTAGGGCTACTCTTATAGCCCGAATCCGACAGCTAACTCCGTAAGCGTTATGAGAGAGGGGATTTCTTGTGATTTTTAAAAATCACTGAGAACCCTCAGTGGTCTTTTTTATGCCTTTATAAGAAAAAAATAACATATTTTACAAAAAAAGTCGCTTAATCTTATTAAAGAGCGGGGGAACCATTTTGCATGATTTTTACATGCTAGGGGTGAATCTTAACAAAAATGTTAAGAAGGGATACTCTCTGTCCCGAATCCGACAGCTAACCCCGTAAGCGTTGTGAGAGGAACCAAAAAAATTGTGGATAGACAATGCTTCTTTAGTGATGTCTAAAACCCGCATGAAGGTCCTCTTCTTGCGGGTTTTTTGTATTCATTTTTGAGATAAGTATAATTATTTAAACAAGTACACAAACTTTTTTATTAATGTACTAACTAAAAATATCCTATGGAAATGAAAGAGGGGAATGGAATCATGCTCGATATTTTAATGGTTGGAATCTTTATTCTTTTGCCAATTCTTATGGTTGGTTTAACAAAGTGGTCGTCGCAAGTGATTAATCAAGGAAGTGAAAAGCAATGATTATTTTATTTGTGTTGGCATGTTTGGTTTCTATCTATCTTTTATATGTGTTAATCAATCCAGAAAAATTCTAATTCGGGGGTAGTAACATTGAGTTTAACAATCCTTACTATTGTCATTCTACTTGCGGTTGTATTCTTGTTGGCTAAACCTTTTGGCTTATATTTAGCAAAAGTGTTTGACTATAACGAAACAGGTTTAGATAAAGTGTTTGGTCCATTTGAAAAGCTTCTCTTTAAGATTGGAGGCATAAAAAATGTAAATCAAACTTGGAAGCAATATGCACTATCTTTAGCTGTAGCCAATGCTTTTATAATTTTTCTTGTTTACTTGGTTTTTCGATTTCAAGGAGTTCTACCTTTAAATCCAAGTAATATCCTAGGTATGAATCCTGCATTAGCGTTTAATACGGCTATTAGCTTTATGACGAATACGGATTTACAGCATTATAGCGGTGAAAGTGGTTTAAGTTATCTATCCCAAATGATTGGCGTTCTGTTTATGATGTTTGTTGCACCAGGTACAGCTCTTGCTGCAGCAATAGCATTTGTTCGGGCGCTTTCTGGAAAAGAAATGGGGAACTTTTTTGTTGATTTAGTTCGCTCGATCACAAGGGTTTTATTGCCAATTTCATTTGTTGCTGCCTTTATCTTTATTGCTTTAGGTGTTCCTCAAACACTTGATCCAACTGTTACAGCAAATACGATTGAAGGAGCAAAGCAATCCATCGCTCGTGGACCAGTTGGCTCTTTCCTTTCCATCAAGGAATTAGGCAATAACGGTGGAGGATTTTTTGGAGCAAATTCAACACATCCATTTGAAAATCCAAATGCAATAAGCAACTTTATCCAAATTGTCTTAATGTTTCTATTGCCAACAGCATTGCCATTTACCTATGGGAAAATAGTTGGAAATACTAAGCAAGGTCGAGTTTTATTTGTATCAATGGCGATGATTTTCGTGGTTTTCTTAGGTACAGCATTAGTTTCTGAGTATCAGGGGAACCCAGCTTTAAATCAACTAGGAATTCAACATGACCAAGGCAGCATGGAAGGAAAAGAGGTTCGTTTTGGTGTTGGTCAATCTACTCTCTATGCTGTAGCAACAACCGCTTCAGAGTCAGGAGCCGTCAATACGATGCATGATACATTGACACCAATGACCGGAATGATAGCTTTATCCAACATGCTTTTAAATACTGTATTTGGCGGTGTTGGAGCAGGATTCATCAATGTCATGATGTATGCAATGATTGCCGTATTCTTATCAGGTTTAATGGTTGGACGTACACCTGAATTCTTAGGCAAGAAGATTGAAGGCAAGGAAATGAAATTAATTGCCATCACCATGTTAATGCATCCGTTGCTTATCCTTGGTGCTTCTGCCATCGCATTATTCAGCCCATTAGGAGTTGAGGGGATCTCTAATCCTGGTTTCCACGGCATTAGCCAAGTTGTCTATGAATACACCTCAGCAGCTGCCAATAATGGATCTGGTTTTGAAGGATTAGGAGATGCCACACCGTTCTGGAACATCTCAACAGGAATTGTGATGTATTTAGGCCGATACTTTGGATTAGTTACGATGTTAGCTGTTGCTGGTTCATTAGCTGCTAAAAAGGTCATCCCAGAAACAGTAGGTACGTTTAGAACAGACACAAGTTTGTTTGGTGTCATTTTAGTAGGCGCAATTTTTATTGTTGGGGCTTTAACGTTCTTTCCAACATTAGTATTAGGACCAGTAGCAGAATATTTAACTTTATAAGTTGAATGGAGGAAAGCAAATGGCTAATCAATCATTAAATGCGAGAGGCAGCGTGAACGATTTTCCACAGCAGTCTCAACCAAATAGTCAAAGAAATAACCGTCGTCAATCTGAACCTGGAAATAAAGGTGGAAGTAAAAAACCAATGGAAAAAGAAATGGTCATTCAAGCATTAAAAGAATCTTTTATCAAGCTGGATCCACGTAAAATGGTAAAAAATCCAATTATGTTTGTCGTAGAGATTGGATTTGTCATTACACTTATTTTATCCATAGCACCAAATATATTTGGACATCAGCATGTTGAACCGTGGTTTAATTGGTCAGTTACATTTATTTTACTATTTACTGTTCTTTTTGCCAACTTTGCAGAAGCTCTTGCAGAAGGTAGAGGGAAAGCACAGGCGGATTCATTGAAAAAATCAAAGCAAGACATCCAAGCGAATAAATTATTAGCAAATGGACAGACAGAACAGATTTCATCAGCAAATTTACGTAAAGGAGATATCGTAATTGTTTCTCAGGGGGAAATGATCCCAGGTGATGGAGAAGTAATAGAAGGTTTAGCTTCTGTTGACGAATCGGCCATAACAGGTGAATCAGCTCCGGTTATAAAAGAAGCAGGAGGAGATTTTAACTCTGTCACAGGTGGAACAAGAGTAGTCAGCGATCAGATTAAGGTGAGAATAACAAGTGATGCTGGTGAATCGTTTTTAGATCGGATGATTTCACTTGTTGAAGGGGCGGAACGTCAAAAGACACCTAATGAGATTGCCTTAAATACTGTTCTAACAAGCTTAACATTAATTTTTATGATTGTTGTTGTCACATTGCCTTTCTTTACGAATTATTTAGATTTTCAACTGGAAATACCAGTGCTAATTGCATTGCTTGTTTGTTTAATTCCAACAACGATTGGAGGCCTCCTTTCAGCTATTGGTGTAGCAGGAATGGACCGTGTTACTCAATTCAATGTTTTGGCAATGTCAGGTAAAGCAGTAGAAGCAGCTGGTGATATTAACACGATTATTTTAGATAAAACCGGAACTATTACATTTGGTAATCGAATGGCGAGTGATTTTATTCCAGTCGGTGAAGAAAGTCAAGATGACTTATCAAAATGGGTAGCGATAAGCTCGCTGCGTGATGAAACACCGGAGGGTCGTTCTGTATTGGAACTTTTAAAGCAGCATGATTATAAATATGATGAACAAGTTGCAAATGGTGGAGAGTTTATTGAATTTATAGCAGAAACAAGAATGAGTGGAATAGATTTAAAGGGCGGAACGAAGGTAAGAAAAGGGGCAGTCGATGCGGTTAAGAAATGGGTAAGCTCACAAGGAGGAACCATTCCACACAACTTAGATGAGAAAACAAGTGGAATTTCAAAAGCTGGCGGCACTCCTTTAGCTGTTGCAGTGAATGACCGTATTTATGGGTTGATTTACTTAAAGGATACAGTTAAACCAGGGATGAAGGAAAGATTTGATCAACTGAGAAAAATGGGAATAAAAACGGTTATGTGTACAGGGGATAATCCTCTAACTGCTGCAACGATAGCAAAAGAAGCAGGTGTTGATGAATTTATCGCTGAATGCAAACCGGAAGATAAGATAGAAGTGATTAAATATGAACAACAGCAGGGCAAGTTAGTGGCGATGACAGGTGATGGGACAAATGATGCACCAGCCCTTGCACAGGCAGATGTTGGTCTTGCGATGAATAGTGGAACAACGGCAGCCAAAGAAGCAGCAAATATGGTGGATCTTGATTCAAATCCGACAAAAATCATTGAGGTTGTTTCGATTGGCAAGCAATTGTTAATGACTCGGGGGGCGCTTACAACATTTAGTATAGCGAATGATATTGCCAAATATTTTGCAATCATTCCTGCCATGTTCATGATTGCAATTCCAGAAATGGATGCGTTAAATATTATGAAACTAGATTCACCGATTTCTGCTATTTTATCAGCTCTAATCTTTAATGCGTTGATTATCCCAATGTTAATACCGCTGGCTATGAAAGGTGTAGCCTATAAACCATTGAGTTCCAATGCGCTGCTTAGAAGAAATTTAACTATTTATGGTTTTGGCGGGGTGATTGTACCTTTTATAGCAATTAAATTAATCGATATGTTTGTATCATTATTTATCTAGAAAAGAGGGAATAGAATGGAAGTGAAACAATCAATAATTGGTCCAATCATTCGCATAAGCTTGGTTATGATGCTTTTGTGTGGTTTAGTTTATCCACTTGTTGTAACTGGGATTGCCCAGGTAGTGATGCCAGAAAAAGCAGATGGAAGTTTATTATATAATGAGGATAATGAAGTTATTGGTTCACGGTTAATTGGTCAAAATTTTACAGGATCAAAGTATTTCCATGGAAGAGTATCAAGCATTAAAAATGATGGTGCAAGTTCAGGATCGAATAACTATGCTCCATCAAATAAAGAAATGGTCAAACGAATAGAAGCGTCTATAGCAGCATGGGAGAAAGAAAACCCTAATATTCCAATTCATCATGTACCAATAGACCTTGTGACAAATTCGGGATCAGGTTTAGACCCGCATATTAGTCCTGAGGCAGCATATGCTCAAATTGACCGCATCTCAAAAGCAACAAATCTTTCTACTAATGAATTAAAAGAATTAGTAGAAAAACACACAGAAGGAAAAGAACTAGGTTTATTAGGCGAAGAACGTATTAATGTTCTGTTATTAAACCTATATCTTGATAAAAGAATAAAGTAAAGGATGAAGGAGGTTGACTCTAAGAGTCGGCCTCCATAGATTTAGAAGATAAGAAGTATAAAATTTTTGAACTTAGATGAGTGTCTAGCTCTCTAGCTAAGCCCCAGTGAGAAATAACCCTTTGCCTCTAAAAGTAAAAAGCACTTTATCTAAGTCGAATGAACATTTTTCTTCGGAGCTGAGCAAGGCGCCCTAAGCTTTTTTTATGAGGTGAATGAATTGGGAGAAAATCATCCTTATTTTAGACGGAAAACACCTGAGGAACTGTTAGAAGAAATAGCGGAATCAAAGAGGGGACAACTAAAACTTTATGTAGGTGCAGCACCAGGTGTAGGAAAAACCTACAAAATGCTGCAAGATGCATGTGAACTGGGGGCAGAGGGGAAGGATATTGTCATCGGACTAATTGAAACACATGGCAGAGCAGAAACGGAAGAGCAAATAATGGATTTGGAACAGGTTCCGCTAAAGGCAATTGAATACAAAGGGAAAATATTCTATGAATTAAATGTAGAAGCAATCATTAGTCGTTCACCAGAAATTGTGCTTGTAGATGAATTAGCACACACAAATATTCCCGGTTCCAAACATGTGAAGCGCTACTTAGATGTAGAAGAGCTATTAGATGCTGGCATACATGTTCTATCAGCTGTGAATATTCAGCATTTAGAAAGTGTAAACGATATTGTCTATCAAATCACTGGAGTTGCTGTTAGAGAACGAGTGCCTGATACTTTTATTCAAAAAGCTAATGAGGTTCAATTGATCGACGTTACACCAGAAACACTGCAAAAGAGGCTGAAAGAAGGAAAGCTCTATAAGCAAGAAAAAATAGCACAGAGTTTAAATCATTTTTTTACATCTTCAAATCTATCTTCATTGAGAGAATTAGCTTTAAGAGAAGTGGCTGACGATGTAGATGAAAAAAACATGCAAAATATTTCAAATTCTTCATTGCTTCACACGGGGGTACATGAAAAAATTCTAGTGTGTGTACAATATGGACCAACTGCTGAAAGGTTAATTAGAAGAGGGTTTCGCATGGCCAGTCGATTGAAAGCAGAACTCTATATTTTAAATGTAATAGGAAATGCCAGCAATATTTCTAGTGAGAAACAACAAAAAATTAACCAGTGGAAGCAATTAGCTAAACAATTTAATGCTGAATTTTTATTACAGGAAGCAAATAAACGTAAGCCCGCAAAAGCGATTGTAGAAATAGCAGCACAATATAAAATAACGCAAATCCTACTAGGGCAATCTGCAAAATCTAGATGGGAAGAAATAATAAGAGGCTCCATTGTCAACAGCATTATGAGGGAAACTTCCAATATTGAAATTCATATTGTTTCAGTTGGAAAGTAAGGAGAAAACAAAAAATGAATATAGCATTTTTCTTAATTCCGAAAAAAGATGTTGTATATCTTCCTTTTAAATCAACAATGAGGCAAGCATTAGAAAAAATGGAATACCATCGATATACGGCAATTCCTTTATTAACAGAAGAAGGGAAGTACGCTGGAACACTTACTGAAGGTGATTTACTTTGGAAATTAAAACATACACCAACTTTAAATTTTAAAAATACAGAACGAGTCAACATCTCTGAAGTGCCAATTCATCGAGTTAATCAACCGATAACAATTAATGCTGAAATTGAAGATGTATTTTTACGAGTATTAGAACAAAATTTTATTCCTGTATTAGATGACAAAGAGATTTTTATTGTGATTATCAGGAGAAGAGAAGTTATTGATTATTTAATGAAAATAAATAAAAAAATAGGCAACCTATAATTCAAAGTTTCCAAAACAAACATTATATATTATTTATTTAATCCTTTCACTCCTTCATTCTCACACTTTGAACGTTAACAAGTGTGAGATTTTTTTTCGTTAAATCAATTTAATTTTTTTGGTAAAATAATAGAAAGCCATTCACTTTAGAGGTGCATAATGAATAGTCAAGACATTAATAAACTGTTATCAGAATTTTCTCTTTTTAAAGAGTTGGATAATCGTGAATTAGCAAGGATTGTGGAAATAGGCATGGTTAGAACATTTAAGAAAGGGAGCCACGTATTTCTGCAAGGTGAACCGCTTAAAAATACGTATTTTATTTTTGATGGAAAAGTGAAAGTTTATAGAACGGATCTAAATGGAAAAGAACAAATCGTGGCGGTTTTAAAAAAAGGCGAAATGTTCCCGCATGTAGGTTTTTTCAGAAAGGGTGGATATCCAGCTTTTGCAAAAGTGCAGGAAGAAGCATCATTGGTCGTTATTCCCATTCAAGAGTTTGAAAAAGTGTTAATAGATAATCCCGAGCTATGTATTAAAGTATTTAAAGTACTAGGGGAAAAAATTGTGGATCTTCAAGATCGGTTAGGGGAGCAAATATTAAACAATACATATCAGCAAATCATCAAATTGCTGATTCGATTAAGCAAAACGCATGGGAAAAAATTAGAGGACGGATTTGTTCTTTTAACAGGAGAATTTACCAATAAAGATCTAGCGAATATGATTGGAACAACAAGAGAAACGGTCAGCAGAACATTTACAAAGCTAAAAAAAGAGCAATTAATCCGTACTTATGAAGGAGATATCATCATACATCCGGACAAATTGCTTGATCGATTATTTCAATAAAAAAACAGTGAGTAGCTCACCGTTTTTTATTGAAGCATTTCTTGCAAATCTTCTTGTGCTGTACCAATTAATTTTAAGTTGAAAGTTTCTTGCAGAACTTGCATAACTCCGTCTGAGATAAATTCTGGAGGTTTTGGTCCAATTCGAATATCTTGAATGCCTAAACTAAATAAACCTAATAAAATAGCGACTGCTTTTTGTTCAAACCATGAAAGAACTATGCTGATTGGCAAGTCATGAATAGAGCATTCAAATGCTTCGGCTAACGCCTTTGCAATTTTAATCGTAGAACCAGAATTATTGCATTGGCCTAAATCAATGTATCTTGGTATATTTGTACCAGGTACGACACCATAATCGACATCGTTAAAGCGGAACTTGCCGCAGGAAGTCGTTAAAATGACTGTTTCTGGTGGGAGAGAGGTTGCTAGTTCACGATAATATTCTCCCCCTTTTCCTGGAGCATCGCAGCCTGCAATCACGAAGAAACGTTTAATTTTTCCGTCTTTCACTGCTGAAATGACTTCGGGGGCAAGCCCAAGCACTGTTTCATGATGGAAGCCGGTTACTAGAGTTTCATCAGATTCGATATTCGCTTCTGGCAACTCTAATGCTCGATTGATTAGAACAGAAAAATCATCTCCCTCAATCTTTTGGACATTTTCCAAACCAGCTACTTCATAAGAGAACATTCTATCCGCATAGGAACCTTTAATTGGCATCACACAATTTGTTGTTGCAAGAATGGCGCCAGGGAATTTTTCAAATAAACGGCGTTGATCATACCAAGCCTTTCCTATGTTTCCTTTCAGATGGGAATATTTTTTTAATGCCGGATAACCATGGGCAGGAAGCATTTCGGAATGTGTATAAATATTGATTCCTTTACCCTCTGTTTGCTTTAATAATTCTTCTAATGCAAATAAATTATGGCCTGTTACGATAATGCATTTGCCTTCTATCTTATTTTGTGAAACTCGAATAGGCACTGGAATGCCTAATCGGTTGGTATGAGCTTCATCAAGCAATTCCATGACACGAACAGCTGATTGACCTACTTTCATTGCCATATCAATATGTTCCTGCACATTAAAATTGGAATTAGTCAGTGTCATATATAATGCTTCGTGGGTTGTTGCATCCACAAAAGGATCTGTCGCACCGAGCTGAGCGGCATGGGTACGATAAGCAGCGATCCCTTTTAATCCAAAAATAATCGTATCTTGTAAACTTGCGATTGTTTCATCTTTCCCACAAACGCCGATGACCTTGCATCCACCCTTTGGCGTCTGCTCACACTGATAACAAAACATTTTACTTCTCTCCCTCATTCATTGATACAATAAGCATACATTTGATTTTTATCGAGCATAGTGATATAAATCACCATTCTGCAGATGTCATAAATTGTTCAAAAATAAGGAGGAGTACAGATTGCTAATCAAGCCTCGAAAAAGCTGTTAAATCCTTTGTATTCCCGATCACGACCAAAATATCGGATTGTTGAATATTTATTTCAGGAGATGGAGTGATAATAATATCTCCGTTTCTAACAATGGCAATGACACTTAAGTTATATTGAGCACGCACATCAAGTTCACTTAAACTTTTTCCGATCATAAATGAAGGAACTTTTATTTCTTCAATATGATAATCTCTAGAAAGTTCGATAAAATTTAAAACATTTGGAGATAAAAGCTGATGAGCAACACGTTCACCCATATCTCTTTCAGGGAATATAATCCAATCAGCTCCTGTTTTTTGTAAAACTTTTCCGTGTTTTTTATTCACCGCTTTTGCGATCACTTGTTTTACTCCTAATTCCTTTAAGAGTAAAACAGTTAAAATACTTGCTTGCATATCATCTCCAATTGCAACGATTACCGTATCAAAATTTCGTATTCCAATAGATTTTAGCGCTTCTTCTTCCGTAGTGTCTGCAACAACGCCGTGAGTAACCAATGAACCTGCATCTTCAACACGCTTCTCCTTAATATCAATCCCCATTACTTGTTGTCCAGCCTCGAATAATTTTTCAGCAACGCTGGACCCAAAACGTCCTAGTCCAATGACAGCATATTGTTGTTCTGGCATATAATCTTTACACTCCTTAAAGTTTTAATTAACCAATCATAATTTTCCCTTTTGGATAACGGAAAGGATCCGGTTTGCGTCTCATTGTAATTGCGAATGCAATTGTTAAAGGTCCAACTCTTCCTGCAAACATCGTAAAAATGATAAGTATGCGGCCAATAGGAGACAACTCAGGGGTCAAGCCCATGGAGAGTCCTACCGTGGCAAATGCAGAAGTAGCTTCAAATAAAATCATTAAAAAATCTTTTCCAGTCTCTGTGATAGACAGCAGCATAGTGATGACTACAACCAAAAATGCGCCACTAAAAGTAACGGTAATGGCTTTAAATATCGTGTCAAAAGCAATCCGCTTTCGAAAGAAAATAACATCTTCTTTCCCTTTTATCTGTGCTCGTACTGTACCTAATAATGTTGCAAAAGTAGTTGTTTTAATCCCTCCGCCTGTCGAACCTGGAGATGCCCCAACAAACATAAGGAAAATGATCAGAAATAAAGTAGGCTGTGTCAAGTCTGGAATATTCAATGTATTAGAGCCTGCTGTTCTAGGCGTAACCGATTGAAAAAATGATGCTAGTACTTTCCCAGAATAGGATAAAGGCTGCAAGGTCTTACTGTTTGAATACTCTAACAGCATAATTAGGAGCGTCCCACCAATAGTAAGAAATAAGCTAGTTATCAAAACTATTTTCGTATGTAAAGAAAAACGACGGGTTTGACGGTATTCATAAATTTCATTCATAACAATAAAACCTATGCCCCCAAGTGTGATAAGAGCACAAACAGTTAAGGTTACGATTGGATCATCTACATAGGGGGTTAAACTTCTAAACTCTCCCATTAAATCAAAACCAGCATTGTTGAAATTGGAGATAGCATGGAAAAAACCATAATAAATGGCTTTACCAATCGGCATATCTAGAGCAAAACGGAAAGATAAGATGACACCTCCGACAAACTCTATAACTGCAGTAAAAATTAAAATTCTTTTAGCCAACCTCACAATTCCTTCAATTGAAATGTTATTTAATGATTCCTGAAGCAGCAATCTTTCTTTTAGTGAGATTTTTTTTCCTAAAAGAAAAGCGATTAATGTTCCAAACGTCATAAATCCTAGTCCGCCAATTTGTATAAGGGACAGAATGGTTGCCTGTCCAAATCGAGTAAAGGTAGATCCTGTGTCTACTACAACAAGCCCTGTTACACATGTAGCAGATGTAGCTGTAAATAATGCGTCTAAAAAAGATAATCCTTCTCCATCAACCGTAGCAATGGGGAGGGTTAAAAGAATAGCTCCAATAATGATGATTGTCGCAAAGCCTAGTACTAGTATCTTTGGAGGATCTAAATACATTTTTTTCATTTTAATCTTCCTAACTAAATGGATTTTTTAAATACAATTAATTTCTTGCTCCCTTCATAGGAGATTTTAAAATAATACCCAGCTTTTTTGCAACAAAACTAGTTGTACTTGCTTGCAAAAGAATAGTTACAAGTATGGCAATAAAGGTAACAGAAGAAATTTTATTTGCATAGTCAACCCCTGCAGCGACAATCATTCCAGAAAGAGCAGCTGGTATAACGCCTGTTTCACGAACCCAGAACATAAAGACAATTTCTTTCCAGCTCCATTTTGCATTTCGGTCTGGTAAAGTACACAATAAGACAGTGAGCGGCCTAGCAACAAACATAAAAATAAATACAATCAGTATCCCTTGCATCCAAAATTGACTTAATACGTTAAAATCTACTTGGGTTCCTAGCAGCATGAAAATAAGTGTTCTTAGAAGTAAAGTTAATGTTTCTGAAAAGCGAGAGACAGTTAAATTAGTCTCTTGTGTAATTTGAAAACGAAACAGCTGTGGATTCCCTAGAATAAGTCCTGCTGTAAAAGTAGCCATAAATCCACTAGCTTCGATAACCCCTGCAGTCAAATAAGCACTAATGGCAATAACAATGCTTACTATTGAACTGTATTTTTGCAATAATCCCCACTTATGTTCAGCAGTCAGAAATATACCAATGAAGCCAATTAATATTCCGATAATAATTCCGCCGCCAGCTTCACGCAAAAAACTCCATACACTAGAAGATAAAGATAATTTTGTCTGTCCAAGAATAACACCTAATAAGGTAAAAGTTAAAATGGAAGCTGTTGCATCATTAAAAGCAGATTCGCTTTCTACCGTTTGCCTTACTTTTTCCCTAATGGCAACTTGTTTAAAAACGGGAATTAAAGTTGCAGGATCTGTAGATGCAATCACAGATGCTAATAAAAGAGCATACAAAAGTGGAAGATCTAATAAATAATAGGCACTAATTGCAACAACTATTGCGGTAACAACTACACCTACTATAGATAAAAGGGATATGGTCAACCATACTTTTTTAAGAATGGAAATTTGAATGGCTCTGCCGCCTTCAAATAGGATTAAGATAGAACCTAGTACAATAATGAATTGATAAGAAACTGATTCAATTGGTGCTGTTATTAAATTTAAAACCGTTGGGCCTAAAATAATACCTACAATCATAAACAATGCTACATCAGGAATATGAATACGTTCTGCTGCTTTCATTGCAATAAGTCCAAAAATAAACACCATCGTCAACATATATAGTTCATGTTGAACAATATTCATTACACTTGATTCCATTATCTCTCCTCCTTCATTCCTTCCAATTTCCATACTACCTATGTTGCACATTTAAAAAATAATTATTTATTGAAGATAAATGTCATTAAAAATAATGGATGTTTTTACTATAAATAAGAAAAATGTTATTCTATAGTATAGTGAAAAAATTAATATTTGAAGGAAGTTAATTACGATGTCAAAACAAAAGAATAAATCAAGATACTTTGCAAAAATTTCATTAGGAATAATGGGAGCTGGGTTTCTCCTCACTATTCCTTTTCAAGATTCAATAATAGGCCGATTGCTACAAGGAGGATTTGAAGCAGGGCTAGTAGGAGGACTGGCCGATTGGTTTGCTGTTACCGCTCTTTTTCGCCACCCTTTTGGCATTCCGATTCCACACACTGCATTGCTTCCAAAAAAGCGTGCTACTTTGGTCAACGGTCTTATTTCCATGCTTGAAAATAATTGGCTGACAAAAGAAAGCATCCAGAAGAAATTAAAACAAATAAAATTTACAGACAAATTATTGCAAATTGCAGAGAAAGAATTGAATTCAGATGGCTTTTATAAAAGGATTGGATCGATGCTTCATCAGGCTATTAGCTATGTGAATCCAGAAAAAATTGCACCAATTATCGAGAAGGAGCTAAAGAAACATATTCTTTCGTTTGATGTAAAGAACTTTCTACAGTCGCTTGTCAATCAAGCGATCAATCGAAATTTGGACGAAAAAGCGCTGAATTATGTATTGGTGGAGACGGAAAAGTGGCTGGCAAAAGAAGATACAAAACGAAAAATTGGGGTAATGGCGAAACAAATGCTGGACAATACGAAAGCAGATGGCTTTTTAAAGATGGCTCTTCATTCGTTTAGCAATTTAATTAATGAGGAGAAGCTTGGGAATATGCTTCAACCATTTTTTCTGAAAAGAATCGCTCTTTTACAAGAGAGTGATAATCCATATCGCCATTTGATTCTTGCTCGAGTTCACAAAGAATTGGAAAGTGTGCAAGATCGAGCAGAGCTGATAGCAGATATAAATGAATGGAAAGATGAGATGGTAAGCAGTTGGAGTCCAACAGAGCAAATTACAAAAAGCTTGGAACAGTTTCAGAATAAATTGCTTCTGCTAACAGAAGATAAAGAATTTATAGAGAAGCATGTGCTTACATTTATTCGAGACTTTATAGATGGAATAAAAGCTGATCCTGAAAAATTAGATAGAATGGAAAATTGGATTCAAGCACAAATCTCTTATTTTATTGAAAATAATCATAGCAAAATAGGTATGCTTGTAAAAGAAAATCTCGATAAATTAGATAATGAAACGCTTATTCATTTAATGGAACAAAACGTCGGGAAAGATTTGCAATGGATTCGAGTGAATGGTGCTATTTGCGGTTTTCTAATTGGAATTGTCTTAGCTATTTTTAAGGCGATTGTGTAAGAGAATAATTAATAAAAAGTCTTAGTAGAGGGTGCTCAAAAGCCGTATTATACGGTCTTTTGTGGGAGCCTCTATTTTTTATGCTTTAAAAGTTGAACAAAAGGAGAAATCCGCCGGACAAGAAAGGAAACTCGCCGGATGGAAGTAGAAAACGGCTATTCCTACACCTTACCTAAAAAACCCCAATTATTAGATTTTTTGTCTAACAATCGGGGTACGGCTCAACGTTGCCTAAAAATTAGGGTGCAGTTCACTTATGGACAGTTCTTATTCATCATGTTGCCCACCTATTTGACAAAAATTTAAGCAACGTTTTTATTTGAAAATCTGATCAATTTTATTGATATCTTCTGGTGATAATTGAACTTCTAACGTTTGAAGATTATTTAAAACCTGCTCTGATCGCTTTGCACCTGGAATAATGGCATCAATGGAGTCTTTCGTTAGATACCATGCTAAAACGATGTGAGCTATTTCTGCATTTTTGGCTTCTGCGATAGGGTGCAGCTGATCGACTTTTTCTAAGTTTTTGATGAAATTTTCCCCTTGGAAATGAGGCATGTTTGATCGTAAGTCATTAAAGGTGTCTTCTTTGCTGTATTTTCCTGCTAATAAACCGGAAGCTAGTGGAAAGTAAGGAATAAAGGAAATTTGATTTTGGGCAGTATATGGCAGCATTTCTTTTTCCGCATCTCGCTGAAGTAAATGATACTCTCCTTGAATAACATCAACATAGCCGTCTTTGTTTGCTTCTTTTAATTGTTCTAAAGAAAAATTGGATACACCAATCGATCGAATTTTCCCTTCATCCTTTAACTCTTTTAAAGCACCCACCGCTTCATCTTTCGGTGTTGCTTCATCAGGAAAATGGATGTAGTACAAATCAATATAGTCTGTTTGAAGGCGTTTTAAGCTATCTTCAACCGATTGCTTTAAGAAGGAAGGAGAGTTATCAAACACTACTTGATCATTAACAAACTTATGAGCACCTTTTGTAGCGATTACAACATCCTCACGTTTTCCAATTTCCTTGATTACTTCTCCGATTAATTCTTCTGAACGCTTTGGTCCATAAATAAAAGCTGTATCCAAAAAGTTTATGCCGTTGTTCAAAGCTGTACGTACAAGGTTTTTGCCTTCTTCTTCATTTAAATTAGGATATAAATTATGCCCTCCAACTGCATTTGTCCCAAGACCAATTGGATTTACATATAAATCTGATTTTCCTAATTTCGTAAGTTTCGTCACAGAGCAGCATCTCCTTTTGTTTGATTCACCTTTCATATTAGCAAAATTAGGGAAAAAGCAGAAAAGATATGCTTGTTAAGCCTATGATTATTTTCAAATCATCGTTCGCTAATAACCTCAAAAAAACTACTAGATTTTAAAACCTTTTATATCCATGTCTCGTTCTATTAATTGTGGTGGAACAATGATACCAGACGAGGAGTTAGTAAGAGAAATTAAAAATGGCAGTGAAACGGCTATAAATCTTTTGGTGAGGATGAAATGGTATGAAACAATTATTGAAGTTTGAGTTATATAAAATATTTCAGCAAAAGCCAATCTATTTTTTGAGTATTTTTCTATTTGGATATTTGTCATTAGGAATTATCAGTAATGCTTCTTTTGAAGACAAAACAACTAATAAAGCGCAATATGAAGGACCTATACCAGAAGAAGTTATTTCAATGGTTTCAGGCACTGCTAATGATAAACAAAAATCACAGATACCATCAGAAATTTATGGGGAAATGGTAAACAATGTCCAAATTCTTCAAAACTTAGATAAGCGGACGAAAGTGATTGAGGAAAAACTGTCTTCGCTTAAAGGGGAAGGATTTGAATATCGTAAAAGTATAATGGAAAGAGAGTTATTAAAGAACATTTCACAACCAGTTTATTATGAAGATATAGGGTTGATGGATTTAATTTACTATTCGGAAACGATTGCTATTTTAATAGCTGTACTGATTACGATCGGTTTAGCGGGCATCTTTTCAATCGAAAATACAACTGGGGTGGATCAGCTGATTTTAAGCGCTGAAAAAGGCCGCAAAGAGATCGTTACGGCAAAAATATTAGCAGCGGTTATTTTTTCAACAATTGTCTGTATTACTTTTCATTTATATGCATTATGTTTAATTAAATTCTGTAATGGTCATTTTGGATGGTCATCACTTCTTCAATATGTATATTCGTTTTATGAATCTCCTTATGCTCTAACAATGGGGCAATATTATTTTATACAGCTAGGAATTCAACTCATTGCAACGATCAGCTATTGCTTATTTATTCTGCTCGTTTCATCGTTGTCTAAAAATGCATTTATTTCTTTTGCTGTTAGCGGGTTTGTTTATATAAACTTTATCTGGATTGATTTGGATGCATATTCGAAAATTGCAAAAATAATCCTTTGCTTTACTTCCTATGGTTTAATGAAAGTAAGTGGTTTATTTAAAAATTTTGAAGTTATTAATGTTTTCGGATATCCTTTGTTATTGCCTTTTGCCGCGATTGTTTTTATTGTCATCGTGTCACTAATTTTGATGAAAATGATTTATGCTTATAATAGAATGAAGTATTTGGAATAGACTATTGTTCTAAAATCTTAAGTCCTTTCTACTATTTATATGATGATTATCAGTAAATTCATAACTTTACTAATTCGCATAGTAATCTTCTATTAAGTTATGCTATAATCAAACAGTAAAATTCTAACTGCAACACTTAGCCTAAGAAATAAAAATATGGAAAACTTTAAATAGAGGTTGAAGAATGCTCAGGAATTTGTTAAAGTTAAGGTAATTGAAAAGGCTATGTGTGACTGGCGAAACGCGGATAACCGTGAGGGAGCACATAGTGTCGTAGCCGTTCGCCTGGGCAGAGGTAAGGGATTTTATCCCTTGCCTCTTTCTGCTTATTAGGAGGGGATATTTAAGTCGATACTACTTTTAATGGAAAAGATAGATTATTTCATCAAAGTTGAATAGTGGCTAGATCCCGGACCTAAATCTTATGCATTTATTTAGTAATTTAAAAACGATCATAAATGAGAAGAGGAGAACTAAAATGACATCAACAATTGCTGAAAAAGTAAAAACTATTAAAACGTTAAATAATATTGCCGAAAGCGGGCTTAAAGTATTCAATAATGATAACTATACGATCGACAATGATAGCGAAAATCCAGATGCAGTTCTTCTTCGTAGCTTTAACATGCATTCAATTGAACTTGGCGATAATTTAAAAGCAATCGCGCGTGCAGGTGCTGGTGTCAATAATATTCCAGTTGACAAATGCACAGAGCAAGGAATTGTTGTATTTAATACACCTGGTGCTAACGCTAACGCTGTAAAAGAATTGGTGCTAACTTCAATAATGGCTTCATCTCGCAACCTTTTTGATGGTGTTGCTTGGACAAAGACAATAGCAGATCAAGGTGAAGAAATTCCAAAGCTTGTAGAAGCAGGAAAAAAACAATTTGTTGGAAATGAAGTGAAGGGGAAAACGCTAGGTGTAATCGGGTTGGGTGCAATCGGTGCACTTGTAGCAAATACTGCTCTTGATTTAGATATGGATGTTATTGGGTTTGACCCGTTCATCTCTGTTAATACAGCTTGGAACTTGTCACGCAATGTTCAGCGTGCTATGTCAATTGAAGAATTGTTTGCTAATTCTGATTTTATTACGGTCCATGTTCCGTTAACTGCTGATACAAAAGAAATGTTTAACCAAGGAACATTTAGCATCATGAAGGATGGCGTTACTATTTTAAACTTCTCACGTGGTGGACTTGTGAATGAAGAGGATATGGAAGCTGCAATTGAAAGTGGAAAAGTCGGCAAGTATATTACGGACTTCCCAAATGAGCAAGTGTTAAAAATGAAAAACACTATTCCAGTTCCGCATTTAGGAGCTTCTACAGAAGAATCAGAAGAAAACTGTGCGATTATGGCATCTCGTCAAACAAAGGATTATCTAGAAACAGGAAATATTAAAAACTCAGTGAACTTTCCAAACGTTTATCTTCCATATACAGGAAAAAAACGCGTGGCAGTTTTCCATCAAAACGTTCCAAACATGGTTGGCCAGCTTACATCTGCAATTTCAAGCTATAATTTAAACATTGCTGATATGGTGAACAGAAGCCGTGATGGATATGCGTATACGATGATTGATATTGAAAATGAAGTAAATGGCGATATCATTCCTGGATTAAAGGAAAAAATCGGACAAATCGAAGGCATCGTTACAACTCGTGTTATTTAAGCAAACTATAATAAAGTCTCAATTCCTTTTAGGGGTTGGGGCTTTTTTTAATTTGTTGAAACTTTTTATGGAATAATTCGTAAAAAGATAAAGAAGGAGGGAATAAGTTTTGTTTAAAGTTACTGCTAAATGTTCTGTTTGTGACAAAGAAATTCACGCATATGAAGAAATTTATGTGAAGATGCGTTATCCAAAAAGCAGAGGGATGACAGAAGTTAAAGCATTTTTACAAAATGAAGGAAAAATAATTTGTGAAAAATGCTTTAATAAGATGAAATTATATTCGCCAGGGGATAGGAATCCTTAGTACAAATTTTAAACATTTAATAATCCTTGTTTAATTGCATTTACTACAGCTCCTACTCTAGAATCAGCATCTAGCTTGCGAATAATGGATGAAATATGATATTCGGCAGTTCTTTTGCTGATTTTTAATTCGTTGCTTATTTCTATGTTTGTCAAATCAGCTGCAATTAATGTTAAGATTTCCTTTTCTTTCGCAGTAAGCTGCTCGCCGATATGTGCAGAATAAAAGTTAGGAAATAGTTTGTTACCTTGATACACTTGTCGAATTGCTTCTGTTAACTCTATGTTTGATTTTTCTTTTGTAACATAAGAATCAGCTCCTGCTTTACGAGCCGCTTCGATGTACTCCACATAATCATAACCAGATAGGATGACAACTTTTAATTCAGGGAAAGTTTGTTTCATTCTTTTGGTTAGCTCAATTCCATTATAAGCTTTCATTTTAATATCCATTACTAGTACATCTGGATGAAAGGTAAGTATATCGGTTTCAAGAGTCGAAGGATCGGATATCGTATGAACAATATGTAAATCCTGCTCTTTTTCTAAAAGTTGCTTTAAACCCATTAACATTAAATTATGATCATCTACTAATAATACGTTTATTGTCATTCATCTCACTCCATTCTATTGGAAGAGTAATTGTAATATTGGTACCTAAATTTAGTTCTGAATAAAGGTCTAGTGTTCCGTTTAGTTGATTTACACGTTTTTGTATGGATAGCAAACCTAAGTGATTTTTTTCGGATAAGCTAGATAGATCATTTGGTACTTCAAAACCTTTGCCATCATCCTTAACATGAATGTTTAATGAATCATGATTCTCTTTTATGGAAACGCATATGATAGAAGAGTCTGCATGTTTAATAGAGTTATGTAACAGCTCCTTTATGATTCGAAACATGTGTATAGAAAGCGATTTAGGAATCATTTTTAAATAAATTTGGAAATCTGTTTGAATCTGAATATTATGGTTCATTTGCAGTGTCCTTTTTAGTGCCTGAACACTTTGTTCCAGTCCTAAGTCCTCAACCATTACAGGGTATAATTCGTTGCACATTTCTCTTATTTCATAAATACAATTAGAAAACATTTCATTTATTTCTAGCCTGGCCTCATCCTCTATTATTTCCTCTTGATGCAACAAAACGAATTTATTTGAAAGAAGGATGATGTTTTGAAGAACTTCATCGTGAAGAAAAATCGATAAACGCTTTTTTTCCTCCTCTTTTTCAATTAAAAGCAGTTGATTGATCTTTTCTACGGTTAAAGCTTCTTTTTGAGATTTTTTTACTTCCGTTTCGATATTATACAGTGATTCAGTGTTTGTTAATAATGCAATTGCTTCCAATTTTATTTTCTCTAATAGAAAAAGTTCTTCTTTAGCCACTTTTGCAGCGTTTTCCTTTTCACCAATAATCATCCAGCCTTTTATTCCATTCTTTACTTCTAGGGGGAATATATGCAATAAATTTATTCGAAAATAATTTTTATTTGTACTGTTCGATAGTTGTTGGATTACTTCGTTGATATCTATAAAACTCTCAGTTTTAGCAAGAACAATAGGTGTTGCTTTGTTCCAAATTATGTAGGCACTGTCTACCTTAATCGTTTTTTGAATTAAATCGATTAACAGTCGAGCACAGGTGGCAATATGCTGTCCCTGTAATAGTTGCTGAAAAATTATTTGTTTTTCTCTTTGAACCATGTCTGTTTTATTCTTCCATTTTTTCTTTTTTAACAATTCTAGGGCCTTTTGAATTCCACTATTAACGACGAGAATGGTAATAATAAAAATGTTTAATTGGTAATAAGATGTTCTTGTTAAATTGAAAAAGAAAGATGCTAATGTATTGAACAAAAGAAGCAATAATAATGTTGTGACCAATTTATAAAATAGCCATTTTAGGCTGATTTTAAAGTCAATGATTTCCTGTTTAGTTAAGAGATAAGCTAAAGTTATAGGAAATATAATGATGCAATTGAGACTGTAGTAATAAGGCATATTCGGTAGATAGAATATATCTTCTGGAATAAGGCTAAATAAAAGTACAGGTAAAAAAGAAATAACTAGACTACCAATTAAAAAATAAAGTTGGTTTTTAACCTTTGCAGAGTTCAATTTTAAATGTAAGAAGATCAGACCAATACAAGCAAAGACTGACAAAGTGAAATTGAAAACAATACCAGTTATAGCTAATTGATGAAATACAGCATAGTTATGTAGCTTAAAAAGGATTAAAGTTAGGATACTTCCACTGATTGTGATAGCAATACACATAATAAATAATCTTATTTTCTTAAAAACGTTTGGTTTAGAGGAAGCAGGAAAGTACTCAAAAAAAAGCATTAAAAAATAAGGGGAAAAGCTAACCGTTAATGCCTCGAATATCTTAGCTAAAAATATTCCCTTACTTGATGGAATAGAGAGACTGATAGCGAATCCGCTTACATACATTATATGTAAAAAATGTAAGGTTACCATCGATTTTGTTTTTTTTAGATAACAATAAAGCCCAACACAAATAAAAAATAATCCGATCAAAAACAAAGAAATATAGTGAGAGATGATAGTCGGGATAAAGCTTAAAGAATCAAATGAAATGGGATTTTTCCATAAACTTACTAAACCGTTCGCTTCTTTTAAATTTATAAACTTATATAGGCTATATATATGTAGAGCAAAAAAAAGTAATATAAGCATTAATGGGTAAACTTTTTTATTCAAAATCCTCACCTATCAAGATATTTAATGAGTGCTTCCATTTGCGATTTGTTATTAGTACTTTGATTCTTAAGCAGTGCAATTGCTTTGTTGATATGAAGTTTAGATAAAATTAAACAATAATCGATAGCACCCGTTTTCTGAATATAATTTCTTATTTTTTTTATCAAATCTTTGTTGTTAGAGTCCATTTGAAGAATGGTTTTAAGCAGCCAGTCTTGATCTTTTTCTTTACTAAACTCTAAAGCTTTTATTAGAGGTAAGGTTGCTTTTTTATTAATTAAATCACTTTTCGATTCAATGAGAATATCTTTAGCATCATTTTTTAATTGACCTGCAATTCCAATGTGAGTAGCTATCATATCCCATCTAGATTCGATTGTTAAATGATGCAGCTCGAAAATTAATCGAACTAAAGAAACTGATTTTTGTTTAATTAAAGCAAAATAATCAGCCTCAGTAGGAATACTTTGTGAAATAGTAAAAGATATATCCTTCCATTGTCCCATAGCTGCAGTTCTTAAATTACAGATAATACTATAAAATTCTTGAATTGTATTTGTTTTTGAATACTGTAGAAACAAATATAATGATTCCATTAATAATACATTGGAGATAGTAAGAGCTTTTGGAGTTGGTAGCTTTGTTAAAATCTCACTTTCACTGTCATTATCTACAATATCATCGATAATGTCTGTGGCTAAAATAAGAAATTCAACAGCTCCTGCATATGCGATTTTTTTCTGTTGATGAACATCCTCATTTAAAAAAATGGAGGATGCATAGTAGAAAAATTCACTCCATGTAAAATAAGTTTCATCATTGAAGATTTTTCCTTTTATATGTAAAAGATCATAAACCACTTGTTGTATATTTTTATCCAATTCATCATTATTCAAATAGCCATGAAGATAAGTACTTATACTTTTTTTTATATTCATTTGTATACCATTATAACCAAGGGTCTACCATCATTGTAATCCCTTTTTCAATGTGTGCTTTTAATATTGAAAATACATTAGGGTCTAAATACTCTTCAGCAAGTGCCATATCTGCTGAAGCAATTTCTTCTCTTTCTGATAGTAGTTTAATAATGTCCCATAATCTTTCATCCATGTTAATTACCTCCTAAATATGTATGTGATTACCTAGTTTAATAATAACAGATTTTCCCCTTTTTATTCTACAAAAAATCACTTTTAAAAAAATATTTTGCGTGAAATATAGTTTGGATTCTACATTATTTTGTAAAGAGAAAATAGGAAAATGGTGTCATAGAGATAAAATAGAATTTGTGTCTGTTTTTTGAATGGTTATTATTTTGCGTGAAATACGGATAAAAGATTAAAGGTAATTTGTTATATTCAAATTGTACAAAATGAAGATGAATTACTACAAGATTATCATAACATGTTTCTTTTGCTGAAAATAAGGAAGATTATTATAAAAAAGTAAAGAGAGATGTAGAAATAAATATTTTATAACTATGATATTAATTCAAGTAATTCTCCTGCTAAATACATTTTGGGGTGTAAGTACACACTTTTATAAAGAAGGTTTTTTTTTGAAAATTTGTTTTGTATTTTTAATGAGAAGATAATTAAGAGTACTGTTTGAAATTTCTATCAATTTAGTTATAACAATATGTTAAAAAGGTGATTACATGAGGCAAAAACAAGTCGAGTGCGAAGAAATCGGGAATCTATACAAAGGAAAATTATTTTTTGATTTTCATTGTACATCTGCTTCAACTGTTTTTTTAAATAATAACATTTTAACCCGAACGATGCCTATTGAAAAAATTAATATCCCGGAAGATTTTATCGAGAGTATGGTAGAAGAAAAAAATTCTATTTTAACATTGAGTTTGAAAGAATTTATTTGTGAGACATGGGAAAAATTACAAAAAGAGGATATTTTTTTAAACGTATATATTAACAATAAAAAGAGTTATCTAGAAATTAGCTCTGACAATTTTCTCAAAGTTGATGATCGAAAATATAATATTGCTCGTATCATATTAACAGATAAGAAAAATAAAAAAAATACAGTTTTTAAACAAATTGAACTTTCTAGTTTAACTGTCGATTTCTTTTCCAGCCTAATTGCAGAATTTAGAAAAGAGTTAATTTACTTACGTAATGAAACAAAAAGGATAACTTTACAAACAAATATACTACTTACAAAGGCTACTGGAGGATATTTTATTCATGAAACTGTAGGACATTTACTTGAAGAAGATTATTTCTACAATTATAAACTAGAAAATGTGTTTAAAAATGTAGAATTCCCACAATTTTTATCAGTAGAAGATACACCTTTACGTTATGAGAATGCACTTAACTTAAATCGTTATGATGATGCAGGTACAAAATTAGCAGCAATAAAGTTAATAGAGAATGGAAGTTTAAAAGAAATTATTGAAGGAAATAAAGGTGTTTATAGAAGAGAAAGTATATATTCTAAGTTATTACCAAGAATGAGGGCGACCTTCATTAAGCCATTTAATCATGGAAATTCAATTAGTATAGGAAATAATAATCATTATGTCATTATAACTGATATTTATAACGGACAAGTAATACCATCAACACAACAATTTTTTTTACAAGGTAAAGGATACTTAATTCATGACGATGGAAAATCCTTATTTTCAAATAATATTTTAATTACAGGAAATTCTATAGAGACGTTAAGAAACGTAGTTTATATAGGAGATTCATCCAATTTTGAATGGAAACCAGTTTTATGTCATAAGATGGGACAAACAATTCCAGTAGTTGTTGGATCTCCTGATATCGAAATAGAAAAAATCAACATACAGGGTGATTTTGTTGAAACTAATAAATGAATTAAAATCAAAAAATAAATCTATTAGACAAATAAAAAAATCTGTCTCAAAGAAAATATATAATTTAGATAATAGTAGTTCGGAGACAATTAATTCCACTGTTAATAATTGTTATTCTATAGGAATAGATGAAAAAAATATGTATTATAGGAATCACTATCTAACTCCAAATTTTAATACGATTAGCATAGAAAAAAACAAGGATAGCTTAAATGGTGAAGAAATATACAATTTGATGCATTCACAATATTTAAAAAATAGATATGCAAATAAAGAAATAAATAAGTATAAGACCTCACAGTATGTGATAAAAGATGATATTCAAAAACTAATAGAATATTTTCAACCATCTTCCGTTAGGTATCATTTGGAAGAAGTTAGCATACAAAAAGAAGTCAAAACATACATAAATCAACATAATGCATTAGTTGCGGAACAGGAAATATTTACTATTGAACAAGCACTATATTTAGAAATTCAATCTAAGCCAGTTCTTATTAGTGATTTTAAAAATATAAATGACTTAGAAAATACGAAGAAGATTATTACAGCAATTGTACACAAAGACGTACTATCTAATTCAATATTAAAAACACATGATTATTTAAAAATTCATAAAAGAACACTAAACAAGTTAATAAATAATGCTTTGTTACCATTTCATGCTCATTTAATAATTAATCAAAAAAGTTATTTTGATTTTAAAGACAAAAATCGCGAATTATTAAAAAATCAATTAACAATTTCAATTAAAAATCTATATCTAGATGATGATGGCTATATGCCCAAATTTATTCCTATTTTTGAAAAAGGTAGACTTATTAATTTTATTAGTAACGAGTTTTATGCTGGTATAAATAATGATGAAAGTCTTGGATTTGCTAATTACTCTAATTTATCTTTACTAGAAAATCAATATAACATTGAATTATGTATTAAAGAAGATAAGTATTTAAATAAAAATATACATGAATACTTAGAAATATTGGATTTAAATCTTGTGGTCAACTATATGACTCTTGATTGTATGATAACAATGATTACAGAATTGGGAATAATTCATATAAACACGAATGTTCTAAATCTATTGAATTCTATACATTGTTGCAAAGGGGAAATGTTTTTATTAACTTTGAAGGAGATTATAGATGAAGAAAGCAATTAATTTTAATAAGGTCTCATTCTTTTATGATAAAAATAATAGCATATTTAATAATTTTTCAACCTCTGTTCCAAGTGATGGAATTATTACTGTATTAGGGCATAATGGTGCAGGAAAAACTACGTTCATTCGTTTATTATTGAATCTTCTTCAACCGAATCAGGGGTCTATAGATAAAAATAATATTACTTTTTCCTATCTTCCTTCTGAAAATCCTATCTATGCAGATTTAACTGTAGATCAAAATATAAATTTTTATAAAAAACTGTTCGGGATTAAGGAAGTTGGATCAACATTAAATACCTATTTTCAACAATTACAAATTAATTCTTTTAAAAGACAAAAAGTGAAAAATTTATCTACAGGACAAAAGCGAAGACTTGGTTTATTCATTACTCTTATGAAGGAAGCTGATTACATAGTTTTAGATGAGCCAACAATTGGAATAGACCCCGAAAGTCTAGAAATAATTATTAGAATTATAAAAGGCCTTACGGAAAATCAAAAGACAGTAATATTAGCAACACATGATTTATATTTTGTACAGGAAATTGCCGATTATATCATGATTTTGGATAATGGTAAATTGCTGTTTAATGGAAATAAAGACGAATTAGGATTTAATATTCGCGAAACGTATTTATCTATTATAAAAAGTAATATGGAAGAAGAGGGAACATGAAACGAAAAGTTCATCCTAAATGCTGAAATTTGTACTATGTAATAGGAAATTGTGATTTTTTAATGACTGAAGGAGGTCTTTCAATCATTTTGTAGATGGATACAATAGCAGATAGCTAGAATCTTTAAGTAGAAAAATTTAACGATAATGAATTGGGAACCCTGTCAAGATAATAATAATGTCATTGCATATGAAAGGAGGTGAAAAAGATGGAAGCACCAAAATTTTTAGAAGCAAACGTTGGAATCTGTGCTGTTCAACCTGAAATTGCCATACCTGTAATTGTAGAAGGGGTAGCCATAGCAGCAGTTTGCAGCTGGGTCGCAGTAGCAGCTGGTTAAAATTATTAAATAGTGAATAGAAGTTAATTGGAAAATTGAGCATTCTTGCCAGAAACCAAAAAAAGGTTGCATATACAAGGAGTTGAGAAAAATGGAAGCACCAAAATTTTTAGATGCAAACGTTGGAATTTGTGCTGTTCAACCTGAAATTGCCATACCTGTAATTACAGAAGGGCTAGCCTTAATAACACTTTGTGGCTGGGTTGCAGTAGCAGCTGGATAAAAAATTGGACTCTTAAGTAATCTGTTATTTAAGAGCCCTCAAATAGTTATTACCCTTAGGCTGTATTCCTACGTCTAAGGGTCCCCTTATAGTATATACATAAAGGAGCGATTTTGTGTACTATTATTTAAAAAATGGATCGAGAATTAAAAAATATAATAATAGTGAGTATTATTTTTGTTATAATGACAAAAATACTTTATTAATTCAAAGAGTTAATCAATCTGCTTATGATACTTTAACTCTTTGTAATGGAGAAAATTCTGAAGAAGATATATGTACTTATTTGGAGAACCTTCACGGAAAGGTTAATGAAATTGAGGTTATTGAATTTCTTAAACAATTAGTTTCATTGGAATTATTGGTTTTTTCTGAAATTCCAAACAGGTGTAAAGGGGAGGTTTTCGATGGAAAAGAGTTTTACAGCCCATTTATTGCTACATTGGAATTAACGCGGAGATGTCCATTAAAATGTCAACATTGTTATATAAATGCTGGTGATGGTCCTTCAATGAGTAGGACAGAATTACATAGTATACTAGGAGAGTTAAAAAAGATAGGCGTAAATATTATTCAATTAACTGGTGGAGAGCCCTTATTCTATAAGCATATTCTTGAGTTGCTTGATTTACTAACACATGAATATGATTTTGGAGTTGAAATCACCACCAGTGGATCGTATTTTAATACTGCTATTATCGAAAAACTAAATTTATTAAATAAGAATAGAAAATTATCTATTCAAGTTAGTATTGATGGTTTAGAAGAAACCCACAATTCTATAAGGGGACGAACAAAAGCTTTTCAAAAGGCTCTTGAGTTTGTAACACAGGTAGTTGATAAAAATATCAAAACAACGGTTGCCTCTTGTTTAATTGAACAAAAAAAATCAGAAATAGAACTTTTATGTGATTTATTATTTAAGAAAGGCGTTAACAAATATAGATTAGGTCTTTTAAATGAACAAGGAAGAGCATCTAGTAACGACCTAGAAAGCAAATGGAATAGTGTAAGTTTAAATAAGCTAATAGAATCTTTGAATAGCAAGCATAATAATTTTGTTGTTCTTCAAGATGAGATAGATATATCAACTGAGTCTAAAAAAAATTGTGGAGCTGGCTATAAAATATTTAAGATTGATGCAATTGGCGATGTATATCCTTGTGCTCCACACTTATTAAAAATGGGTAATATATATGATCAAAGTTTAACTACTATATTAGGAACAATTGGTAGACAATTTGCTAAGTTATCTTCTCCTAATCAAAATTCATGTGAAAAATGCGAAAATAAACAGATTTGTGAAGGTTGTTCTGCGCGTACAATGGTACAGAAAAATAAAGTGCAAGAATGCTGGTGGTATAATGAAATTAAAAACTCAATTGTTTAATTTAATAGAGGCATATTATCAAAAAGAATATTATTTATATTTAGGGAAAATTAGAAGCGTAGCTTTTTTCTTAATGGCTAGTTCACTTATTACATGGTATTCCGCTTCACAAAAATCAGCGTTTTTACTAATGGAAGGATTTCTATTGTTAAGATTAACTATACTGCCTATAGTAATACCTTTCCTTCTATTATCAGAACATAGAAAAGCCGATCATACACTGATAGATTTTTTAAAAATAGATAAAATAAACATACTATATTTTGTTCCGTTTATTATTAGTTCCTTTGAGATAATGGTAGGGAGTATGTTTTTTTTACTTAATTTCATTGTATTGAGTTTTAAAGTACATTTAAGCGGATCGATGTTGTTAGTGGCTTGGATATTTATTCTAGTAAATATACTATTTGTTGTAACTTTAATGGAGTATATAAATACGTATAAAAAATTATGTGTGTATCCAATGATCTTAATAGTCCCAATACTTACTTTATTTTTAACACATATGAATATTACTGTTACAAATACGATTATGTTTTTTCTATTTTTAGCGGTGTACTTGTTATTTAGCTTTCGAATTCATAATTACGAGAGGGAAAGAAAATGAAAAAAATTAATGCTTCATCCACTTTAAACGCTTTTTTTTATAAAGATATACGGTTATTCTTTAATTTCAAGAAAATTATCTTATTTTTATTACTAATTTTATTTTTTATTGCGCTGTTATGGTGGAAATTACCTAAATATCTCCCATATAATCTAATGTTATCTGTTTTTGTTTCCTTAGCGGGAGTGATCTTTACATTTGGAGTGCTTGAGGAAATAAATCGGGAAGAACAAGTAAATTCAGATGTTTTTCAATTACTAGATGTCCCCTTTTCCATAATACGCATTCAGAAGCTTTTTCTGGCAAATGGGAGTTCTTTCTTCTTTTGTGTACTAACTTCTTTATTTATTTACTTCCTTTTTGTAGTGCCAAATCAAGGGAATTGGGATTGGTTTTATGCTATTTTCATTGGTTATCTCCCTTGCGGATTCATTATTTTCATTAGTTCTCTATTCAAAAATTTACGAATGAATTTTTCTAAACATTATAGTATCCTAATAGCAATAATTGCTGCTACTTATTTTATTTTAAAACATATTAATACACTAGAAATGAATATGAAAGTCATAATCATTATTACTGATTTATTATTATTACTTGTTTTTCCTTATATCATTCAATGGTTTAGACAAAAAGCGAGTTCAAAGATGATTAAAAAAAGTACTAGTACAAAAATAGTGCATTAGGAATGTAGATTAGTGTGACTGCCTTCTTTTTAGTTTCTCAATATTATTTGGATTAGTTATTTTTGATTGGAACGAATATACTCTTAGATATGTCTATAAAACAGCAGGAGATATGTAAGAAGGATTAATCTATATTATTTTCTAAAATTAATGGCTGTCCTTCAACGCTTAGACAGGCTCCCTTAGCCAACTCGTATTATTTAAGTATATTAAAAAAATCTCTATTTCTTTTAGGAGTTGAGAATTTTTTTAGTTGAAACTTTTTAAAGGATAAGACGTAAAATCTAATGGAAAAAGGAAAATTGTAGAATGAGGGGAGGTTTTTGAAAATTACCTGCAAGTTATTCTGCGTGTTACAAAAAAAGGAGTTCAAGTGCTATGAGTAGGCAGAAGAAGTAAAAGTAGGATTCAATATTTTCTAAAATAATCTGCTTGGGACGATTGATATTTTTAACAAAAATGGTATCATTTAACTTGGAAGAATTAAAGGAGGATTCGTAATGAAACGTACAGGAGAAATAGTTTTAGGAGTAATTGGTGTTATATTGTCAGCATTTTTTGTAATTCTTGGGGTTTTTAAATTGATTTTACAATATAATGAAAGTACGCAATCGAAAATAAGATCGAGTTTGCAAGATTCTGGAATTTCCGGTGCTGATTTAAATAGTTTTATGCATTCGATGACAAGTGGAGGGTGGTTAATTAGTATTGCAGCTCTTTTAGTATTCATCCTTGGTATTGTTGCAATAGCAAGTGTGAAAAAGAATAAGAACCCTAAAAAAGCAGGAATATTGTTTATCCTAAGTGCACTTATTATCGGTATTTCTACCCTTGGTGGAGGATTTTTACCAGCCATTTTGTATTTGATAGCAGGAATAATGAGTTTAGTAAGAAAACCGAAGGAATCATTTAATGCGAATAGTTCATTTTAATGATCAGGATTTTGATGTGTGAGCTATATCACATTTTGAAAACTTAAGTAATGTAAGCGATTCTTCATTAAAGAAGGTCGCTTCTTTTCATTTATTACTTTGAGAGGAGCACCTTTCATTTTAAATCCTATTAATTGATTGAATATTCTGTGAAAAATATTGTTTAGGCAGGCTTAATAAGCTATAATTCAATGGGGTTAAAAAAAGAGTGTGTCTATGAAATCGTCAAGCTATAACCATAATATGAAGCGAGGGATTTGTATGAATAAGTCAGGAGTACTGATTGCAGGATTATTAGTTTCATGGTTATTAATGTTTATTGTTGTTCAGTTTATTATCAATTCGAAAAAGCATGCTGCTGCAGAACATTATGTAATCAATCAAAGAAGACCACTTACTCATGATTTGGAGTATATTCTTCCGTATAAGCAGCCTTATATGGGCAATGCGTCCAATGTCATCATTTTATTTAATCATTTACCACTGAACGAAGTCGAAAAAGACTTTCAACTACTTTCTGATATATTCACAATAAAAGTAAACTACCATCTTCCGAGCACAGAAATTGGTACGAAACTTGTGAATCAGTCTATCATTTATAACTCCACTGCTACCTTTTTATTAATTGGAAACTTAGAGAAAATCGAATTAGGCTTTCTAGATAAATCTGTTATTGTCAACAGGGAAATGGTTAAAAAATTATATAAAGATTTTGATCGATTGCTTAAAAGCAAGAAAGTCTGGGAGCAGCAAGTTCGTAGTCTATTAATGGACGAATACTATATAGAGAATGGTTTAGGGTCTCTATCCTAATAAGGTTGCCTGTCTCCAGTGCTTTAAAAGCGCTGAGAGACAGGCAACCACCGCGAGAAAAACGAAACCACCGCGAGAAAAACGAAACCACCGCGAGAAAAACGAAACCACCGCGAGAAAAACGAAACCACCGCGAGAAAAACGAAACCACCGCGAGAAAAACGAAACCACCGCGAGAAAAACGATAGGTTTGCAGATTAGCATAAGGGCTATGGGAACAGGCACCCATAGCCCTTTCTACGTCTTAGGTCGTAGTTATAATTAAACCTCTGGTGCATTATACAAAATGTGGAAAGTTTAGTATAATAAAGCAGGCAATTATTAAAGTTTTAGGAGGATGCAATGAAATCAATTATTCGTTTTAGTATGAAAAACACGGTCGCTTTATGTTTAATTGTGGCGATGCTGATTGGAGGGGGTATTTATTCCGTACAGAAAATGAACGTTGAAAAATATCCTGGAGTGGATATTCCTTATTTAAGTGTGTTCATTTCCTATCCTGGGGCATCGCCGGAGCAGGCATCGAAAGATATTGCTGAGCCTGTTCAGAAGGAAGCGATGAATATTAATGGAGTGAAAAACGTATACTCCGAAGCTTCGGCATGGGGAGTTTGGATCACACTCGAATACGAAATGAGTGTAGATATGGATGACGGGGAGGATCTAGCAAGACAAGCCATCTCCAAAGTAAAGCTGCCAGAAACAGTAGGTCAGCCTGAATACATGCGCCAATCTCCTGACGGTGAAGCAGTTTATAAAGTGGGTATTTATGCCGATGGAGAACAGAAGGATGTTCAAAACTATGTAAAAACAGAAGTGGTTCCTGCTTTAGAAGGAATTGAAGGAGTAGCAGAGGTCAAGGCGGCAGGCATTGATGAAAACAAGCTGTATGTCGAGCTTTTACCGGAAAAGCTAACCCAATATGGATTGACGCTTGATGAAGTAAAGCAAACAATCATGGCCAATCATTTATCCATTCCAACAGGTGAAGTAGCAGTTAATGACGAAGTATTGCCTGTACGTGTGAGCAAGGAGCTTAACTCAGTCAAGGACATTCAAAATATCAACGTTCTTTTACCTAATCAAGCAACGGTGAAAGCGGGAGAATCAGCACCGTCTATTCCATCGATAAAATTAAAAGAAATTGCAAATGTCAGTAATGGGAATGGGGAGCAAAAAAGTTTTACAAGGATCAATTCCAACCCAGCTGTCATTATTGATTTAACGGTAGAATCGGGAGAAAATACAGTTGCGATTGTAAAAGAAGCAAATAAAACGTTAAAAGAAATGGATATCCCATCAAACTATAAACTGATTACTCTTTCCGATCAGTCGATATCCATTCAGGAATCGGTTTCATCGATGCTGCGTGAAGCGATATTAGGTGCTGTAATGGCTGTTATTGTTACGCTGCTATTCTTGCGCAACATTCGTTCAACCCTTATTGCGATTATTTCTATTCCACTTTCCATCCTTTCGTCGTTTTTATTGTTAAAAATGTTAGGGTACACCTTAAACATTATGACACTAGCAGGGATTGCAGTAGCGGTTGGTAGAGTCGTAGATGACTCCATCGTTGTCATTGAAAATGTATTCCGTCGAGTGAGTGCTTCCAAAAATCGTGATCAAAAGCTAGTTGAAGAGTCGACAAGAGAAGTGGCATCCGCCATCACGTCATCGACGATTACGACGGTTGCTGTCTTTTTGCCAATGGCATTCGTCCCTGGCATTGTAGGGAGATTCTTTGCACCGCTTGCATGGACAGTGGTTATTTCGTTATTGTTCTCCTTATTGACAGCAGTCACAATTGTTCCATTGCTATCTAGAATCTTTTTACTAAACATTAAACCGAAGGAACATAAAGAGAACGGGATTCAAAAAGCATATCGAAAGGCATTGGCATGGGCACTTTCTCATCGAGCAGTGACCTTAATAATCGCTGTACTTTTATTAGCTACAAGTATAGTGACGATTGCGCCAAGACTTGGAACGACCTTTTTGCCACAAGAAGAAACGCTTGAATACCGAACTTCTATTTCTATGGAGCAAGGAATTGGAGCAGAGAAGACAAATGAACTTGCTAGTCAAGTAGAAAGTATTTTAATGACTAGAAAAGAAGTGAAGCAAATTGCAACTTCAGTAGGGGAAGGTTCAGCATCTGTTTCTTTTGTTATGAAGGATTCGGTGAAAGATCCTAAAAAATTAGCTAAAGAGCTTCGAAATGAATTTAAGGACATAAATGGTGCAAAGGAAATCACGTTAACTAGCACTGGAGACATGACTGGTGGCGGTCAATCTTACTTAGAGATTATTGTAAATGGTCCAAATATAGAAGATATAAAAACTGGAAGCGAGCAAATGACTCAAGCGCTTAAAAAAATAAATGGATTAGCAGATATCAGCACAAACCTTGAAGGAGAAAAGCCTGAAATTAATATGGATTTAGACGAGAAAAAGCTGAGTGAACATGGCTTTATGCCAGGAATGGTTGCGCAAAGCCTTCGCACCCTTATTACGGGTGATACGGTAACAGAACTTGAGATGGATGGCGATAAAACAGATTTGCAATTAAAGCTTCAATTAGACGATGTTTCATCCATTAAAGCACTCGGAGAGCAAAAAATTAAGAACCCATTAGGTCAAGAGGTTGCTTTAAAAGACCTTGGCACGCTTAAAAAAGTAAAAAATAGAATTTCTATTAGCTACTTAAATGGCAAAGAATACGTAATGCTTCGAGCAGCCATTACAGATTCTAATACAGGAGAAGTAAGCAATAAAGCCAATGCAGCACTAGAAAAACTAGATTTGCCAAATGGAGTATCCTGGTATAAAGAAGGAGCTTCAGCTGCGATGGATGAAGGCTTTAAAAACATGACGATCGCTATTGCGGTTAGTATTTTACTAGTTTATATGGTTATGGTTATCTCTTTTGGAGAAGGAAAGGCACCATTTGTGATTCTTTTTGCAATTCCATTCTCTTTAATTGGAGCTTTGATTGGATTGTTTGTTGTAAAAGAACCAATTGGAATGCCGGCCATGATCGGCATCATGATGCTAAATGGAATTGTTGTAACCAATGCGATTGTGCTGCTAGATCGTGTAAAGCAAAACGAAAAGATTGGTTTAAGCATCCACGAAGCCTTGCTTGAAGCAGGTGCTGTCCGAATTCGCCCGATCCTTATGACAGCCATTGCAACAGTCGGAGCCTTGATTCCAATGGCTGTTTCAAGCCATGCAGGACTCGTATCCCGATCTTTAGCTGTTGTTGTAATCGGAGGGTTAACAACATCAACGATTCTAACGTTAATTATCATTCCAGTTCTATACAGCCTCTTTCATCCAAAAAGAAAGAACAAACGAAATAAAAAGAGTGAGCATGAAGTTGCATAAGTAAAAGGAAAAACCGAGCGTAATGGCTCGGTTTTTCTTGTGGAATTAGGTGCATGAGCACCATCAAAAGGTGGTTGTTTTTTGTCGGCAATTTTTCGACAAAATGGACAGTCACAATTAATACCTTCAGCATAGGATAAAGTACTATAGTGAAAGAAAGGAGATGATTCAAATTTCAAGCTGGGTGATATATGCCGTTTGGGCTGTGTTTGGATTTATGTTGCTGGATTTTCTTTTTGGCCTTTTTAAATCATTTGTGACTTGGAAACTTTCTCCGGAAATTATAACCAATTATTTAAAGGATATTTTATACTTTGTGATCCCGCTAATTACACTTACATCCTTATTCCCGATTGATCCTACAGGATGGATCCTGCTTATTTTTTACTATATTTGTTCTGTTGGTATAATATGGATGTATATAATACGATTAATTGATAAATGGAGGGCTTAAGGCTCTTTTTTTTTCTGGGCTTCATCATACGAGAGGCTTAGATAGTTAATCTTCTTTTTGACAGATACCCCTAAAGCTTTGTATCCATGTTTTTTCTGAAAAGTAAATGGATATTTAAAAAATATGTTGAAGAATATGTTGCTACATACTCAGCAAGATGTTTTTTGTTTTTCGACTTCAAAGTACTGTTTTGCTTCCTCGATAAAATAATGTACGATTGGAGAAACCCATCTGCTTTTATGGTAAAAAAGGAATGTAGCAACTTTGCCATGCTTTTCATGTAGACGTTTCGCTGCCAGCTTTCCTTCCTTTAATTCATTCTGAATCGTAATTTCAGGAACAAGCGCCATGCCTAATCCACATTGGACACACTGCTTTATGGCCTCGATGCTCCAGAATTCGTGAAAGGATGTTGGAGACATCTTTTCCTCTGCGATAAATTTATTCATTAATGAACGATATGGACAGTTTCCTTCTGAGTAGATAATGGAATTAGGCTGAAGATGGTTTGGCGAAAAAATAATACTCATATGCTCGTCGATCATTTTTTCCATTTCAAGGGTAGGAGGTTTTTTAAAATCTAAATTGAGCAGTAGGGCAATATCTAAATCGCCAATTTCCACTAAATGCTGGATTTCCTCACATGTTCCAACTCGAACCGATAAATGTACATCGGGATACTTGTCTTTATAAGACTGAAGGATAGTAGGCAAACGATAAACGGTTAGAGACTCTGAGGCACCAATTGTAATTTGCCCTTTTTTTGTAACAGAAGACTGGTGAAGCTCTTTTGCTCCTTTATGCAAGCGCAGCATTTCATTTGCATACGGAAGAAAAGACTTTCCTAGCTCTGTTAAGGCAACACTTTTGCCAAGTCGATCAAACAGTGGTCCTTCCAGTTCATGTTCTAATGCTTGGATATGGGCTGTGATTGTGGATTGCGCATAGCCGAGCTGAAGTGCTGCCTTCGCAAATCCGCCAGCCTCTACTATTGATTTAAACGTTTGTAAATGACGAATTTCCAACCTAATCCCTCCAATTATCGGAATATCCGATATCATCTATCATACATATCTATTTTACTGAATGATGACCTGTGAATACAATAAGGATAAAGAAAAAAATACGCGTGTTTTCTCGAGGATTAAAACATTATTATTTTGAAAAGGGGAAGGAATATGAATCAAAGAAAAATTGGTGCACTTACGTTAAGTGGTTTAATAATCGGACCTCTACTAGGGTCAGGCATTATTTTATTGCCGCCTATTATTTATGATACTTCTGGAGATTATGCGATTTTTGCATGGCTAATCATGTCAATTATTGGCGTGTTTTTCGCCTTTCTTTGCGGGGAGTTGACGCTGATGTTTCCGGGGGAGGCTGGCATCGGCAATGCGATTGCAGAGGCATTTGGACAGCGAATGAAAAATCTTTCGTCGATTTTTTTAATGTCCGCAGCATTTATGGGACCGATTGCTGTTATGATGACGGCTGCTGAATATTTGGATACTTGGTTATTTAAATCTGCGATTAAAACGGAGTGGATTGCCATTGCCCTTTTAGCCTTAAGTGGATTAACCTTGCTATTTCGATTGACTTTTCTTGGGAATCTTTCCCTTATTATTTCGTCTATTGCCGTTTTCATTTTAACAAGCGGGAGTGTGGTTTCCTTGCTGTTTTATCATCGCAGTGAATTCATGTTGCAGGAATTTCATGCACCTTCATTTGGACATAGCTTATTGCTGCTTTTTTGGATTATGGTTGGGTGGGAAATCGTTGGGAACTATTCGGCTGAAGTGAAAAATCCAAAAAGTACTATTCGCAAAGCGGTTTTTTTAAGTGCTTTTGTGGTTACGGCAGTCAATCTGCTCATTGCTACAGCTGTACAATGGACGGATTTTTCAAGCAACCAATTTTCGATTAAATTAACTGGCGTTTTGTACCCTCTGTTTGGAGGGGTATCCATTGGTTTATTGACGATTGTAGCGGTGGGGCTTTGCTTAACGACTTATTTGATGATTGCAGGGGGAGTATCAAGACTAATTGCGTCTCTTGCACAGTCGGTTCCTGCACTCCATATCCTAACAAGAAAATCCAAAAACGGAGCACCAATCGCTTCTATCCTACTGCTCATTATCATTCATATAACTGTTGCAACATTTGTACTTCTTCATATTGTTACAGTCGAAAATCTTGTGGCTTTAGCAAATGCATTTTTCATCTCAAATGCTTTAATTGGCATTCTTTCGGCAATCAAATTATTCAAGAGTCCGTTTATGAAAGGGGTCGCCGTTTCATTGAGCATTTTATTCGGACTATTGCTGTTTAGGTCATCTTTTGTAGCGCTAGTTATTATCGTTATTCTCACAATATTGTTTGCTTTCTATAAAAATGGTTCCAAATGGATGCGATTTCGGAAAGTAGGGTGAATGTGCTCATAAAAAAAATAGATCACATTTTTTCATATTGAGTATGAGTCATATAAAAAATTTGGATTTTTATATTCTGAACTCTCTTTAATGTTAAAGATAAACAAAATAGTTTAAACAACATTCGATTATCACTTATCACTTATAATAGGAGTAATGAATAAAGGTGTCTGTCTCCCAATGCTTTAAAGCATGGGGGGAGAGACACCTTTATTGGCAAAAAAATAGGATTAATTTTAAAAAATGATACTTGTATTTTATTCCAAAAAGTAGTAATGTTGATTTAACCGATAAAATAAATCGGAATTAAATTTGGATGGAGGAACGAAAATGGCTAATAAAGTAACTAATATCGCAACGAATTTAACACAATTGATTGGTAACACTCCATTGTTAGAACTAGTCAAATTTAATGAAGAAAATAAAGTGGGAGGGAAAATTCTTGCCAAACTAGAGTACTTCAACCCTGCTGGCAGTGTAAAAGATAGAATTGGTTTTGCTCTAATAAAAGATGCAGAGAGTAAAGGACTTATAAATAAGGACTCAGTGATTATTGAACCAACAAGTGGAAATACGGGTGTGGCTCTAGCTTTTGCAGCTGCAGCTTTGGGATACAAACTCATTATTACCCTTCCAGAGAGTTTTAGCATTGAGCGAAGAAAGCTGCTGATTGCATTAGGAGCAGAGCTCGTTCTTACACCAGCTGCAGACGGTATGCCTGGTGCAATCAAAAAAGCTGAAGAACTTGCTGCAAAGACACCAAATTCGTACATACCGCAGCAATTTAAAAATCCAGCCAATCCAGAAATTCATAAAAAAACAACAGCGGAAGAAATTTGGAAGGATACAGATGGAGAGGTAGACATTTTTGTAGGTGGAGTTGGTACTGGAGGTACTATTAGTGGAGTGGGGGAAGTTTTAAAAGAGAGAAAAAGATCTGTAAAAATAATAGCAGTCGAACCGTATAGCTCTCCTGTCCTTTCTGGAGGAACGAAGGCACCTCATAAAATTCAAGGGATTGGACCTGGCTTTGTTCCAGACAATTTCAATCAAGCTGTAGTGGACGAAATTTTTACAGTAAAAGATGAAGAAGCCTTTGAAACAGCTAGATTACTAGCAAGAAGTGAAGGTCTCGTTGTAGGTATTTCTTCTGGAGCAGCAGCATTTGCAGCAGTTCAAATTGCTAAGAGACCTGAGAATGCAGGCAAAAAGATTGTCGTATTACTTCCCGATACAGGAGAAAGATATTTATCTACAGCATTGTTTCCAGAAGAGTAGATAAGTGGAATTGAGTGGAGATTGTCTGTCTTGCTTTTAGAAGAAATAATATTGAAACATTGGTATAATTACAAAGGATTAGTTGATTTAATTATAACTAAATGATAGGGAGATAGAATTATAGCTGTAAAAAAAACTAAATATGTTTATTTCTACTTGATCAGGAATACATGGAAGAAAGCTCTTCTTAAGCTATAGAAATACGAATCGAATAGATTTTTATATTCGGATAGGTAATGTCTATAGCTTAATGAAGCAGCTTTTTTGTTGTTATGCGAAAATCAGTAGTGGATTGGAACAAACAGATGGGAGATTAGATAATCTAGTTTATTCACTCATTAACAATGGGAAGTAAAAGAATGCAAAGCGAGCAGGTATTCCACGCTCGCTTTGTATTCTTTACTGCTCCGCCAAAACATCGGCAAAGGCTTTTGCATATGGTGGAAGATCGGGTGGTCGGCGGCTTGAAATAATATGACCGTCGACAACAACTGGCTTATTATGCCAAACGGCTCCAGCATTTTCCATATCATCTCTAATTCCTGGTGTACTTGTTACATTGACTCCGTCTAGGATTTTCGCTGAAATCAGCACCCAGCCAGCATGACAAATTTGTCCGATAGGCTTTTTATGCTCATGCATATAACGGACCATATCTAAAACTTCAGGGTAGCGGCGTAATTTATCTGGTGCCCAGCCGCCAGGGACAAGAATGGCATCATAATCAGATGCTTGAATGTCCGAAAAAGCATAGTCGGACACAGCCGGCACTCCATATTTTCCGATATAGGTTTCGTTCGCTTTTTCTCCAACTAAATGAACCGCCGCCCCTTCTTCCTGAAGACGCAAAACCGGATACCAAAGTTCCAAATCCTCAAAATCAGGACTAACAAGCGCAATTACCTTTTTATTTTTTAAACGCATAAAAAACACCTCCAAGGTTAAGTATAGCATGTTCAGGTATGGACTTAAAAAGAATTAAAAATGGGTGGACATTCTGATATAGAGCAGCTAGTATTTCGGCATTTCTCGAATAGTTTTGGTTTTTAATTAGCCAATATTTGTTAAAATATTATTTGCCTTTTTCATATTAGCTTTACTAATACGTTTTTTAATCTTGATTGGTAATTTTTCGATAGTCGACAGGTGTATAATTTGTTTCTTTTTTTTAGCAATGTAAATACGAAGTTCGAAGTTAATAGAAAAAGATAGCGCTAACACTAAAGATTTTTATATAAAAACATTGTTTGTAAGCGGTTTCTCTGATATAGTAATAAAATAGAATTAATTTACTAAATTTTTAGTAAATAAGTAAAGTGAGGGGATCGGTGCTTTATATGACAAGGATTAAGGATATTGCAGAAATGGCAAATGTTTCAACTGCTACGGTATCTAGGATTTTAAATAATGATCCATTGCTTTCTGTTTCAAGTGAAACAAGGCAAAGAGTGCTGAATATTGTAAGTGAGTTGAATTATCAACCAGGCAGAAAAAAGAAAACGAAATCGATTAAATCAGAAAGGTATAGCATTGGGCTTGTCATAACAAATGATGAGGCAGTTGATCCGTATTTTATGTCAATAAGGCAAGGGATTGAGAAGGTTTGCCAAGATTATTCTTTTCATATTTCCTCTATATTTCATTTAAGGAAAACTCATTTATCTGTTGAGGATATGGCAGAATTAGATGGATTGATTGTTCTTGGTGATGTAAATATGAAGGAATTACAAGAAGTTTATAAAGGAAATAACCATATCGTGTATGTAGATTTCTTCCCAGAAGGAGAAAAATGCGATGTGGTGCTTTCAGACTTTGAAACAGCTACTAGTGAAATAGTAAATTATTTATTTAATGGGGGACATCGCCAAATTGCCTATATTGGCGGAAAAGGTTCCATTTGGAGTATCCATAATGGAAAAAGGATGGATAAAGAGGATGTGCGAAAAAAGACTTTTGAAAAAGTAATGAAAGAAAAGGGGATCTATAAAGAAGAAAATGTCCTCTTGGGAGAATTTGGTCCGTCGAGCGGATATGCCTTAATGGAAAAATTAATAAAAAAGGGTCCATTGCCAAGTGCAGTAGTTATTGCAAGCGACCCGATGGCAATTGGTGCAATGAAGGCGTTACAAGAAAATGGAATTAATGTTCCTGAGGATATTTCGATTTTCAGCTTTGATGATATTGACGCTGCTGCTTTTTTAAATCCAGCCTTGTCTACTGTAAAAGTTCATACAGAAGAAATGGGAAAATCAGCAGTAAAGCTGCTGTATGATCGAATCAAAACGGGAAGAGACATCCCATTAAAAGTTATTTTGCCAACAGAGCTTGTTATTCGAGACAGTACAAAGTCTAAGTTTTGAAAATAAGCCAGCTGAGACAGAAAACGAAAATAGTGTCATAAGAAGGAGCTGTTTGATAAATGGGAATTCACTTTGATTCTGCAAAAAGATTGTTTCATCTGCAAGGAAAAGACACAAGTTATGTCATGGAAATTGTTAGAGATGGATATTTGCTTCATCTTTATTGGGGGAGAAAGATAAATGAATACCACCATTCGAATAAAATTCAACTGTTGGACAGAGGGTTTTCTGGCAATCCATATAAGGAAGATCGGGCATATTCATTAGATACGCTACCACAAGAGTTTCCTCAATATGGAAACACTGATTTTCGCAAACCTGCTTATCAAGTACAATTAGAGGATGGCTCCACTATCTCGGATATACGGTATCATTCACACAAAATAAGAAAAGGCAAACCCTCGCTGGAAGGTCTGCCGGCTACTTATGTGGAGACGGATGAGGAAGCAGAAACGCTTGAAATTATCATGGAGGATCAAGTAACTGGCTTGCAGGTTGTCTTATGTTATACCGTATTCGAAAACTTTAATGTGATAACAAGATCGGTTAGATATGTCAATACTGGCTCTCAATCTATTAAACTATTAAGAGCATTAAGTTTAAATATTGATTTTCATGATGCAGAGTTTGACTTTCTTCACTTATATGGGGCGCATGTGAAAGAAAGACATATAGAAAGAACTCCACTTAGACATGGTATTCAGTTTGTCGATAGCTCTAGAGGCGCCAGCAGTCATCAGCACAACCCGTTTATGGCCTTACTTAGAAAAGATACAACGGAAACAAGTGGAGACGTTTATGCTTTTAACCTTATATACAGCGGAAATTTCCTTGCACAGGCAGAAGTGGATCAATTTCGACAAACAAGAGTAACAATGGGGATTAATCCTTTTGATTTTAGTTGGAAGCTAGATCCAAATGAAGCGTTTCAAGCGCCGGAAGCGGTAATGGTTTACTCATCTGAAGGGCTAGGAGAGATGTCAAGAACGTTTCATTCCTTATATAGCACACGGCTGACAAGAGGGAATTATCGAGATAAAGAGCGTCCAATTTTAGTTAATAACTGGGAAGCAACTTATTTTGACTTTAATGCACAAAAAATCTTGGATATTGCAAAAGTAGGAAAAGAACTTGGGATGGAATTAGTTGTACTGGATGATGGCTGGTTTGGAAAAAGAAATGATGATTTGTCTTCATTAGGGGATTGGATTGTCGATATAGAAAAACTTCCGGATGGTTTAGAAAGTCTTGCCCAACGTGTTAATGAGATGGATCTTCAATTTGGACTTTGGTTTGAGCCGGAAATGATTTCTGTTGATAGTGATTTATATAGGGCGCATCCAGACTGGTGTCTTCATGTGCAGAATCGGCCTCGTTCGGAAAGTCGCAATCAATTAATTCTCGATTTCTCTCGTGACGATGTTTGTGATGAGATGATTAAACGGGTAAGCGCTATTTTAGATGCGGCACCTATTTCTTATGTAAAATGGGATATGAACCGTCATATGACAGAAATTGGCTCTGCTGCCCTTCCTGCTGATAGACAAAGAGAAACTGCTCACCGGTATATGCTTGGTTTATATAAAGTGATGGATGCTATTACTTCAGCTTTCCCAGATGTGTTATTTGAAAGCTGTTCAGGTGGAGGAGGAAGATTTGATCCAGGAATTCTTTACTATATGCCGCAAACGTGGACGAGTGATAATACAGATGCTGTTTCCAGGCTTAAAATTCAGTATGGAACAAGCCTTGTCTACCCAATTATCACGATGGGCGCCCATGTATCAGCTGTTCCAAACCATCAAGTGCATCGAAGTACATCTCTGAAGATGCGCGGCGATGTAGCGATGTCTGGCAATTTAGGCTATGAACTGGATTTAACTCAGCTGACAAATGAGGAGAAAGAAACGGTTAAACAGCAAATCTCCACATATAAAGAAATAAGAAAGATTATTCAATTTGGAGATTTTTATCGTTTGCTTAGTCCATTTGAAGGAAATGATACGGCATGGCTGTTTGCTAATTCAGATAAATCAGAAGTGATTGCCTTCTATTTTACTATTCTAGCTGAACCAGCAGCACCTTTGAAATTTTTAAAATTACAAGGGGTGGATGTAACGAAGAAATATCAGCTTGCTGGAACAGATCAAGTTTATGGAGGAGATGAGCTTGCATATGTAGGTGTAAGTATCCCTGTTGAATTGCATGGCGACTTCAAAAGTCATGTTTGGCGATTTGTTGAGGTTTAAAAAGAAGATCATATGATTAGGCTATTTTCGTATAGGTTGTTGCTTTTAAACCCGCAGCCCGAATACACTCCGTCCGTTTAGCGAGCGTCGAGCCTCCTCGTCGCATACGCTCCTGTGGGGTCTCGTCTTTCTCGCATTCCCACAGGAGTCTACGTGTATTCCGTCTGCTGAGAACGTCTTCTCCCATTTTTTTTTGTGAAAAACAACAAACTTTGAGAAAATAGCCTATGATAAAAAAATGTCTCAAAAAAATTGAGGCATTTTTTTATGGAATGGTATATAAAATAAATAAAATTCATTTTATTTTAGTAAAAATTTCAGTAAAAAACTAGTTAAGTATAGACTAGTTTTTATAAAAAATAATAAAAATCAGAAAATTATGTATGTAAGCGTTGTATTTGATATACTTATTTTAGTAAAAAAAATACAAGTTAACTAGTTATCTTTTTGAAAGCGTTTTACCGATAGTTATTCTAATTGTTTAAGGAGAAGATCAAATTGAAAAAACTAAACAGAAATTATTGGATTTTCGGTGTATTCTTTATGATTTATTTCTTCATATGGGCAGCTTGTACCATGTTTTTATCCTTATGGTTAACAAAAGAAGCTGGTTTAACTTCTACTCAGACGGGTATTATCTTTTCGGCAATTTCGATTGCTGCAATTTGTTATCAACCGTTTTTTGGAATCATTTCCGATAAGCTGGGGTTAAAAAAGAATTTGCTTTGGGTTTTTATTTTCTTGCTTATCTTTATCGCACCATTTTTTGTCTATATATTTCCCGCATTGCTAAAAGCTAATATTGTAATAGGGGCTATAATTGGCGGCGCTTATCTTGGAGCAATTTTTAACGGTGGAGTTGGAGCAATCGAAGCGTATATTGAAAAAGTTAGTCATGCCAACTCTTTTGAATATGGACGTGTTCGAGTATTTGGTAATATTGGTGCTGCGACAAGTACATTTGTAACAGGGCCATTTATTCAACTCAAATCCAAATTTAATCTTTTGGATTAGTACGGTGATGGCCATTATCTTGGCAGTAGTATTTGTTTTTGCTAGAATGGGAGATTCCCACATCGTTTCAGATAATAAGGAAGCACAGCCTGATTTGCCAAAAGGATCAACAAAAGCGCTTTTCAAAAATAAAAAATTCTGGTTTTTTATTATTTATATGCTTGGAGTTGGTTGTGTTTATGACGTTTATGATCAACAATTTGCTGTCTATTTCACCCATTTCTTTTCATCACCTGAAAAAGGAACAGCGGTTTTTGGAAATCTTGTAACATTACAAGTTTTTCTTGAAGGGATTATCATGATATTAGCTCCTTTTATTATCAAAAAAATTGGTGCGAAAAATGCTTTATTGTACGCAGGATTTATTATGTCCTTTCGAATTATAGGCTCTGGTCTTGCTGAAGGACCAATTGCAATCAGTTTACTGAAACTAATGCATGCTTTAGAGGTTCCGATTCTATTAGTGGCAGTATTTAAATATATTTCTGCACATTTTGATATGCGTTTATCAGCAACCATCTATTTAATTGGTTTCCAGTTCACTAAACAAATTGGTGCCATCTTTTTATCAACGATTGCCGGAAATATGTATGATACGGTAGGCTTCCAAAGCGCTTATCTTTTACTAGGATCCATTGCTTTTGTATTTACCGTTTTCTCCATCTTCACCTTATCAGGAAATAAACTATCTTTAGTGGAAAATGTAAGCGCTAAAAAAATGGGGAAAAGGATTGAGATATAAAAAATGGCTCTTTGCAATAGATAGTTGTTATTTACCCCTCAGCCGGCATACACTTCGCTTTTCGCGGACGAGTGCCGAGCCTCCTCGTCGCTAGCGCTCCTGCACAAGTCTCGTCTTTCTCGCTTTTCTAAGCAGGAGTCTACGAGTATTCAGGCTGCTCAGTGTTTCAACCATGTTTATTGTTTTATGCAAAAACAACAAACATTTAGAAAACAGCCTAAAAAAATAAAAAAGGGACCAAATCTATGATTTTTAACGGATATGGTCCTTTTTTATTTTTGCTACCCTGAAAAGTGTGA
>NZ_JBQRKO010000007.1:0-199558 GCF_052318935.1 Niallia sp. 01092 | reverse complement strand
TAGGAGTCTACGTGTATTCAGTCTGATGAGTACTTTTTCTCCCCTTTTTTTACTTAAAAAACAACAAACTTTGAGAAAACAGCCTTTTTTAAAAAGATAAAAAGTATAAGTCTTCTGAAGTCTGACGGTTGTCTAGCTCCTGCCTACGCTTTTCTTATAAATGCAAAAAGGACCACACGTCTCTACTGTTACATAGGGACGAATGGTCCGCGGTGCCACCCTAAATTGCTTACAGAGGATGTTCAAAAGTCACAAAATGATAAGCGTCGAATCTCTTCGTTCGCTTGCTTCTAATTTGTTCCCTTTTTGAACACACACTTAAAAAGCCACTTTCACCTTGTTAACGAAAGGCAATCGCTGAAATATAGTTTGCAAAAAAAGCATTTCCACTTCAGTGCTCAAAAGTCCATTCCTTATTCATGGATGTTTGTTTTCACCTGCCACAAACTCTCTAAAAACCATGTGTATAAGTACTACTCTTTATCAATGCAATTATTTAAATATTATGGATAAGTATAGTCTTAAATTATCCTATTTCAAAAAAAAAATCAAGTAAACTCTGAGAAAATAATGAAAAGGAACTGCTGAATGGATGATGAAATATGAAAATAAACTACTATATTAACATCACATTTTGTCATAAAATTCATAAATATAAATATGAATATCAATAACAAAAATCATAAAAAAACAAGGCCTCTTCCATATCTACATGGGATTAGCCTTGTTTTTTCTTATTTATGAGTAGGACTGCTCTCCGCATTTGCAATTTCCTTTGCAAGATCTGCGTTATCAATATTAGCAATGAAAAAATCTTCTGTGTTAGGCAGCTGTAGATTCATGTTCAGCTTTTGAGAAATACGTATGGTGACTCGGTCCACTGTATAATCAAAAACATGTCCGCCAACTTTTCTTCCGTCATCAATAAAGTGCAGGTGATAGCCGGCAACAGCTATTCCGTGTGCGTATTGAGGTGTCCGGAAGCCTGCGATAGTTCCTTTAATGTCTTCGAAGTCAAAAATCGGCTGTGATTTTACTGCTTCAACCATTGGTACATACGGTTTTTCCTGAAGCTCCACTGTTCTTGTCTGAACTTTTTTGAAGACACCATCTATTCGTATTGCGTAGAATAGGTTTTTACTTGGCAAAATACGATCTATTTCTTTCTCAAGTTCTTCTAATGTCATTTGCTGATTAATTTCATGGACGAGATCTTCTTCGAAAAAAGTGAGAGAGCAAAACGGTGATTTGTCCTCTCCTTTTACTGGAGTGGCTGTTCCGTTTGAACGAAGGCGATAAAAGCTGCCGTCAAAGCCAATTAATTCTCCATCGAGTTTATTAAAGGTGCCAATGCCAAAGTCCCCATGCTTTGGTATTTCACTTAAAGAAAAATCTCCGTCATAGACAGCTTCCAACAATGAAGTCATAGTGGAAACTTGATATACTTCTTGGTTATTTTTTTGTTGATCTTGGTTAATTCCTGTTTGTAAAGGGTTTAACATACCCAAAATGATCACTCCTTTTGTCAATTCTTTATTTAAAGGGAGTATAACTTTTTGAAGTTAGACAAGTGTCTAGCTTCGACGTACATGATGTACTAGTGCCGGCGTCGCCAAGCCCCTGTGGAAAATAACGTCTCTATAAGCAATAAATACTTGTTGAGCTTAGAAAACATTATTCTTCAGGGCTGAGCAGGGCGCCATTGCTTTTCTTATTTAGAATGCCAAAGTGTTTTCTCTCTTAATTTCTGTTCAAATTGCTTTGGCCATTTTTGACTTGCGAGATCTTTGTTGTCAGAGTAATCAATAGGGATGTCGATTATAACCGGTCCTTCTTGTTCCAACCCTTTTTTCAACACTTCTGAAAGCTGATCAGGAGAATCGACTCTAAGCCCTGTTGCACCAAAGCTTTCTGCGTATTTAACGAGGTCAATCTGTCCGAATTCAACACATGATTTTCGTTTATACTTCATCATTTGCTGGAAGGCTACCATATCGTACGTGCTGTCATTCCAAACAAGATGAACAATATTTGCCTTCATGCGTACAGCAGTTTCCAGTTCCATCGCAGAAAAAAGAAATCCGCCGTCGCCAGATACGGAGATGACCTTTTCGTTTGGGTTAATGATAGCTGCTGCAATTGCCCATGGAAGAGCGACACCGAGCGTTTGCATGCCATTGCTAATAAGTAGTTTGTTCGGTTCATAAGAGCGGAAATGGCGTGACATCCAAATGCCGTGTGAACCGATATCGCAAGTTACCGTTACATCATCGGCGATCAGCTTTCTTAATTCACTAATAACCTGAAGAGGATGCGAGCGGTCTTTATTGTCGGTTTGCGGTACCTGTTCCATGTCATGAAGAAGCTGTTTTAGCTCTGAAAGGAAATGATTTTGCTCGTTGTCAAGGCTAACATGGAAACAATCATGTTCCATCTTTTCAATTGTCGATGCAATATCTCCTATTAGTTCAAGTTCTGGCTGATAAAAATGATCGATGTCTGCCTGTATTTCATCTACGTGAATAATCGTTCGATTTCCGTTTGCGTTCCAAAATTTTGGATCATACTCAATCGGGTCATAACCGATGGAAAGCACAACATCTGCCTGTTCAATCAGCAGATCACCCGGTTGATTATGAAATAAACCGATACGGCCAAAATATTGATCTTCAAGCTCTCGCGAAAGAGTGCCTGCACCTTGATAAGTTTCAACAAACGGCAAGCCGAGCTTGTGAAGCAGTTTTCGGGTGGCTTTAACTGCTGCTGGTCTGCCTCCTTTCATGCCTACAATCGCAACCGGCAGATGAGCATTTTGAATTTTTGAGATTGCTGAAGTAATGATGTCTTCCTGTGCTGGCCCTAGCTTTGGAGATGGAAGGGCAGAGACAGCCTTTGCCGTCGTTTTTTCTGTAATAACATCTTGGGGAAAACTAATAAAAGCTGCTCCAGATTGACCAGACTTAGCAGCTCGGAATGCATTGGTCAATGCTTCGGGTATATTGTTTACATCTTGGACTTCTACACTATATTTAGTAACAGACTTAAATAATGCAGCGTTGTCTAATGATTGATGAGTCCGCTTTAATCGATCTGCTCTAATGACATTTCCGGCAATTGCCACTACCGGATCTCCTTCTGAATTAGCGGTTAATAATCCTGTGGCAAGATTGGATGCTCCTGGTCCTGAGGTAACAAGGCATACGCCAGGTTTGCCAGTCAGTCTCCCAAATGCAGCAGCCATAAATGCTGCATTTTGTTCATGTCTGCATAAGATTAGTTCTGGGCCTCTATCCTCCAGTGCATCAAATACTGCGTCAATCTTTGCACCCGGTATAGCGAATACATGGGTGACACCTTGTGCTATCAACGTATCAACAACAAGCTCTGCACCACGTTTTGTATAAAAGCTTTCTTCATGAAGATTCATGACCCTTCACTCCTTAAAATGTAATTCTTTATGAAATAGTAGATTTCATGATAATATTTACTATACGTGCAACATGATAATATTTCCAATATACATTTAACGAGTGTTTGATATGTTTTGCGAATGAATAAATAAGGAGTTGCTTATTATGGAGCTTAGACAGCTGCAATATTTTGTCACTTTAGCAGAGGAGCTTCATTTTGGAAGAGCTGCAGCAAGATTGAATATGACGCAGCCACCGCTTAGCCAGCAAATAAAGCATCTGGAGGAAGAGGTGGGTTTTCCGTTGTTTCATAGATCTAATCGACTTGTCGAATTGACGGAAGCAGGAAATGTGTTTTTAAGTCAAGTCCGTACCGTTTTGAATCAGCTGAACAAGGCGGTGGAAACGGCAAGTCTTACAGCAAGGGGAGAGCTTGGGAAAATTGTCATTGGATTTGTTGGATCAGCTACATATGAAATTTTACCGCCAGCAATTAGGGAATTCAGAAGTATGTATCCTTCAGTGGATATTGATCTTCGTCAATTATCTATTCCTAAGCAATTAACCGCATTATTACAAGGGGAAATTGATATTGGTTTTTTACACCCTCCAGTCTCAAGTGATGAGCTGATTAGCAAAAGCCTTATGCAAAGTGACAGTATTTTTGTTATACCAAAAGATCATCGTTTAGCTAAACAAGAAAACATTTCAATAAAGGATATAAAGGATGAGGCGATTATCTCTTTGTCAAAAGGTGCGTGGCCTTCTTTGTATACCAATTTCGTCAGTCTATGTGAAAAGTACGGATTTCAACCGAATATTGTACAAGAGTCGACTGACTGCCAAATGGTGATTGGATTAGTCACAGCAGGAATAGGTATTGCTGTTATTCCAACAACAGCAAAAAATCCTCATAACTTAGATGTAGTTTATAAAAAGATTGAAAAGGATGAACTAATTGCGGAATGGATTATTTCTTATAAAAGGGAAAATCATAATCCAGCCCTCTTTCATTTTGTTCATCATGTATTACATAAAATGAGCTCGTCATAACGAGATAGCTGGTTGTTACATCTTGCAGGCGAGCGTAAAAAAAATTTTCTGAGACAGTAAATTTTTAATAGTTCTGTCTCCTTTTTTTAGTTAGGAGCTGTTAAACTTGCCTGTTGATTTCAGCGATAGCGTTCGCTTTCCGCGGGCGGTTCGGGAGCCTCCTCGGCGCTTTACGGAGGTCACTGAAAAAGTGGATGCTCTGAAATATAGATAGTGGAAATCCAAGCAATCAGATCAGATGTTTTTGTTCGGTTTTCCGAGGCTTACCACACGCTTTCCGCGGGGCGAGCGCCGAGCCTCCTCGTCGCTTTGCTCCTGTGGGGTCTCGCCTGTCTCGCTAATCCCGCAGGAGTCGTGGGGACGCCTCTCCTAACCAACATGATGGTCGTTTTCAAACACTCTATACCATTTTTATCCTACTTAATATAAGTGTTTTACCTATAATTTATATAATAAAACACTTCTTCAGTGGTCTCGCTTTTCCAGCAGGAGTCTCACGCCTGGGACGAAAATCAATATCGTGCCAAAATCAACTATGAGCTTTAATATAGCCTTTAGTTAAAGAAAAAAATAGAAAATTAAATCCACTTCTGCAAATTGGATGCCCAACATAAAATTATCTTGTTACAATATTAGGAAACGGGTAATTGTAATGTGAATGATTGATTTTGTGAATAATGATAAATAGAACGGAAAAAGATTTGTGTAAATGGGGGAAAAGTTATGATAAAAAGAATCAATCGATTAACGGTTTTTTTGCTGCTGATTATTTTTATAATGCCTGCTTCCATTTTTGTTAAGAGAGTGGAAGGAGCGCGAAGCTATTCTTTACAACCAGAGAAAAAGGTCAGCATGTCAATAAAGAATATCCCAGATGGTTTTCCGAGATTAAAAAATTCTGCCTTTTCTTTTACCTATCCTGATGCAGTAAGAGGAGTATATGTAAATGCACACTCTGCGGGAGGGGAAAAGTGGAACGAGTTGATTTCCTTGCTTAATAAAACGGATTTAAATGCAATGGTGATTGACTTTAAAGACGATTTCGGAAATCTTACGTATAAACCAGCAAAAGAATCGTCTTTTTATTCCATTGGGAAATCATATATTTCAAGTATGCCTTTCATGTTGCAGCAGTTAGAAAAAGAAAAAATATACCCAATTGCAAGGGTAGTCGTTTTTAAAGATACTTTATTGGCAGCAAAAAAGCCTGAATGGTCCTTTATGAATGGAAAGAATGTTTGGAAAAATGGCAGACAAGAATCATTTGTTAATCCATTTCAAAAAGAAGTATGGGATTATAATGTAAATATTGCAATAGAAGCAGCAAGAATGGGGTTTCAGGAAATTCAATTTGATTATGTTCGGTTTCCTGAAGGGTTTGAAGGAAAAGAAGCAAAGTTAAGCTATTCAAAAGGCGACTATGATCATTTAAATGGTAATGAAGGGGAAAAAAGAGTAAAGGCAGTATCTGATTTCGTAAAATATGCGAAAGAGAAATTAAAACCATATGATGTTAAAGTCTCTGTCGATATCTTTGGTTATACGGCAACATTAAAGGAAGCACCAGGGATTGGGCAGAATTTTTCAAAAATAAGCGACCATGTAGATGTCATCTCCTCCATGATTTATCCTAGCCACTGGAGTGCGTATTTTGGTATAGATAAACCGGATTTACATCCATATCAACTAGTTAATGAGTATATAAAAGTAGAAAAAAACAAGTTAGGAAAAAGAAAAAATGCACCTGTTTCCAGACCATGGCTGCAAGATTTTACCGCCTCATGGTTAGGTGAAGGCAATTATCAGCATTATGGTGTAAAACAAATGGAAGATCAAATTAGAGCACTGCAAGATAATGGCGTAAATGAGTTTTTATTATGGAATGCAGCAAGCAATTATACAAAAAATGTTGACTATACACCAGAAAGGAAAAAATAAACAAAGCTTGAGGTGATAAAAAATATGCATTGGTATGACAAATTAAATGAATATTTTCCAATAGAAGAAATGAAATCACAAGAACATATGGAAGCATTGTTAAAAGATTTTCCAGATACTTATCATAAAGACGAAGGCAAGTATCATGTTTTGATGTATGTGGAGGTAGATGATTTTATTTTTATTGATTATTTATATGTTTCCACAGAAGCAAGAGGAAAAGGAATAGGGCATAAATTGCTGCAAAAACTAAAAGATAAAGGCAAACCAATTATTTTAGAAGTAGAGCCGGTTGACTATAAAGATACGGATACACAAAAAAGGGTAAAGTTTTATCAAAGAGAAGGTTTTCAACATGCAAAAACAATTGGATATAAACGAAAATCGCTGGCTACAAACACAGTAAATAAAATGGAAATCTTATATTGGGCACCAAATAATGAAGGGGAAGAAGTTGTTTATCAAGCTCTTATAAAAACGTATAAGAAAATACATACGTATAATGATAAACAATTTTATGGTCAATCGTATGAACCTGCAGAACAAGTTATTTTTGTACATGACGATCCTGAAAAAGAAAATATTTTTGATGAAATTTGACCAATTTTGTAGATTTATGAAAAATAGTATGTATGTTTGTATCGAATTTTCAATAAAAATGTCTTAATTGAGAATAAATAGAAGGTAAAATAAAGATGCAACGGGTTGAAATTTTCTTGTAATAGAAAAGAAATATGGTTAATAAATAAAAAAAATGAAACCTTTTTGCTTTTCAATCGTCTATATTAATAACCTGCAACAAATAATAGAATTCCTAAACTTTTGTGGAAGAATTCTAAAAAAAGGAGGAGAAACCAACAAAAAATAATCATGATTCGTACGAAAAAGTCATATTATGTAGGAAGTAAAAAAAATTTATGCAACAGAGAATGATATTTTAAAAAACATATACCAAATTATCAATATATAGTGTATAATAATCAATATAAATTACTTGATTAAACTAATTATAATTTAAGAATTTGATGAACTCAAGTAGTTGTAATAGTAACTTAAATACATGTCTAAATAAAGGGAGTGTGAATTTGTAAAATGGTCACATTATACACTTCACCAAGTTGTACATCTTGTAGAAAAGCAAAAGCATGGTTAGAAGAACATGATATAGCTTATAAAGAAAGAAATATTTTTTCTGAACCACTTTCCATCGAAGAAATTAAAGAAATACTTCGCATGACAGAGGATGGTACAGACGAGATTATTTCAACACGAAGCAAAACATTTCAAAAGCTGAATGTTAACTTAGAAACAATGCCATTACAAGATTTATTTGGACTAATAAAAGATAATCCAGGGCTTTTACGCCGTCCAATTATTATTGATGAAAAAAGACTTCAAGTTGGCTATAACGAAGATGAAATTCGTCGTTTCTTACCAAGAAAAGTACGTACTTTCCAATTGCGTGAAGCACAGCGGTTAGTTAATTAATATAGCTTGATTTTTATAGAGGTCTGACTATTTCTATACCTATTTTTATTATTGGTATAGAGATGTCAGACCTTTTTATATAGTACTAGCATAAAAATGCTTAAAAAGTGATAAAATTTGTGCAGATAAACGGATAATGGTAAAATACAGGGTAATCATCCATTTTGTTATCATCAGGATATAGAATGGAATAGAATACTTATTGCATGCTTATTCTTTTGATTGAAATATTTTTTAGCGGTAATACTACTAAGTACAAATGTGAAAAATCTTTGAATAGGCATATAATGGTTTTTCTAATTCTCAGTATATTTTAATTCCATTTCATTCGCTTTTGTCATAGAATATATAAGTACAAGGAGTAAACAATAAGACGAGTATCTGTATGGGGGTATTAGTCCCTTCCATCATAGCCTGAAGGGAGTGTTACAGAATGGAAATTGAACGTATTAATGATCATACAGTAAAGTTTTATATTTCGTACATTGATATAGAAGAACGCGGTTTTAAGCGTGAGGAAATTTGGTATAACAGGGAAAGAAGCGAAGAACTTTTTTGGGAAATGATGGATGAAGTACATCAAGAAGAAGATTTTATTTTAGATGGTCCATTATGGATACAAGTTCAAGCATTAGATAAAGGGCTAGAAATATTAGTGACTAGAGCACAGCTATCAAAGGATGGTCAAAAGTTTGAAATTTCAATCCCAGAAGAAAAATTGAAAGATTTACCGGTAGATGGCTTTGAAGAATTAATGGAAGAGCATTTTACGGTAAATGATAGTGATGGTGACTTTGAGGATCCATTAGAGTTTATTATTGCATTTAAGGATTTTGAAGATATCATTTCCCTTTCTAAACTTCAGGGAATAAACGATCTGGATACAAAATTATACAGCTATGAAAACCAGTATTATTTATATGTGGAATTCTTAGATGAAACAATAGAAGAAGACGATGTGGATAACGCATTAAGTATTCTTTTAGAATATGGTCATGAAACACAAATGACGGTCCATGTATTAGAAGAATATGGGAATATAATAATTGAAAATGAAGTATTTACTGAATTAAAAAAGTATTTTCATTAAAGAATGCCGATTTCATTTGAAATCGGTATTTTTTAACTAAAAATTAGTTTGTGAAGTAGAGTGGGATTCGTTGTATTCGGGTATAATTTCACTGGAGATGATAAAAAACTTTTTAAATTAGACAGAGAAGTATGGGCGGGTGTTTTGAATGAATCATACAGCTAGGTTAAGTATTTTTTTGGCAGTAGCAGGACTTTTTGTTTATATTTCTAACTTTTTTATTACGATCAAAGGTGGAGTATATGGACAGCTAAGCTTAGTCATTAGCTTGTCTGTTACTTTTATTGGGTTTGTTATTTTTTTTGAAAATAGACACCCAACACAAACATTAACTTGGTTGATTGTTTTAGGAAGTTTTCCGATTGTCGGTTTTATTTTTTATTTACTATTTGGAAGAAATTATCGAAAGGAACGAATCTACCGGGAAAAGTATTTTTTAGATAAAGAAATGTTTCTGCGTATAGAAACGGAAATGCGTGATGGATCAGAAGAGAAAATAGAAAAATTAGAAGTGCACCAACGGAATCTTTTTCGTTTAGCTGAAAAATTAGGAAATACTCCGATTTCTTTTGGTACCTCAACGAATGTACTAACAAATGGGGATGAAACATTTTCCGCTATTATTCAAGCACTAAATATGGCTAAACATCATATTCACTTAGAGTATTATATTGTGCGCCATGATAAGATTGGCGAAGAAATTAAATCTGTGTTAATAAAGAAGGCAAAAGAAGGGGTGAAAATCCGATTTCTTTATGATGCAGTTGGGTCTTGGCAATTGTCGAAAAAATTTATTAATCAGCTAAAGCATGCAGGGGTAGAGATGGTTGCATTTGGTCCAGTAAGAATGCCTGTTTTAAACAGCAAATTTAATTTCCGAAACCATCGTAAAATTATTGTAATTGACGGAAGTATTGGTTTTGTTGGCGGATTAAATATAGGGGATGAATATTTAGGTCGAAATGCATCAGTTGGATTTTGGCGAGATACGCATTTAATGGTAAAAGGAGAAGCAGTTCGAACGCTGCAGTTAATTTTTTTGCAAGATTGGTTTTATATGACAAACAGCAGTTTTTTAACAAATGAATATTTATCACCTATTTCAGAAGAGAATACACATGGTGGTGTTCAGTTAATTGCAGGTGGTCCTGATAATGAATGGAGCGTAATTAAAAATATATTTTTTAGCATGATGACATCTGCGACAAAATCGATTTGGATTGCTACTCCCTATTTTATTCCAGATGAAGATATTTTTTCTGCTATAAACATTGCTGCATTAAGTGGCTTAGATGTGCGATTATTAGTTCCAAATAAGCCAGATAAAAGAATTGTTTTTCATGCATCTCGTTCTTATTTTCCTGAACTGCTAGAAGCTGGTGTGAAAATATATGAATATGAAAAAGGGTTTATGCATAGCAAAATCGTTGTAGTAGATGGAGAGATTGCTTCAATAGGGACTTGTAATATGGATATGCGCAGCTTCCATCTCAATTTTGAAGTAAGTGCATTTTTATATAAAACGAAAAGCACGAAACAACTAGTAAATGAATTAGTAAATGATATGGACCATGCGAAAGAATTAAAAGCGGAATCTTTCAATAAAAGACATGTAGGCTTTCGGATTCTTGAATCTACTTCAAGATTATTGTCTCCTTTATTATAAATAGTAACTCAAACTTCGCAGTTATAAATTCCTCTTCATGTATTGCCATAACTTAGTTTAGAGCAATTAGAAAAGGGTGATTGATTAGTCTTTTAGGGTGTTTTTTTTGCAAACATTATTCCTTACAAATAGGGGCTTGCTTTCCGTTTCAGGATGCTCGCTTTCCGTGGGGCGTGCGATGAGCCTCCTCGGCGCTTGCGCCTGCGGGGTCTCATCTAACCCGCTAATCCCACAGGAGTCTCGCACCTTCCACTTCAATCAAGCCGTTTGATTCAATTAGTTGCTGTCGCTGAACTGGTGAAAACACCCACCATATAGAAATAGACTCAAGCGGCACATTTTGATAGAACAACGTTGAATGATAACATAAGCAAGGCGCTAGACACTCATCTAAGTTCAAAAATTTTCTTATCTTCTAAAAAAAATCAACGCTACTATTGTTTAGCAATAATACCTTGTAATGAAATTCGAAAACAAGAACTTATTTTAAAACAAGTTGCTTGTAACGGAGGGTGCGAAGACTCCTGCGGGAAATGTGGGAAGGCTGAGACCCCGCAAGGCAAAGCCGAGGAGGCTCAGCTCCCACCCCGCGGAAAGCGAAGCAACCCGTAGTGGAAAGCAACCTCAACAATAAAAAACAAGCCGCCCTTTTTATTGTTCTAAACCGAGTCCTATCAAGATTTGCAAACGAATTTGAAGGTGCGAAGTTTGAGATAGTAAGAAGGAAAATAGCAGGAAAAAGCGAATATACTCTTTTAGAGCTTGTTTAATATGATGACAATCAGAAAGGGGAGTATATTCGTGTTTACAGCTTTAATGGAGGATGGAACTTCCATTCATTTATATAAAATCATAGATCAAGCATACTTGCGGAAGCTGCGGTCCAACCATTTATTTTTTTGTCCAGAATGTTTTGAAAAAGTTATTTTAAAGTTGGGAGAAAAAAGATTAACCCATTTTGCGCATGAAAATAGAACTATTTGTTCAGGAAATTCCGAAGCGGAGTCACAATATCATTTAGAAGGCAAATTACAGCTGTACAACTGGCTCGACAGATTAGGTTTGCAGCCAATGCTGGAACCATATTTCCCTTCAATTAAGCAACGTGGAGATATCGGTGTATATTACGAAAATAAATATTACGTAATCGAATATCAATGCTCGCAGATTTCGCCTGAATTATTAATAAAAAGAACAAATAATTACCGTAAAGAAAGCTTTTATCCGATTTGGATTTTAGGATTAAAAAATATGAAAAATTGGAATAGAAATAAAGTACGATTATCTACATTCTCTTATCAATTCCTCACAAAGTATCATAATCAATATGTATTACCTACTTACTGTCCCTCTAAACGAAGATTCCAATTGTATCATCCCATCATTCCCATTACGATTAATCAAGTTTTTACCTCATGCTATACCCAATCCATAAACTCCTTGACTTTTTTCTCTTTATGGAAAATGCCAGCACCTTCTATTCCTTTACATCTTTGGATGGAAGAAATACGAAAACAGAAGGTGCATCATATTCATTATCAGACGAAAAATAATGATAGATTTTTAAAAGAGTTATATAAGAATAATTGTAATCCTCATTTTTTACCACCGTATATTGGCGTTCCACTTCGTACAAATATCCACATAGAAACGACTCCATTATTTTGGCAAACGTTTATCATGTTAGATAATTTTTTAGGAGAGAAGGGCAAAAAAATTGTCTCCATTCATAAAATTACAGAACAATTTCAAAATAGAATTGATCGTTTCGAAATAAAAATAAGAAAGCTTCCAATGATATCAGCAATAACATGGAAGCAAGCTGTTTATGATTACGTGAAATTTCTAGTCGCAGTAAACATTCTAATAGAAGTGAAGCCTTACTTTTACTTATTAAAAAAAGAAATGATAATAGAAACAAATTATGAAAAAAATCGTCAGTTGGAAGAAAATTTTTATCGAGAAAATGCAGCTTTAATAAATAAATTGTTTATCTCTAACTAAATAAAAAGACAGACTATGACATATGATAACCGTAGCTTCTGAAAAAGTTTATAAATAGGCAGGATTTATTAGGCATATAATAGAATAATTAATGAATAAATTTTCGTATTATTAGAAAAGCGGAAGCGCCCTTGCTCATCGACTGAAAAAGATGAGTTCCACAGGATGTGGATCACACAATCGTTGCCACAGGACGTGGCGGTTTTAGATTGTGTACTTTTACAGAGATAAAGGAAACACGATGAGCCGAATGGCGAATCGAAGTTGACTTATCGTAGACGAGGTGAGGGAAGCGTTGAAGTCGATAGGGCGCTGGAGCTAGACACTCATCTAAGTTGAAAAATTTTATACTTCTTCTTAAATAAAGAATTGGGGGATTTAATTATGACAAGTGAAACAACCGTAAAAAAGTTACCGCAGCGAAGCGAGGTTTCTATTGAAGACACATGGAGATTAGAGGATATTTTTTCTACAGATGAAGAGTGGGAGAAAGAATTCGACGAAGTAAAAAAACTTTCTGAACAAGCAGTTGAATATCAAGGTAAGCTGTCAGAAGGAGCGGACACTTTATACAATGCGCTCGCTTATCAAGATGCATTATTAAGTCGTTTAGAAAAGTTGTATACATATGCACATATGCGTTATGACCAGGATACAACCAATAGCTTTTATCAAGGATTTGATAGCCGAATTAAAAACCTTTATGCTCATGCTGCTGGTGCATTAGCCTATATCGTTCCGGAAATTTTATCCATTGAGGAAGAAAGTATTAAACGCTTTTTAGAAGATAAGAAAGAATTAAAATTATACGAAAAAGCGTTGGAAGAAATCAATTTGCAGCGTCCTCATGTACTATCGGCAGATCAAGAAGCATTGCTTGCACAAGCATCAGAAGTGTTAAATGCATCTAGCAACACATTTGGCATGTTAAATAATGCAGATTTAGAATTTCCAAGTATCAAGGATGAAAATGGAGAAGAAGTAGAGGTTACTCATGGAAGATATTCTCGTTTTTTAGAGAGTGGAGATCAGCGTGTACGTCATGATGCTTTTAAAGCAGTGTATGATACATATGGCAAATTTAAAAATACATTTGCATCGACATTAACAGGCAACGTAAAAAACCATGCGTTTAATGCGAAAATACGACAGTATGATTCCCCACGTCATGCGGCACTTGCGGGAAATAACATTCCAGAACAAGTATATGAAAATCTAGTGGAGACCATTAATGAATATTTGCCATTATTACATCGTTATATTAAACTTCGCAAAAAAGTCCTTGGTGTAGAAGAACTGCATATGTATGATCTTTATACACCACTAGTTAAAGATGTAAAAATGGAAATCAGCTATGAGGAAGCAAAAGATTTAGTGATTAAAGGGCTTGCACCGCTTGGTGAAGAGTATACATCTATTCTAAAAGAAGGATTTGAAAATCGCTGGGTAGATGTTCAGGAGAATAAAGGGAAAAGAAGCGGAGCCTATTCTTCTGGAGCATATGGCACAAATCCATATATTTTAATGAACTGGCAAGATAATGTAAATAACCTATTTACACTTGCACATGAATTTGGACATTCCGTTCATAGCTACTATACAAGAAAAACACAACCTTATCCGTATGGAAACTATTCTATCTTTGTTGCAGAAGTTGCTTCTACTTGCAATGAGGCATTATTAAACGATTATTTATTAAAAACAATTGATGATGAACAAAAGCGCATTTACTTATTAAATCATTATTTAGAAGGTTTTAGAGCAACCGTATTCCGCCAAACAATGTTTGCTGAATTTGAGCATTTAATTCATGTGAAAGCACAAAATAACGAAGCGTTGACGGCTGATTTATATACAGAAGAATACTATAAATTAAATCAAAAATACTTTGGGGAAGAAGATATTACTATTGATAAAGAAATAGGGTTAGAATGGTCAAGAATTCCTCATTTCTATTACAATTATTACGTATATCAGTATGCAACTGGCTTTAGTGCAGCAACAGCATTAAGCAAACAAATCCTAGAAGAAGGAAAGCCAGCAGTGGATCGATATATCGATTTCTTAAAAGCGGGCAGTTCGGATTATCCAATTGAAGTGTTGAAAAAAGCTGGGGTGGATATGACGAGCAAAACGCCGATTATTGATGCATGTAAAGTATTTGAAGAAAAGCTTACGGAATTGGAAAGCTTATTATCATAAGTGATTGTCGACAAACAAAAAGCATGTGAGATACAACAATCTCACATGCTTTTTTTAAAAGAGGGTTTTGTTAAACTTGCCTGTTGATTTCCGCTTCAGGCGTTCGCTTTCCGCGGGCGGTCCGGGAGCTTCCTCGGCGCTGTGCGCCTGTGGGGTCTCCCTCTAACTCGCTTTTCCCGCAGGAGTCTCACGCCTGGAACGAAGATCAACATAGTGCAAAAATCAACAATGAGCTTTAACATAGCCTAAAAGATAAGAATAAGACGTTTGAAGTTAGATGGATCAAGGCGCATCCGCTTTTCTTAATAAAAGCCTTTAAACTTTTTCCGATTATTTAAAAAAGCAATAAATAGGAATAAGGATAAAAACAGTAATGGGGAACTGATAAAAAGGGGAAATAGATTCATTAATCCCAATATATTTAATCCAAAACAAAAAGCAATAAATAATACAAAAACAAATAGCACAATTTTTTTCATAAAATTTGCTCCTTTCGGGAAAAGGAATGATGATTAAAACTACTATATGTATATAAATTTCCTGATATGAATAAATACAAAAACAAGCCAAAAGTTAAATTTGTCTATTTTATGAATAATAACTTAATTTGCTTGATGTTATCTATATAGTTATGATAATGTTTAATTGTGAAATTTGTCACAAACAAACTTATACCCCTTTGTTTGATCGTGGAAAATTTCTCCCATCCCCTTTGTTTATAACGATAAAAAAGGCCTTGCCTTGAGACAGCAAGCCCTTTTTTATTTTATTCCCCAAATGGATATACTCATTGTAAAAATAATTTTATAAATATAATGAAAGCTGTACGTATTTTTTATAGGGCATGAGTATCCTTTTATTCTACCTATTCATTTTCTATCAGGTTGAGGGAGATTCTTATCTGATAAACCAAATTTATTTAACATACTTCCAAAACATGCCGTACTTTGCAGGTATTTGTTCCACTAATTGTTTTAATTGAAGCTTCTTCATTTCTTTTTCTATTTCTTGAATCGATTTATTATATACAACGGATAATTCCTTCGATGCAACAAAATTAAAACATTGTAAAAAGTTCTCTAACGGAGGTGGATCTGCCTTTTCCGGAGCCGTTTGCAGCATTTCCTCCATTATTTGAACATATATTTCATATGGATAATAACCGGTAATTTTAATGCCTTCTTCCTCAATATTTTCATTAAAAAAGACAAGTGTAGGAATTTCGGTTACTTCCATTTCTGATGTAATTTTTAAATCACATTGAAAAGCTTTTGCAGCACTTTCAGAATGAATATCTGCAACAAATTCCATTACATCAAGGCCGACACTTTTTGCACAATTTTTTAACACATCGAATGTCGCAACATTTTGTTTTTCGAGGAAAAGGAGTTCCTGCAATTTCCGTAAAAAACGAATGCCAGATCTTCGCCCTTGCAGCTCGGCTGCTTTAAGTGCAATAGAGGCAAGATAGGGAGATAGTATTGGATTCTCCAGCCAAACAGATCCATCACAGGACATTCCAGATCGACTAGCCGTTTTTTCCCATAACTCCGCAATACTTTTATATTTGGTTTTTCTGCATAGATTTAACGAAGTGAGACTGCCGCTTAATACATGCTTTAGAGAAAAATATCTTCCATATTCTATTTGCAGCTTTTTTATTATCGGTTCTAACGCCCAACACTCAGGACATAATGGATCAATAAACATATAAATTTCAAGTGGTTTGCTGTCATGGCAAATTTCATAGGTTGTGTTCGGGTTGGATGTAGACAATTCTTTTTCAATCACGAGTAATCACCTTTTTTATTTTCATTTTCCTCCGAATTAATCATGTGTTTTGCTGTTAAAGCAAGTCTTGAAAAAAGTCCTTCGCGGATAGTTGGATCTAATTGTATTTCTTCCATTGCAGCATGCATGCATGCTAGCCAAGCATGAGCATGCTTTTCCGTAATGGTAAATGGTAAGTGTCTTGCCCTTAACATTGGGTGACCATGCTCCGCTGTGTAAAGAGGAGGGCCTCCTAAATATTGGGTCATAAATTGCTTCTGTTTGCGAGCCGTTTCTGTTAAGTCATTTGGGAAGATAGGAGCTAGATCAGGGTGTTGACCTACACGCTTATAAAAAGCATCTATGAGTTTGCTTAATGTGTGTTCACCAATAACTTCAAAAGGTGTGGGCATTTTCTCGACCATCAAAAAACTCCTTTATGCATACATGTATTTTTTATCATCATTTATAATATCGCGATAATTGCCCAACTACTATTCCTATATATTTTAACAATGCCGAAATAATTGTACAAATAAATAGCTTGTAAAGGAATATAAATTGGTTCAATACATTCGCTGTATATGGAATATTCTCATGATTTTTTTTCAAAAAAATGCCCACTGTTAAAAACAACGGACATTTCTTTGTGTGCAATTATAACCGTAGGAACCGTTAAACTAAGAAGTGTTGCTTTACTTTAGCAACATAGTTCTGTGTTTCTTTAAATGGTGGTAAACCTCCATATTTATCTACATTTCCTGGTCCTGCATTATACGCTGCAAGTGCCAACTCGATGTCACCGTTATATTTTGTCAATAGTTGTTTTAAATATTTAGTTCCGCCCATAATATTTTCTGTCGGACTATAAACATTATTAACCCCTAAAGATTTTGCTGTATGTGGCATTAACTGCATTAATCCTGAGGCACCTGCATAACTTGTTGCGTTTGGATTATTATTAGATTCTACTTTAATAACGGAGCTGATCAGTTTTTCCGGAACATTATAAGTCGCTGCCGCTTTTTTTATAATATCTTGAAAATCATTTACTGTTTCGTTAAGTTTTGTTAAACTTTTCGGAAGCAAATAGGTAGCAGCATTTGCTGAAATCGCTGCAGAATTAGATGTATTGCTATTTCTATTGTTTGCAAATAAAGCATTGTCTGAAGAAGATACTGTGCTTAATAATTCCTGGAAAAGAGAGCCGGTAGAGCTAGTTGAATTTTCTGATGTAAAGTTTTGCAGTGCTTGTAATTCAAGCATCACTTTTAATGTATCAATTCTCATGAACTTCCTCCATTGCTATCATGAAGTTATTTGTCTTGACTGTCTAGCTTCGACGTACAGGATGTACTAGTGCCGGCGCTTCCACTTTTCTTATTGTTCATACTTTTTTAAATAAAACCGCTGTACTTTATTTTTCGTTTTGCGTTTAGGTATTTGACAGGATTGTAATAACTTCTCGAAATAAACTTGTCCTTCTTTAGCGTCACTTACCTCATATTCTAACTCATAATCTTCTTCGTTTAAATAAAAACTATGATCTAAAACGAGTAAACCATTTCCAAATTCTTTTTCTGCTCTTACGGTTGTTAAGGAACCAAAGTAGCAGATTTTATCCGGATTGATATTCATTCCTAATAAAATGGATACAAATGGTTCGAAGTTTATCTTGCCAGTTTGAAAAATAATATCACTTTCTTCTTTTGTCAGCAGTTTATTCGTTTCAAGTAATCCTTCTTTATGTGGCTGTTTTAATGTTAATTCATAGGCATCTTGTTTTTTTCGAATTCTTAGAGCTGATTTTTGTTGTTTTAGTAAAAAATCGGAGGTATCAAAATAGTGATTTTCTTGTTGGAAAAAATCTTTTTCATCTATTTGGAAATATTCAATTAAAGATAAATATTCTTGTTTTGTTAACATATTCTTAAATTCAATTTCGATATTTTGCGACATAATAAAATCCTTTCTTTTCCCATTTAATCCTTAATAAATGAAGGCCATTTTTTTCTTCTCTTTACGGTCTTTTCGTATAGATTGTTGTTATTTAACTCGCAGCCTGAATACACTTCGCTTTCCGCGGACGAGTGCCGAGCCTCCTCGTCGCTATGCTCCTGTGGGGTCTTGTCTTTCTCGCTTTTTCCGCAGGAGTCTACGTGTATTCAGGCTGCTCAGTGCTTCAGCCATGTTTATTATTTTATTCAAAAACAACAAACTTTTAGAAAACAGTCTTTCTTTATTATCCCTTTGTTCATTTGTAACTGCAATGTTTAGGAGAAATTAAATCTATGTGGTAAAATAGGGCATTATATGGAGGGTGAAAAATGAATCAAAAATTACAACTATTGAACTCGGAAATAATAGATAATGAACTTTTACTTAGAGTAGAGGAATCTATTCTTCTTGATAGCTATAAAGCAAGTGGACAAATGCTCGTAGATTCAGATGCGCTTAGCTTTATCTATTTATTAGAAGAAAAAGATTATTATGTTTATTTAGTGATTGAAAATAAATGGTGGAATATAATGAAAGAAGGTAAAGAGTTAAACTTGCCAGTTTATTTAACAAATGGAAGTCATAACGTTTTATTAGAGCAATTTTTTGAAGAACTAAATTATTTAGTAGAAAATATTGATGGAAACAGTAATTATGGTGATGAAATGGAGAATGCAGTGGGAGCAGTATTTATTGAAAAATAGACATGCTTGATCATTGCTGAAAAAGCTTTAAGTGTGTGCATAAAGGTAACAAATTAGAAGCAAGCCAACGAAGAGATTAGATGCTTTAATTTGGTGATCTTTTGAACATCCTTTTTACAACCAATAACATAATTAGAACCTTTGAAAATTGGGGTGTTATATTCATGAAACATTGGGAGCAGTTTTTAGCCCCTTATAAACAAGCGATTGATGAGCTGAAGGTTAAATTAAAAGGAATGCGAAGTCAATTTGACGAAGAAGTTGAACACTCTCCTATTGAATTTGTAACAGGAAGAGTAAAACCAATCGCAAGTATTTTAGAAAAAGCCCATGAAAAAGAGATTTCTCTTGAGAATTTAGAAACAGAGATGCAGGATATCGCGGGACTGCGTATGATGTGTCCATTTGTTGACGATATTATTAGAGTAGTAGAGTTATTAAGAAAAAGAAATGATTTTGAAATTGTAGAAGAAAAAGATTATATTTTACATAAAAAAGATAGTGGCTATCGATCGTATCATGTTGTGATTTCATATCCTGTTCAAATGATTGATGGGGAAAAAAGAATTCTGATGGAAATCCAAATTCGGACACTGGCAATGAACTTTTGGGCAACAATTGAACATTCATTAAATTATAAGTATAAAGGCCAGTTCCCAAAGGACATTCAAATGAGATTGCAGAGTGCTGCTGAAGCAGCGTTTCGTCTTGATAAGGAAATGTCCTTAATTCGTGGGGAAATACAGGAAGCACAAGCATTTTTTAATCGTAAAAAGGAAATAAAAAATAATCGTAAAAAATAGCAAGCCATTAAAATGGTGAAAGAGGAGCTATCATAAAATGAAATTTGCCGTTACCTCAAGAGGGGATTCAAAATCAGATAAATTAGTAGCTATAATTAAAACATACTTGCTAGATTTTGATCAAGAATATGATGAGGATGAGCCTGACATTGTCATATCTGTTGGGGGAGATGGTACACTACTATATGCATTTCACAGGTATAGCAACCGTCTAGATAAAACAGCATTTGTTGGTATGCATACTGGACATTTAGGTTTTTATGCAGATTGGACGCCAGATGATTTAGAAAAACTCGTACTAGCAATAGCAAAAACACCTTATCCTAATCAGTATGTAGAGTATCCTTTATTAGAGGTAATTGTTCAATATCATGAAGAAGGAAAAGAAGAGAGATATTTGGCGTTAAATGAATCGACTGTAAAAAGGACAGATGGTACTTTTGTGATGGACGTGGAAATAAGAGGAGAGCATTTTGAAACATTTAGAGGAGATGGACTATGTATTTCTACTCCGTCAGGCAGCACCGCTTATAATAAAGCATTAGGGGGAGCAATTGTACATCCATCGCTTCAAGCGATGCAACTAGCAGAAATGGCGTCCATCAATAACCGTGTATTTCGAACGGTTGGTTCCCCGTTAATTTTGCCTTCCCATCATACATGTGTATTAAAACCGTTAAATGGCCAGAATTTCCAATTGTCAATAGACCATCTTACTTTGGGGCATAAAGATGTAAAATCCATTCAATATCGCGTTGCTGATGAGAAGATACGGTTTGTGAGATATAGGCCATTCCCATTTTGGAAAAGGGTGCATGATTCGTTTATCTCAGAATAATGGTGATGACAGGAGCAGATATAGGTGGTATTTCGATTACAATGGTCAATTGCTGAACACGAGAAAGAAACGACTATTAAAGATTTTTTAAAAGAAAAAGAAATTTCAAAGATTGCATTAACAGCAATAAAATTTAAGGGTGGTAAAATAACGGTTAATAATAAAGAAGAAAATGTTCGCTATATACTGCAGCATCACGACCTTTTAATGGTTACATTTCCACAGGAAGACCCGAGCGAAGGGTTAAAGGGTGAAAATATTCCACTTAATATCCTTTACGAAGATGATTTTTTACTTGTAGTTAATAAAAGGGATGGAATGAGCTCTATACCTTCTAGAGAGCATCCGACGGGAAGCTTGGCAAATGGATTGGTTGGCTATTACCGAGAAAAAGGAATCCATTCAACTGTTCATATTGTGACAAGGCTGGATAAAGATACATCTGGTCTTGTTTTAATAGCAAAACATAGACATATCCATCATCTTTTAAGCAAGCAGCAAAAGGATGGCAAGATAAAGCGAACATATAACGCTTTTGCTGAAGGAAGAATGCCTGCAGCAGAAGGAGTGATTGAAGAGCCTATTGGTCGTAAAGATGATAGTATTATTAAAAGAGAGGTTCGCAGCGACGGTCAATTTGCACGAACTCGTTATAAAGTTTGTCACTACTATCCCGATTTTACCTTTGTGGAACTTCGTTTAGATACAGGAAGAACACACCAAATTCGTGTGCATCTTTCCTATTTAGGTCACCCGCTTGCAGGAGACGATTTATATGGAGGCAGCAGGGAAATAATCAAAAGACAAGCGCTTCATTGTGCAAAGCTTGAATTCACTCATCCGATTACGTATAAACAACTAACCTTCTCTGTTCCTCTGCCGGATGATATGAATGATTTGATTAATGGAAAATTAAAATAGTGAAGGAAGATAGGGTCAATTTATTGAAAAATTAACCTAGTTTAGTGTCTAGCTTCGACGTACAGGATGTGCAAGTGCCGATGTTGCCACAGGCTCGCAGGATGCGAGTCAATCGACGTTGCCACAGGACGTGGCGTATTTAGTCGATTTTCCTTTTTTGCGTACTTAAGAGGCCAGCGCCTAGCCCCTGTGAAAGATAACTTCTTGCCTCTAAAAGTCGAAAACACTTTTTGAGGCAAGAGAACATTTTTCTTCGGGGCTGAGCAAGGCGCCTGCGCTTTTCTTTCCTGCTATTAAATAAACGATCGAAATTTTTCTTCGATATAAGGCATACTTGAAGGAACAGATACTATTTCCATTTCTGGATAGCGTAACGCTGTTAATTTTCCGCCAAAAACTGCTCCAGTATCAATATTATACGTATTATGGATGATTCGAACCTCTTTTACGGGAGTATGACCATATACGATTGTCGCTTTACCTTCGTATTCTTTTGCCCAATCTCTGCGTACAGGAAATCCATCTTCATGTGTTTCTCCAGTAATGTCTCCATATAAAACGAATGTTTTTACTTTGTTGGAGTATTCCCCTATGTAATCTTCGCGAATTCCTGCATGTGCAATAATTAATTTTTTATTATCTAAAAGATGATACAACGGTGCATTTTCATAAAGTTCAATAAACATTTCTTTAATTTTCATCTGCTCACTTGGTGTCAGCTCCTGTATTTCAGCAACTGTCGTTTCGAGTCCATGCCTAATTTGTACATTACGTCCTAAGAAATAACGATAAAGTTTGTTGCAGTGATTTCCAGGGACATAAAACAATTGATCCTTTTTCATAAGGTTCCACAGCACTTCTATTACTTTTAGCGAATATGGACCACGATCTGTTAAATCTCCTACAAACGCAAGTTTTCTATCGTCTGAATGAAGAGGAAAACCATTCTCCCATGTATATCCAAGCAGTTTAGTAAGTTTTTTAAATTCTTCATAACAGCCATGAATATCACCAAATATGTCTAATTTCATAAAAACCTCCAATATTTTTAATATTATTGTATAGGAAAGAATGTAATAAAGCTTATACTAAACCTTTTAGCACAACAATTATGTTCTTACTATTTTAACCTTTTATGAAGAAGTAAACGCTTATTTATAATAGAAATCATGAAATTAACTCATTTTATTTTTTCAGTGAAAATAATGGAGTCTTTTATAATGAATTGTTAAAAATTAATGAATAAGGTGAGATTAACGACAAATAGAAAAAGATTTGTTACTATAAAACACATATTGAAAGGAGGATAAACATGGGCCATGGAGCTTCTGTTATGTCACTTGTAATTGTCATCATTGTGGCATTATTAACGCCGATACTTCTTCATCGGTTTAAACTGAATGTGATCCCTGTTGTAGTGGCAGAAATTTTAATGGGATTAATTATCGGAAAAAGTGGATTTAACCTTGTTCAACAAGATATGTGGCTGGAAACATTGTCCACACTGGGATTTATCTTTTTAATGTTTTTAAGTGGACTGGAAATTGATTTTACTGCCTTTTCAAATAATAAAAAAAGAGAAACACTTCCAAATGGGAAATTGGAGCCTAACCCGTTTTCTGCTTCGTTCATCATTTTTATCGGCATTTTTATTCTTTCTATTTTATTAAGCTATGTATTTGTATTGGCAGGTTTTGTTGATAGTGTCTTCTTAATGACCATTATTATTTCGACTATCTCTTTAGGTGTTGTTGTTCCAACCTTAAAAGAAGCCAATATCATAAAGACTGCTATTGGACAAATTATTTTGCTGGTTGCTGTAATAGTAGACTTAGTGACAATGATTCTATTAGCTGTGTTTGCTTCAGTTAATGAAAGTGAAGGCAATACATGGCTGCTGCTTATTTTATTTGCTGCAGGTGTTCTATTATATTTTGCAGGCAGAAGGTTCAAAAACAATAAATTAATAGCTTCACTATCAAAAGGAACTGTTCAAATAGGTACAAGAGCAGTCTTTGCACTCATTATATTTTTAGTAGCTCTATCAGAATCTGTTGGTGCGGAAAACATACTTGGTGCTTTTTTAGCAGGGGTATTAGTTTCCCTTTTGTCACCAAATGAAGAATTAGTTCATCAATTAGACTCCTTTGGATATGGGTTTTTAATTCCTATATTTTTTGTGATGGTTGGAGTGAAGATGGATATTTGGTCTTTATTTACAGATCCGATGCTATTGTTGTTTATCCCGCTATTATTAGTAGCGTTATTAGCAAGCAAGCTAATACCGATTTATTATTTAAAAAAGTGGTATGACACAAAAACAATTGTTTCATCCGGATTTTTATTAACATCGACCTTATCTTTAGTAATTGCCGCTGCGACGATCGGAGAAAGAATGAATAGCATTACATCTCAAATGAGCGGTATGTTTATTCTAGTTGCTATTATTTCTTGTATTATTACGCCGATTGTTTTTAAAAAGCTATTTCCAAATGAAAAGATTGGAGAAAAGGTTTATACATAGCTAACGGACGCTTCCGCCTTTCTTATAGTATCAGAATTTATATCTGAAGTTAGGTTAATGTCTAGCTCCAGCGCCTAGCCCCTGTGAAAGATAACCTCTTGTCTCTAAAAGTAAAAAACACTTTTTGAGCCAATAGAACATTTTTCTTCGGGGCTGATCAAGGCGCTTCCGCTTTTCATATTCAATCGGACAAACGTATAATATTGTGAATATTTTAGGGAAATTAAGTAAAAACCCTATAGTAACAGTGCTTTTCTTTTTATTCTTTTTGTAGTAGAATTAGTACTAGGTACTAATAACTTGTAATAATATATAGGAGGAAACAAAATGACTTTTTCATTAAAAGGCAAAACCTATGTCGTAATGGGTGTTGCTAATAAACGAAGTATTGCTTGGGGAATTGCTACATCTCTTCATAAAGCAGGAGCTCGTTTAATTTTTACGTATGCTGGTGAAAGGTTGGAAAAAAGTGTTCGTGATTTAGTGGAAACATTAGGTGCAAATGACAGTATCGTTCTTCCTTGTGATGTTACAAATGATGATGAAGTCGCTGCATGTTTTGAAACAATTAAAGGAGATGTAGGTACGATTCATGGTGTTGCTCATTGTATCGCATTTGCTAATAAAGAAGAGCTGCAAGGCGATTATATGAATACAACAAGAGAAGGATTTTTATTAGCTCATAATATTAGTGCATATTCTTTAACAGCTGTTGCAAAAGAAGCAAAAGGATTAATGACAGAGGGCGGAAGCATTGTAACTTTAACGTATCTTGGTGGAGAGCGTGCTATCCGAAATTATAATGTGATGGGTGTTGCGAAGGCGTCTTTAGAAGCAAGTGTACGTTATTTAGCGACAGATTTAGGGAAAGACGGTATTCGTGTTAACTCTATTTCTGCTGGTCCAATCCGTACATTATCTGCAAAAGGAATCAGTGATTTCAACTCGATCTTAAAAGAAATTGAAGAACGTTCACCACTTAGAAGAACAACGACTCCAGAAGAAGTGGGCGATACAGCAGTATTTTTATTCAGTGATTTTGCAAGAGGAATAACTGGAGAAAATATCCATGTCGATTCTGGATACCATATTATTTCATAAATAATACTTTGTAAAAACTTTATTTTCCATTTGGGAAAATAAAGTTTTTTTATTGGCTGTTTTCTAAAAGTTTGTTGTTTTTGAATAAAATAATAAACATGGCCTAAGCACTGAGCAGCCTGAATACACGTAGCCTCCTGCGGGAAAAGCGAGAAAGTCGAGACCCCACAGGAGCATAGCGACGAGGAGGCTCGGCACTCGTCCGCGGAAAGCGAAGTGTATTCATGCTGCGGGTTAAATAACAACAATCTATACGAAAAGAGCATTTTTTTGTTTAATTAGAGATAAGATAAGCTTTATTCTAATATAAGTATATTAACGAAGTCACTGCCACTTGCATACATTAGGAAGAACTAGGTATTTCCTTTCTACTTAAATGATAAGTGCTTTTAGGAGGTGACATCATGTTGAATAAAAAGGGAGATAAAACACCATTGTTGTTTGTTAAACAGAGCAATCAATCTGTTATTAATAATACGATGCAAGCTTCATATTCAGTAAAAAAGTCAAAACAAGAAAAACAAAAGGCACTAATAAAAAAACAACTTGAAGAGAAATTGCAACTACAAGAGAAGGCAACAGAGGAAAAAGAGAAAATAGCAGCAAATATAACTGAAACTCCAGGGGCAGTACAAAAACAGATTGAAGAATATAATATAAAACAAGAAGATGGGAATAGCAATGATGCAAAAAAGCCTGCTTTTAGAAGGTTAAAAAGCTTTAAAGATATGAGTATAGACGAGAAGCTTGTTTATCTTCTGAATTTCCCCAAACAGCTTCCGCCAGTTCCTTGTATTATTATGACAGATAATCATAATGCTCGTGGTTTTGTTATTGGAAAAGATGAGCAATCAGTCCAACTGAAACTAATGAATGAATCTGTTATGAAAATTTCTTTAAATAGTATTAAAGAAGTAAAAATGATTGGCTTATAAGTATTAAAAGTTTAAACCTCATCTTATTATTAGATGAAGGTTTTTTTATTTAGACTTTGTTATTTGTTAAAGGCTGTTTTCTCAAAGTTTGTTGTTTTTTACGTAAAAAATGGGAGAAGAAGTACTCAGCAGCCTGAATACACGTAGACTCCTGTGTAAATGAGAGAAAGACGAGACCCCACAGGATCGTATACGGATGGCACTGAAAAAGTGTTTTATTAGATAAATTATAGGTGAAACACTTAAATTTATTAGGGTAAAAATGGTATAGAGAGTTTGAAAACGACCATCATTTTGGTAAGCCTCGGAAAACCAAACGAAAACCTCTTCGTTGCTTAGATTGTCACTACCTATATTTTATAGCATTTACTTTTTCAGTGGCCTCTCGTATGCGAGCGAGGAGGCTTGAAAGAATGTCCGCGGAAAGGGAGTGGATTCCCTGACCTTTTGCAAATCAGAGCCTTTATTTAAGGTAGATAAATTAATAGATAACAAGTGACATTTTATTGAACAGTTTTTTTCTAAGTTGTCCATTAACATGAGGGGATATTATAGAGCATAAAATGGAATGAATGAAAACCGGTGATTGTCTGTGGGAAGGAGTAAAGTGTATAGGGAAAGTTTCTTGCAGTGAGTGTTCAAAAAGGAGGACAAAAAGAGCCGAGAAGTTCAAGGAAGTTTAGCTTAGAGCACCGCAGCGTATGCATTTAATACGTGAGGAGCGGATAAGCAAACTGACGCAGAAATTCGACAGCTATTTTTCCCGGACTTTTTGAACGCCTTCTTGCAGTATAAAGCAACCAGCCTACACAGACTGGTTGCATAAAAGATAACCATGAGTTGGTCCTATTAATCACAAATATCTAAATCTACATCAGCGATACATTGTACTGCACAGAAGCATTTTAAATCAACTGTAATGCAGTCACTTGTACGACGGAAGCCGTCTACTTCACAAACTTTCTTTAAATCAATGCAGCAGTCTTCTACAATATCAAGTGTTTCTCTTCCTGAATGAGTTTTTTTCACAGGAGCAAGAACTCTTAATACTGCACAGCAGTTGTCAAATACATCTTCTACACGGAAGAAAATAGACACACATGCGCAATCGTCTCCTCTAAAGAAAGCGTGAAATGGTTTTCCTTCTGCTGTTTTTAAAACAAATACACGAGTATCCGCTTTTTCTCTTCTTGTTGGTGATACAAGTGAACCAAGTGGTTCTGAGAAACAGTTTGTTTCACATTCGCAACGGTCTTCTGCATTATCTTGGATATCTTTAATGGCACGAACTACTTCACAAACACAGCTAGATGTACCGTGAATATCGTCTTTTTTTCCACAACCCATAATTTATTTCCTCCTTATTTTGTTTCTTTCTTTGTGATACTACACTACTAACATATTGCCAAAGGTCCTTATGGGTTACGGACAAACGCCTTTTTTCTGTAAATTTAGGCATTTACCTAAAGAGGAAAGGGGCTGAGATACACTTGTTTTAAATGGAAAAATATGAAAAGAAGGAGAGGGTAAGATTGAATATACATGTTATGGATTTTATTTTATTAATCCTTGCAAGTTTCCGGATCACAAGACTAATGGTGTATGACACAATTACAGAATTTATCCGAAATATAGTATTAGAGGAAATAACAGAAAAAAACGAAGCTGGTCAAGATGAAATATATTATGTTCCAAAGTCAGGTAAGGTTAGAAGTTTTTTTGGAGAACTAATTAGTTGTTATTGGTGTACAGGAGTTTGGTCTGCCATTTTTTTAACTCTATTATATTTTCTGTTTCCTGTTGTCTACACTCCTTTTGTGCTTGTGTTCGCCATTGCAGGTGCAGCTGCACTTATTGAAGCTTTGCTGCAAAGAGTGCTACCAGAGGAATAAGCAAACTTTAGGAATATAGGCAAGATGTTTACACAAGCTTATTTTATTAAACATAGTATATGGTAGCGTTTGGATAATGTATGCTTGGAGGGATAGGGAATGTATCATAAAAAAAGTGAAAAAAGTTCAGAAGCAGTAAAAACAATACCACAAAAGAAAAAGAAAAAAAAATCAGGCTGTGGATGCGGGAAAAAATCGTCCAAGTGAACTCGTTTCAGCAATCGGCAACTTTTGTTGTAGCACTAATTCACTTGAGTTGAAAATCTTCTCTACTTCACTTATTGGCCTGTTTTCACACTAAAAAAGAATGGGATAAAAAAGAATTCTTCTGAAAATAGAGGAATTCTTTTTTATGTCTTACAAAAATTGGTTCATTCCGTAAGTAAAAATTTTTCATAAAAAGTTTATTAATAGAAAAAAATAAAAAAAGATTAAACGATACCATTACATATGTAGGAAGGGAAGAATATGACAAATAAAAAAACAGTAATCTTTTTTTTGCTAATAATCAGCATGATTCTGACCGGCTGTGAAAAATACTCTAGTCACAGCAGGTGGGCTTTGTTTAAAATGGTAAATCAACAGCCTGTTGTTATTGGAAAGAATGACCATGAAGCAAATCAAAAAAAGGTAGAACAAATAAAAGAGGAAACAAGTGCAGTTCCTTCTATATATGATGTTGCTGTTATAAAAGGAAAAAAGGATATTTTAGTTGCTTATAAAGTAAAGCATATGTATCGATTGAAAATGAAAGGCATTGAAAAAGAATTAAAAGAAAAACTAAAAAAGAAATTTCCTGATGAAAATTTTACTTTATCAAGCGATTATAAAATTTTTCTAGAGTCAGCAAGATTGTGGGAAAAATTGCAAGATCCTAATTATACGGACAAACAAGCTGATAAAAGATTAAAGCAAATCATTCGTTTAAACGATGAACTGACATAAGGCCTATATATGGATCCTCGTCCCTTGTCTTTACCATCTAACAAGGAAAAGGAAGAATCAAATCTAATAAAGGCGGCGTGAGCGATGCCAATCTAACTTAGTAAGGATAAAAAATATACTACAGAGCACCATCACTCATTTTTTATCCATTACAGTTGGCGTAGCTCCGACCCCTTTTCCCTAAATAAAGGAGGAAAAACAATGCCAAATAAACAAGAGGAGCAAAAAACGCCACAGCAAAAACAATATGAAACATTAGAACAGCAGTTTGAAACAAAACGCCCAGTTGTAAAAAATTGTGTGAAAGCTTTTTTTGTTGGCGGCATCATTTGTACAATTGGGCAATTAATTGCTTATATGTATATTTATTTCTTTCACTTCACAGAACAAACATCTGGAAATCCAACAAGTGCAACGGTTATTTTCCTTTCTATGTTGTTGACAGGATTTGGAATATATGATCGTCTCGGCCAGTTTGGTGGTGCTGGTAGTGCTGTACCTGTATCCGGTTTTGGAAACAGTATTATATCAGCAGCAATCGAACATCGTACAGAAGGATTTGTGCTTGGTGTAGGTGGAAATATATTTAAACTTGCAGGGTCTGTCATAGTATTTGGTGTCTTTTCAGCATTTGTTGTTGCACTTATTAAAACGATTATTATAAAGCTGGGGGGATTTTAAATTGCTTAAAGGAAAACAATCATGGCTTTTTCCTAATCATCCAGTGATTCAATCAACAGGCGTATCTGGTGGACCTTTTGAAGGAAACGGTAATTTAGCAAACGATTTTGATATACTTCATGATGATTTATGGATGGGCAAAGACACGTATGAGCAAGCACACAGATTATTGCTGGAGGAAGCTGCTCAAACTGCTTTGCAAAAAAGTGAAGTGAAGCCACAAGATATAGAGTTTTTTTTAGCTGGTGATTTAATTAATCAAATGACACCAACAAGTTTTGCTGCAAGAACGTTAAAAATCCCATACTTTGGTTTATTTGGTGCTTGTTCTACTTCTATGGAAGGCTTAGCGCTTGCTTCTTTTATCATCAATTATCAAGGTGCAAATAATATATTAACAGGTGCCTCCAGTCATAATGCGGCTGTTGAAAAGCAGTTCCGCTATCCGACAGAATACGGGGGACAAAAACCGCCGACTGCACAATGGACGGTAACTGGTGCGGGAGTAGCTTTGCTTACTGCAAACAATCATCAAGCAAACTTGCCATATACGACTTCTGCAACAATTGGAAAGGTAATTGATATGGCATTAACAGACCCCTTTAATATGGGAGGGGCAATGGCGCCAGCAGCAGCTGACACAATCGCTTCCCATTTTAATGATTTAGGAATTGACGCTTCGTATTATGATTTAATTGTTACAGGTGATTTAGGGAAAATTGGCAGAGAAACAGCGATGGCCCTATTAAAACAAATGGGATGGGAAATAGATGAAACAAAATTTAATGATTGCGGACTTCTTCTGTATAAAGAAAATCAGCCAGTACAGTCAGGTGGAAGTGGAGCAGGATGTTCGGCTTCCGTTTTATATGGCCATTTACTTAATGAAATGAAAAATGGAAAGTATAAAAGAATATTAGTTGTTGCAACAGGAGCTTTATTATCTCCGTTAAGTTTTCAGCAAAATGAAACGATTCCATGTATTGCCCATGCAGTATCCATTGAAATATAACTTTTTAAATAAACAAAAAAAAGCTAGGAGGTGCAAAGGATGATCCCCATGTTTTTTTGGGCGTTTGTAATTGGAGGTTTAGTATGTGTCATTGGACAACTTATGTTTGATGTGGCAAAACTTACGCCAGCTCATACATTATCAACTTTGGTCGTAATTGGAGCGATTTTAGACGGAGTAGGATTATATGAACCATTTGCAGATTTTGCGGGAGCGGGTGCAACTATTCCGATAACCAGTTTTGGGAATGCGCTCGTGCATGGAGCGATGCAAGAAGCTGATGTCCATGGCATTATTGGTGTTTTAACTGGAATGTTTGAGGTCACAAGTTCAGGAATATCTGCCGCCATCGTATTTGGATTTATCGGTGCCTTGCTTTTTAAACCAAAAGGCTGAATATTTATCTTGGTGGAATATTTTTTATAGGAGACGTACGAAATGTCTGAAGTCATAAACACATTCATTCGTTCTTTTTTAATCATCATTGGTCTTTTCTTTATTGCGAAACTTCTTGGGAAAAAACAGCTGTCTAAATTATCTTTTTTTGAATATATAGTTGGAATTACAACTGGTGATATCGCAGGAACCTTATCTATGGACTCAGAATTAAAGATGAGAGAAGGCGTGACTGCAATTATTATTTGGACAACTTTCCCAGTAATTATTAGTTATCTTTCTTTAAAAAGTAAACGATTCCGTAATTTTGTGGAAGGTACTCCAACTATTTTTATTAAAAATGGAAATCTTATAGAAGATAATTTAAGAAAGGAAAAATACAGTTTAGATGAATTGTTAGAGCAGCTTAGAACACAAAGTATTTTTCGGGTGGAAGATGTTGAATTTGCCACTTTAGAAGCGAATGGGGGATTAAGTGTACTTTTAAAAAAGCCAAAGCAGCCAGTATTAGTAGAAGATATCATCGATTCTCCACCTGTAGAAAAAGAACTTTATTCTATTATTTTGGATGGGAAAATAAATGATAAAGCGTTAAATAAATGCAACTTGAGTGAAAAATGGGTAGCAAGTGCGTTAGAAAAAAGAGGTTTAGTTTTAGAAGAAATTTTTCTTGCACAGGTGGATCATAATGGAACCATTACGTTTGACTTTTATGATCAGGAATAGAATAAATAGGTAATATATCCAAATCTACAACAGTTTTTGGCCATATGTCTAATAAGACAATCGTACATTCTTTACTGTATTAGTAGCTTGCCTATACAATGCTACTCACTATCCATATGCTAATAGAGACTAAGGCATAAGTGAGGTGAAGAATATATGAGTTTCGGTGGATGCGGTTACGGCGGTTATGGCGGCGGCTATGGATACGGAGGCGGCTATGGTGGCTCTTCCTTTGTATTGATTGTAGTATTATTTATACTATTAATTATTGTAGGCGTAAGCTTTCTTTAATTAAAAAAACTTGCAGCCAACAACAAAAATAGATTTGTTGTTGGCTGCAGTGTTTAAAAGGTAAAAGGATGTTAGCTATTAAGTTGACATCCTTTTTACTGTGGTTGTGAAAACTTATAGGCATTTTACTTTTTATTAAATGGAAGCTACACCTTTTTTCTTAAGCTTCATACTATATAAAGTAGCTTAAGAAGGAGGAAAAATAAGGATGAACAATAATTTCTTTAAAAATATAGAATCAAAAACTGGTGTAAACATGAAAGATATATTTGAATTAGCTAATTCTTTACAAAATGCTAATTTTAAAGATGAAAAAACAGTTAGAGGCGTAATTCGCCGAGTATCCCAGATAGCAGGAAAGTCTGTGCCTAAAGAAACTGAAGATAAAATTGTAAAATCAATTGTTTCAGACGGGAAACAATTAGACTTTAACACTTTATCCAAAATGATTAATAAAAAGTAACTCAAAATAAAAAGGGGTAGCTCTAGATAGATTTATTGAACTTAGAGAACCCCATTTTTACTTTGTATAAAATGGTTTAGATTTCTTCTTAAATAGAGGGTAAAAAGCGTGAAGCCTTTGCCTTTTTTCCACGTATATGCATAGGAATCGATACATACAGCTCTTGTTGTGCTCGAGTCATGCCAACATACAGAAGCCGCCTTTCTTCTTCCAGCGGTAGAGGATCATCTTTACGTTGTGCTTCTAGTGAATAATCATGCGGAATAGAGCCGTCGACGGTTCCTAATAAATAAACCACTTTATATTCTAATCCTTTGGCACGATGAATCGTACTTAATGTAACGGTGTTGTCTGCATGTAAATATTGTTTTTTTATTTCTGTATTCATCGCTATCATATGTTCTGTATGTGCAATAAATTCATCGATTGCAGAGAACTTTTTTGCAGCTACCTTTAAATCTCGAATATCATCCGATCCTTTATCCCATTGATTTCCTTCATTTCCTCGTTTCGTAATAAACTCGTGAAATCCCAGTTCTTTTTCTATTATTGTGATTGCATCCACTGGGTTCTTATATTTTAATTTATGAAGAACAGAAGGGATTTTTTTTAAGCGGGATTCTTGAAAGGCAAACCCGGTTTTTACAGAAAGGAAGCAATCTAATAAACTGCAGTCCTGTAAGATGCTGGTTGCTTTTATATCCTGCAGAACAGATTTTTTCACAAATAAAGAGGGCAGAATATCTCTTACCGCATCATGGTTATCAGGGTCAATGGTTAGTTTTAAATATCCAATCATGCTTTTTACAATAAAGCGACTATAAAAAGAACCGGCATTTTGTTCTAATTTAAACGGTAGATTGGAAGATGCGAGCCGTTCAAATATAGCTCGACTGCTTGTGTTTGTACGATAAAGAACAGCAAAATCTTTCGGTTCATATCCCTTTTTTATTTTTTCTTGCATATCTGTTACAATCATGGTTGCTTCTTCTTCTTCGTCATATGGATAAAACATCCTTGGTGTTTTTCCAGAGTAGGTAGCAATCATATTTTTTTGACGGCGTTTTTTATTTTTGCTGATGACTGCATGTGCTGTCGTGACAATTTCATGTGCAGAGCGATAATTATAATCAAGAATAATTACTTTTGCATTTGGAAAATCTTTTTCAAAATATAGAAGGTATTTTGGATCACTTCCTCGAAATGCATATATAGATTGATCATCGTCTCCAACCGCATACACGCTTGCTGCTTTTTTCGAAATCAGTTTAATCCATTCATATTGCACTTTATTAATATCTTGAAATTCGTCTAATAAAAAATGTTGAAAGCGATTTTGATACATTTCCAACATATGCGGATTTTCAAGGAAATAGTAATATCCACCAAGCAGCATATCATCAAAATCATATAAGTTTTGTTGATGTTTCCTCTCCTCGTAGCGTTTATAAAGAGGGAGTACCTTTTCTTCCCATTCTGTTGCAGCGGTTATTTCATGTGGAAAAAGCAACGAGTTTTTCCATGTGCCAATTTGCTGTATGGCTGCATCAAAAGGAAACTCTTTTCCATCCAAGTTCAAGTCTTTGCCTATCTCTTTTAATAATGCTTCTTTTTGCCAATCTTTACTTAATAAATTTTGCCGCTGCCATTTATCTGGTTGATGAAAAATTAATATTTGATAAAGAATACGATGGAACGTACCGGAAACAATTTTATTGACGAGCGACTGGGACATATTAGGATACTGAAGCAAACGTTCCTTCATTTCGGTCGCTGCTTTTAATGTAAATGTGACTAACATGATGGATGATGGGTCTACTTCTTTTTCATGTATTAAATAAGCTGCTCTTGTTGTTAACACACGGGTTTTTCCACTGCCGGCACCAGCTACTACTAAAGCTGGCCCATTTTGAATCGCAACAGCTTTTGCTTGAGATGGATCAAGCATTACACCGCTTTTATGAAGCAATTGGAGATAATTCTCTTTATAGGAAGGCTCAGTTGGGACGGGCTGATAAAAGGGTGCTTTTATTTGTAGCTGCTTCGTTTCTTTATAGCCTGTTTTTACTGGTTCACTGCCAATCGTTCGAGATTTTGGAATTCTAAATCCATTTTTTTCTTCATATTCTTTACCTGCTGCTGTTTCTTCTGAAGCGGAAGAGGAAAATTCTTCGCAATCTATTTTGGTTGATAGATGAAAGAAATGGGGAGTCTTCTCTATTCCTATATAAAGCATAACGGTTTCTCCGCAAACTGGGCATGCCAGCAAGCCTTGTTTTCCATCTTCATGAATTTTTTGAAGATCTTGTCTATTAATTGTATGTAAGTGTATTAATTTATTTACGTAAAAAGCTGATAGCATAGGCAACCTCAAATCTATTAATTCTAACTAGTTTTAACAGCGGAGTTCCGCTCTACAAAGATTACAGTTAATCATATCAAAATCATAGGAGAGAGAAAAGAGGGGAAGCGTGCTTAAGCGGTTAAAAATGCTGGGAATAATAATAGTACGTGTTCAACATATAATTTTTTATAGGAGGGAAAGGGAAATGGGTTATATTCTTCCGATTACAAATTATCAGTATGAACAATATACTTTACGAGAAATTGGCAAAAAAACAAACCCGTATAAACAACAGGAGATATCTCGTATATTTCCAATAAACAATCGCTTGCAAAAGGAAACAAAAGATGCGAATGAGAACATTTTTAATCATATAAGCGTTTCTCATTCGAACAATCAAATGCATGAAAATAAAGACATTTCCTTATTAGAAGCACAGCTTACTGGAAAAGGAAGAAACTTTCATGCATTTGTTTAAGAAAAGCGCCGGCGCATTAATAGCCTTGCACATATAATGGTTTATTTTCCTGCCATTCTGCATAAAGAATGTCTTTATAAGAGGAAACTCCTAAAAAACTGAGCTCGTTTTTTAATTTTTGCTCGTCCCAGCCAATGATCGGTAAATTCTCCACGACTATTTCTCCATCGAGAATAATGCTTATCGGCAAGGAAACACTCTGGAGAGGCAAATTTAAGTCTTGTTTAGTAGGTGTGGCATAAGCTTGTTTTCTCATAACGCTAATAGTGCCATCTGTTTCTAAAATAGCATAATAGCATTCCGTGATGGAAAATATTTCTTTAGCTCGAAGAAGATGCTGCAACTGATTTAAATCTAGATGATTTTTTTTCATCTCTTGATAATCAATTTGCCCTTTTTTTATAATTATGGCTGGTTTTCCTTCTAATAGTTTTCGTGTTAATCGCAACTTTTGTGTGAAAATTGCGGTAGTATAAATTAACAATCCCCAGATTCCGACGGCAAAAAGAATTTCCAGCAATCCCGTTTTTTTATCATACATGGCGTTTCCAACTAATTCACCAAGCACTAAAACAGAAACAAAATCAAAGGTAGTAATTTGAGTAATCTCCGTTTTCCCGAGAATCTTAGTTAAAAAAAGAAGGGAAAGAAAACCAATAATAAGCTCTATTACGATGTGAAGAAAATCCAATGAAATCAACCCTTTCCTTACCATTGTAGGCAAATAATAAAAAAATAAACAAAAAACTCTCGTCTAATTTTGACAAGAGTTTTTTGTTTATTTTACAAGTTGATTAACTGAACCGTGATTGAATTTAGGAGCAAAAAACAATCATTCTTTTATTTTTTTCATCATCGTTTTATGAGGAATGCCTGCATCTAAAAATTCTTCTGATACTACTTCATAACCGAGTTTCGAATAAAAAGGAATCGCGTGTGTTTGTGCATTTAATTTAAGTGCAGGTGCTCCATTGTGACTGGCATACTCCTCTATTTTTTTCATGATAGTTTTGCCTGAACCGCCTTTGCGGTTTTCTTTTAAGATGCAAATTCTTTCAATTTTTCCGTACTCATCAAATGTGCGATAACGTCCAGCTCCAACCGGCTTATTGTGATCGTACAAGACAAAATGGATACTGTCTTGTTCGTATTCATCGTATTCTTCTTCTTCTGGTACTTGTTGTTCGTCTATAAAAACAGTCCGGCGAACATAATATACATCTTCTAACTCTTTTTCGGTTTTAGCTATAATTACTTCCAATTTACTCACATTTCCTTTCCTAGTCTAAATGTTTCGTATACTGTCCAGGATTCGTTCTCAAGCTCGTATAATAAATGAAAACGGTCAGCTTGCTCTTCATATTGAAAAGTATTCATCCTCAAACTGCTATACATATCAAGATGCTCATCATTTGTCAGCTGCTGGCCAATTGTTATATGTGGAACAAACGAATCCTTTTGTTGTTCCACTCCAAGTATGCTGGAAAGCTCAATATGTAAATCTTCTAAATCCGGGGTAGGCTCTATTTTTAAATAAACTTTATTTTCGACAGGTTGAAACGTGCTAATTTTTAAAATATTTAGTCCAATAGTAGGGAAGTGACTGGCTACTTTCTCTAGTTTTTTACTAATTTCTTTTATTTCTGCAGGATTTGCTTCAAATTCACTAATAAGGCTAATATGCGGTGGAATTAATGCATATTTAGGGTCAAACCGTTTACGTAAAGAATTAGCTTTATCTTGCAACTCTTTTCCTGGGAAAATAACAATACTATATTTCATTTGATTATTCCCTCCATTTTATTAAGAAGCCAACATATATCGTGTTGTCTTTATTGTTTTATGTAAGATATTATAACAAATATTTTGGTGAAGTTTAAAAAGTTATTATCGTTTTAATATTAAGAATTAGTAAACAAAATTCGTATGGAGACTCATGCCTCGTCTCATCATCTAACAAGGAAAAAGCAGTTTCTAACCTAATAAAGGCGGCGTGAGTGAAGCTACTCCATCCTTTCTAAGGACAAAAACAAACTATAGAGCATCATCGTTTTTTTGCATTAAGGCTGTTTTCATATAGATTGTTGCTTTTAAACTCGCAGACTGAATACACTACGCTTTCCGTGGGCGAGCGTCGAGCCTCCTCGTCGCATACGCTCCTGTGGGGTCTCGTCTTTCTCGCATTCCCACAGGAGTCTACGTGTATTCAGTCTGCTGAGTACTTCTTCTCCAAATTTTTGTATGAAAATTAATTTTGGGTAGAAGGCAACACTAAAGTAAGCCCTCCCTTTTTTGTGAAAACAACAAACTTTGAGAAAACAGCCTTCATTAAAGTAGCGTCAGCTCCGTCCCCTTTACCATTAACAAAGCATTCTTTCTAAGATTGTTTTAAGCGTTGGCTGCCAATGCTTCCAAGTATGATCTCCGTTAAATTCTTCATATGTATAATCGGCGTTTGTTTCGTGTAAAAGCTGTGCCAGTTCCCGATTTGGCGTCAGAAAATCTTCGATCGTTTGAATCGTTGTTTTAACCGATGTTTCTTCTGTACCAATAATATGGAATATTTCAAGAAGGTGGAATCGATCAAATGCTTGAACAGCCTGTAAGACTTCTTTATTTATGAAAGGAGATTGAAGCATTACTTTGCCGAATGTATGAGGAAACTTTAGTGCTGTCATAAGGGAAACAGTTGCACCTAATGAATCGCCAATAAGTCCTCTTCCAAGTCCCATTTGATAAGTTGGAAATTTTTTATCAATAAACGGAACAAGTTCATGTGCTAAAAAACGGATATATGCTTTATTTTTTTGTCCTGAAGGGTGATATTTTTCTCTTCTGTCTTGAACCGTCACATAAGGAATACCAACAATAATCGTATTTTGAATTTTATTTGCTTGCAGTAATTCATCTGCCACTCTTCCAATTCGTCCAAATTGAAAATAATCTTTTCCATCTTGTGCGAAAAGAATATTGTATTTATAAAGTGGTGAATAAGAAGGTGGAAGATATACTAGCAGTTTCACTTCTTCACCTAGTTCTTTGCTTGTAATAAACATTTCTTGTATCGTGCCTTTTGAAGATTGCATGATAAATCCTCCAATTATAATTCTTCATTTTATGCCTAGTTTATCACATACCATCCTAATGAAGCGAAGGTGCAAAAATCCCTCCTAAGCTTTGGGTCAACCTCTTTTTTAACTAAAAAATCAAAAACACTATATATTGTGTACATTCAGTGAAATATTGTCTATATATCGTTGTTGGTGAGGATAACCATTTATAATTACAAGGAAGATAAATCTATTGGAGTGATTAATAATGGGGAATTATTCAGAACTATTAACGGAATTTGATGAAATTGTTCGCAGTGACAATCATGATTTCATACAAGAAAATGCAAACATAGATGGACTTTCACCGATGAGTCATATGATGCATTTTGCTTCCACATCCTCTCGACATTATACAGTTGAAAATCTTTTATCTGCTGAAGCAAAAGAAGCATTTCAACAAGGATACATCCACATTCATGATCTTGATTTTTATTCTTCTGGAACGGCAACATGCTGTCAAATTCCTTTAGGGAAAATTTTGAAAGATGGATTTAATACAGGTCATGGGTTTATGAGAGAACCACAAAATATTATGAGTGCGATGGCATTAACTTCTATTATATTACAGGCAAATCAAAATCAGCAGCATGGTGGACAAGCTATTCCAATGCTGGATTATGATTTAGCTCCTTACATAAAAAAAACGAATGAAAAAAATAAAAGAAAACTACAAGAAATAATGGAGGATAAAGCTTTGATTGAAAAAAAGGCTTGGGAATGGACCGAAAAAGAAACATATCAAGCTTGTGAAGCTTTTACACATAACTGCAATAGCATGCACTCGAGAGGAGGGGGCCAGACTCCATTTGTGTCCGTTAATTTAGGAACAGATACTTCTAGAGAAGGAGCCTTGTTAACAAAATGTTTATTGCTTGCTACACAAGCAGGGTTGGGTACAGGGGAAACGCCTATTTTTCCGATCATTGTCTTTAAAGTAAAAGAAGGGATTAATTATTTTCAAGACGACCCAAACTATTATCTATTTGAATTGGCAATTGAAACAACAAGCAAGCGGCTTTTTCCGAATTTTGTTTTTATTGATGCTCCTTTTAATGCTAAATATTATGATGGGACGCCACAATCCGAAGTGGCAACGATGGGCTGCCGGACAAGAGTGATGGGGAATATCCATGGCAAAGAGCAGGCTGTTGGCAGAGGAAATCTATCTTTTACAAGCATTAATTTACCGCTGCTTGCATTAGAAGTGACGTCGATTGATCAATTTTTTGCCAAATTAGATGCATTCTTAGAAATAACCATTAAACAGCTATATGATCGTTATGTTTATCAAGGGAAAAAAACAGTCGCAAACTTTAAATTCTTATTTACACAAGGTGTATGGGCAAACGGGGAAACATTAAAGATGGACGATTATCTAGAAGATATTTTAAAACAAGGTACATTATCGATTGGTTTTGTAGGGTTGGCAGAATGTTTAACAGCTTTGTTAGGTGTTCATCACGGGGAAAGCAAAGCAGCGTATAATTTAGGATTGAAAATTGTAAAGCATATGAGAAACGCGGCAGATCAAGCGATGGAAAAATATCAATTAAATTATTCGCTTATTGCAACACCTGCAGAATCGTTTGCAGGAAAGTCGCTTAAGATAACAAAAAAGAAGCATGGAGTCATTAAAGGAGTCACTGACCGAGAGTATTTTACGAACAGCTTTCATATTCCTGTTTATTATCAAATAAAAGCAATCGAAAAAATTAAAAAAGAAGCTCCTTTTCATGAACTAACAAATGCAGGACATATTACTTATGTAGAATTAGACGGCGATGCCAGCAAAAATAAAGAGGCAATGAAGGCAATTGTTTGTGCAATGAAAGAAGCAGGCATCGGTTATGGCAGCATTAATCATCCTGTAGATAGATGCTTGACTTGCGGTCATAAAGGAATTATTGATAACGGGTGCCCGAAATGCGGGGAGGAAGAGGAAAGTCAAATTGAACGAATCCGCCGGATAACAGGGTATTTAGTAGGGTCATTGGATAAATGGAATACAGCAAAACGTGCTGAAGAAAGGGAGAGGGTTAAGCATTCATGAGAGTGCTGAATATTATTCATGACAGCATTGTAGATGGCCCTGGCTTAAGGAGCACCGTATTTTTTGCAGGTTGTCCCCATAAATGTACAGGCTGTCATAATCCGCAAAGCTGGAATAAGGATGGCGGAGTAGAAATGTCCATTCAAGCAATTTATGATGAGTTAATGGATAATCCTTTGACAAATATTACTTTCAGCGGCGGAGAGCCGCTTCTGCAATTAAATGACTTGGCTATTTTGGCTGAAAAGCTGAAAAAAGCAGGTAAAAATATATGGTGCTATACTGGATATAAGTGGGAGTATTTGATGGAAGCAAAAAAGGAGCCATTTATGAAGTTATGCAAGGAGTTGGATATTCTTGTAGATGGCCCTTTTGTAAAAGAAAAAAGAGATTTATCCTTATTATATAGAGGAAGCAGCAATCAACGGGTGATAAATTGCCGGAAAAGCATAGAAGAAAAGAAAATGGTCTTATTAGAACAACAATTAATTTTTTCTTAATATAAAATTAATCCGCTCTCCAATTAAACATTTGATTTGATTGGTTTTTACATAACTATTCAGCAATATGAATAGTTGTTTTTTTTTGATATCCAAAAATATACATTGAAAAATAAAAATGATTACAATAAAATCAATAAAGTCGAACGAAATAATAGATTAAGGATTTAATATTAGTTAAGAGAGGTACATCATGAATCAAGAACAATATTTGAAAAAGAAAATGGGATTTTGGTCGCTTACGGCATTATCCCTTGGAGGAATAATAGGGTCAAGCTGGCTCTTTGGTCCGTGGGCAGCAGCGAAATTAGCTGGTCCTGCAGCGATTATTTCTTGGGTGATTGGCGCAGTTGCCATTACACTCATAGCGCTTATTTATGCTGAATTAGGAAGAGTTAAGCCTGAAACAGGTGGTTTAGGGCGCTATCCCCTATATTCTCATGGAAAAATGCTTGCTACAGTAACTAGTTATTCTATCTGGCTTGGCTACTGTGCTACTGCACCTGTGGAATCGGCAGGAGTTATTCAATACGCTAATCAGTTCTGGCCAGGGCTGTATGATGCAGCAAAGGAGCAACTTACTACAACAGGCATGCTCGCATCAATGTTATTAATGATATTCTTTATTATATTTAACTATTTTGGTGTGAAGCTATTTGCTGTCACAAACACTGTAATCACCACTATCAAATTTGTAGTACCTGTTTTAACAATCATTGCTTTTTTTATGACAGGTTTTCATGCCGAGAACTTTACAAGTCAAGGGTTTGCCCCTAATGGGTATAGTGCTGGTTTAAGTGCGGTATTAACAAGTGGTATATTTTTTGCTTATACAGGATTTGGGAACGTTATTATGATGAGTGGAGAAGTGGTTAAACCTAGACGGAATATTCCACTAGCTTTAATCACTTCACTGGTAGCTGCAGCAATATTATATGTTCTGCTGCAAATTGTTTTTATTGGAGCAGTTCCACCAGATATGTTGGCTAATGGCTGGAGTGGAATTAAGTTTGATTCTCCATTTGCTAATCTAGCTCTTATGGCAAATATGGTTTGGTTATCTTGGATCATTACTGCTGATGCCATGGTTTCTCCAACAGGCTCAGCGCTTGCTTATACAGCGGGTACGTCAAGACATGTCTTTGGCATGGCGAAAAGCGGGTTCCTGCCATCTTTCTTCGGAACAATTAACAAAAGATTTGGCGTTCCAACTCGTGCACTTACTCTTAATTTCTTTATTGGATTATTATTCTTATTTCCTTTAAAGAGTTGGACTGCAATTGTTGCAATTGTAGGAGCAATTGGTATATTTAAGTATGCTTCAGCATGTGTAACCGTTATGGTTTTCCGTAAGGTTGGTTTGACAAAAAATAATGGACTTCCAGGTATGAATATTATTGCGCCATTAGCCTTTGTTTTTGCTACACTTCTTATTTATTGGACAAACTGGAGCAGGGTGCAGCTTGCCATTACCGGATTAATTTTAGGAGTTGGCGGCTACTTAGTCATTCATTTTATCAAGAAACATAAAATAGAAGAATTCTTTGGTGGCCTATATCTTGTTGTTTACATTCTTCTCCTTGTTGGGTTGAGCTACTTAGGGAATTTTGGCGGTCATGGAATCGTTCCAGAACCATTTATGTCTGTTGTTGCAGCAATAGTAGGATTGGTTTTTTACTATTTTGCTGTATATAACGGTGTATGGTATATGCGTAAAAAAGGGAATATTAAAGAATTGCAAGAGAGTGTATCTGATATATCTTAAAAATTCTGGGGCTGTCTCAAAAGTCGGTTTAACCGACTTAAGGGACAGTCCCTTTTTGCGTTAGAAGAGCATACATGACAAATCTGAAGTAAAGTTGACATATAACCAAAAGGTGTTATATTATAAATGAAACCAAAAGGTGTCATAATTTTAGAAAGAGTAGGTGTTTTTCTATGGGTGAAAAAGTGCAAGATATTGTGCAAAAAATTAATTTAAATGCGCCGATTGAAAAAGTTTGGCAAAAAGTAGCGACTTCTGAAGGAATAGCTGCATGGTTTATGCCTAATGATTTTCAATTAGAGCTAGGGCATGAATTTTATTTGCAATCTCCCTTTGGTCCGTCTCCTTGTAAAGTGATTGAGGTAGAAGCACCAACGAAATTATCTTTTACATGGGATGTTGATGGGTGGGTTGTTTCTTTTCTTTTAAAAGAAATAGACAGCACGACAACAGAATTTACAGTTATTCATGCTGGATGGAAAGAAGCAGATGAAATCGTAGGGAAAGCGAATGAAAAAGCATCAATTATCCGCGATCGCATGAACATGGGATGGTCGCAAATTGTCATTAGGCTGAAAGAGACTGTGGAATAATCATGGCTAGTACAGCAAAAAAGCATGATGTTTATCAGGCAATAGCTGATCCTACGAGAAGAGAAGTGATGGAATTATTATCGGAAAAGGAGCTACCTATTGCCGATATTACGAGCCATTTTCCGATAAGCCGGACCGCAATTGTCAAGCATCTCGCTATCCTATCAGAGGCAAAACTAGTCCGTTCAAAAAAAGTAGGCAGAGAAAAACTGTATACACTATCCCCAGAACCGTTGGCAGATGTAAAAGAGTGGATCTCTTATTATGAACGCTTTTGGGAAAATAAATTATCTATTTTGAAACATATTGTGGAAAATGAAAAAAACATCTAAAAAAACATAGGTAATTCGATAATCAAAAAGACGACTCTAAAATTCAATTTCTGAATTTTGGAGTCGTCTTTTTTTGCAGCTATTTAGAAAAGAAGTTTTTTATGATTATTTAGTTTTACTGAAGTGTCACTTTATTATTACTAATTGGTCAAGAGTGTTAAAAAACATTATAGTGTATATATCCGATACGAATACATGGATTAATAGAAAGATATAACGGAAGGAGTAATTCATTTACAGACAAAGGTTAAAAATTTCACATCGTAGCTTGGTTTTACTAAGGTTACATGTTAATGTAATATCTTTTCCTTAAATAAGGAAATAACCAAAAAATATTATATAGATTGGAGAATTTATATGAGTAAAGATATTTTTAGAATAGCGACAGAAGAAGATGCTCCAGCGTTTTTTGAATTATTATCTAGTGCTTTTGAGCCGATTCGCGATTTAGGAATCAACTGGCCATCTGCAAATGCAACAATTGAAACGGTAACTGAAAATATAGTGAAGTCAACTGCTATAGTATTAGAACGCGATGGCAAAATCATATCAACGATTACGATTCGTTTTCCATGGGAAAGCACAACTCCCGTGTCAGGCTATCCTTTTGTATGGTGGTTTGCAACCGCACCGAATTTGAAAGGGCAGGGGGTTGGGAATAAATTGTTAGACTATGTAGAAACGCTACTGCGTGATACTTTCAAAGCTCCTGCTTATACACTGGGGACTTCTGGCAGGAAACATCCTTGGCTTCTTGACATGTACAAACGCAAGGGCTATAAAGAATATTTTCAACATGAAAATGATGGGGATCTTGGTGTACTAATGTATAAAGTGCTAATTCCAGACCGCTTTGATGAAGAGCTATTGGGAACGCCGCCATTTGCCGAGTCAAAAGCTTAATGTGATTCTCTTGCAAAAGAAGAAAGGAGGAATTACATGGGAGAGTTTTTCAAATGGGAGTATGTCTTTTCACTTTTCCCAAAAGTGTTGAGCGCTCTTCCAACAACTTTATTGATTGTATTGTTTGCGACCATTATAGGAAGTGTGTTAGGTATTTTAATTGCTTATATCAGGATAGAAAACATCCCGATATTAAAACAAATTTGTATTCTTTATGTTTCTTTTATAAGGGGGACACCAATTTTAGTTCAAATGTTTATTGTATTTTATGGTCTTCCAAATTTATTAGCTTTAATAGGAATAGACCTTTCTCAATGGAACAAAATATATTTCATTTATATTACCTATGGGTTAAATACAGCAGCATTCTTTTCTGAAATATTCCGTTCGTCCTTGTTAAGTGTTCCCGTTTCCCAGTACGAAGCGGCTGCATCTATAGGATTGACCAAAAGACAGACCTATCAAAGAATACTAATCCCGCAAGCACGTGCATTCGCTATTCCAAATTTGGGAGCATCGATCATAAATCTCCTGCAAGATACTTCGTTAGCTTTTTCTATAGGGATATTGGATGTAATGGGGAAAGTACAGGCATTAGGAGCATTATATTATCGTGTTATTGAGGGTTACTTTATTGCAGCAATCATATTTATTGTTTTAAGCATCCTACTTGAAAAAGTATTTAACATTTTAGAAATTAAATATCGCTATCCAAGCAGAAGTAAGAAGAAGTTAACAGGGTTTTTATTTACAGTTAACAAAAATAAACCCTTGTTATTAACAAATGAAAAAAATAAATCAAACTAGAATACAAATAAGGGGAATTACAATGATGAATAGAACAAAATTTGGTAGATTAAAAGTTATTGGACTAAGTGCTTTACTTGGAATTGTTTTGGCTGGATGCGGAAGCAATGAAACTTCTAAAAGTGAAAGTGCTGGAGCAAATAATAATTCAGATGCAAAAGAAATTATTATCGGGACAGGCAATTCCTATCAACCATTTGCTTATTTAGATGAAAAGGGAAATCCGACTGGATATGAAAAAGCAGTTCTTGATGCAGTGGATGAAAAATTACCTCAATACAAATTTAAATATGAAACATTTGAGTTTAAAAATGTATTACCTGCTCTTGATGCAAATAAAGTAGACTTAGCAGCCCATCAATATGAAGTTAATGATGAAAGAAAAGCGAAATATTTATATGGAAAAGTGGGATACACGGATTATACAGGCTATATAGTGGTAGATGAAAATTCAGGTAATAACTTTCAAAAATTAGAAGATTTAGCAGGGAAAAAAGTGCAAGTATCTACAGGAAGCAACTATGCGTATCTTTTAGAGCAATACAATAAAAAACATGATAAAAAAATTAACATCCTTTATGGAGATGGTTCAAGTGAAATCCGTGTTAAAAATCTTCAAAACGGAACAGTTGATGCTATTTTATCGACAAAATATGATGTAAATAAATTAAATAAGCAGTTTAATGCAAACCTAGTAACATCTGGGGAACCAGCATATGTTTCGAAAACCTATTTTTTATCTAAAAAATCTGATACAAAGCTTCAGGAAGACATTGATGGTGCATTACAAAAATTAATTGATGAAGGGAAGCTAGCTGAAATTTCCAAAGAGGTTTTAGGAGGAGATTACACAAAATAAATCGAAAGGAGTTAGAGAAAATGGATTTTGATTTCGCATTTATGTTTAAAGTATTTTTAGCGGCAGTGAAATATTTACCTACCACTCTACTATTGGGATTTCTGCCACTTATTTTAGGTTCCATTTTGGGGCTTATTATTGCACTAGTACGCTTTTTTAATATCCCTGTCCTTTCGAGTATTTTTAAGTGGTTTGTTACAATTTTTAAAGCAATTCCCGTCGTATTAATTTTATTAGTAGCTTATCTTGTTAGTGCAGATCTTTTAGATAAAATAGCACAAACATTTTCTTGGTCTATACGTTTCAAAGATATTGATCGCAGATGGATAGCGATCTTTGCCCTAACTTTATATGCAACTAGCGGTCTGTCAGAGGTCTTTAGGGGATCTCTGGCAGCAATCCCAAAAGGACAATTTGATGCGGCTTATTCGATAGGATTAACAAAAAGTCAATTAATTAGAAGAATGGTCATTCCACAAGTAATTCCTATTGCTTTTCCGATGATTAATAGTACATTAATTGGTCTCATTAAAACTTCTTCGCTAGTTTCTATGGTTTCGGTAGTGGATATATTGGATGGGGCTATTATTGAAGCTAATGCTAATTATCGTTTCCTTGAGGCATATGTGGCTGTATCTCTTATATATTGGTCTGTATGTGCTGCCATTGAAGGCGTGTCAACAGTTTATGAAAATCATTTCAATCGAGGTAAAAGGAGACGTTTAGTATGATAAAAGTTAAAAATATCTCCAAAAAATTTGGAACAAATGAAATTTTAAAGGGCATTGATCTAAAAGTTGAAAAGGGAGAAGTAGTGGTTATATTAGGACCAAGCGGGTCAGGAAAATCGACTTTTTTGCGATGCTTGAATTTTTTAGAACGGGCAGACAATGGGGAAATTACTATAGGTAATAAAAAAGTAGAATTTAAAAAAGCAAGTTCGAAAGATATTCTTGATATACGCAGAAACACAGCTATGGTTTTTCAGCAATATAATCTTTTCCTGCATAAAACAGCAATTGAAAACATTATAGAGGGATTAATTATAGCTCGGAAGGTACCAAAAGATAAGGCATATAATATTGGTCTGGATTTATTGGATAAAGTGGGGCTGAAAGATAAAAAAGATGCTTATCCTCATCAATTATCTGGTGGGCAGCAACAACGCGTTGGCATAGCAAGGGCATTGGCTATAAATCCAGAGGTTATTTTATTCGATGAACCAACTTCCGCTCTAGATCCAGAATTAGTAGGGGAAACATTAGATGTCATTAAAAAGGTTGCAGAAGAAGGTGTAACCATGGTCATTGTTACACATGAGATGAGTTTCGCTTATGATATTGCTGATAGAGTAATTTTTATGGAAGATGGCGTAATTGTTGAACAAGGTTCTCCAAAGGAAGTCTTTGAACATACAAAAGAAGAGCGGACAAAGCAATTCCTAGGACGCTTTTCGTATGAAAGATAAGACATTATTTTATTGAATGGGTAAATCAACCGATTAATTCCTATTATTCTTATTTATTAAGGAGGATAAAGTGTATGAGTCAAATTGTTACGAACAAAATTAAAAAATCTATTACTGAACTTGTGGGCAGAACTCCTTTATTGGAAATCGTGAATTACGAAAAAGAAAATCAGTTAGAAGCAGAGATTATTGGAAAACTAGAATATTTAAACCCTTCCAATAGTATTAAAGACAGAATTGCAAAGGGAATGATTGAAGACGCAGAGAACAGAGGATTATTAAAAAATGGCGCCACAATACTAGAAACAACAAGTGGTAATACGGGGATAGGTTTGGCAGCAATTGCTGCAGCTAAAGGTTATAAGCTTAGAATTTACATGCAAGACGGTGTAAGTGAGGAAAGAACAAAAGTTATAAGAGCATATGGATCAGAAGTCATTCCATTTTCCGATGTACCTGAACTAGTTGAGGCTATTGAAGAAACAGACGGAGACTTTGTTGAAGTTATTAATGTCTTTAGGAAAGCTGTTGTTGAAAAAGAAGAAAATACTGTTTTCTTAAATCAGCTTGGAAATGAAGCAAATCCTAAAGTTCACCGAGAGACAACAGGACCGGAAATTTGGGAGGATACAGATGGTCAAGTAGATATTTTGGTAGCGACAATTGGAACTGGCGGGACACTTAGTGGTGCCGGAGCATACTTAAAGTCGAAAAATCCAAACATAAAAGTGGTAGGAGTGGAACCAGGAATAGCATCCATTGCAACACTAGACAATCCGGATATAGTTGAAATAACTGGTGTACATCGATTCTCTGATGTGGAAGAAGAAAGAGTGCCGGATAATGTTCATCTAGATGTTTATGATGAAGTAATAGAGGTGGAAACGAGCGAAGCTTATGAAGCAGCAAGAGCAGTAGCAAAATCAGACGGGATTTTGGTTGGGACTTCCTCAGGTGCGGCAATTTGGGCGGCAACACAGCTTGCAAAACGCCCCGAAAATAAAGGAAAAAGAATTGTTGCAATTCTTCCAGATACCGGATTGAGATATTTATCAACTGACTTATTTGAATAGAAAGAAAAAAGGGGTCTGACCCCAAAATAGGAATTGGGGGTCTATGGCAGATGAAATTAGCTTTATTTACACTTGTGCAGAATCTCCCAAATGCATTAACTGGGGAAAAATTGACGACACAGCAAAAATTTCAAAATGTATTAAAACAAGCAGTTTTTGCTGAATCACATGGCTTTGATGCCTTTGGAATAGGAGAGAGGCATGGTGAACCATTCTTATCTTCTTCTCCGCAAGTTATCCTTACAGCCATTGCCGCTAGAACTTCGAAAATACGTCTGTTAACCACCGTTACTGTTCTTAGCGTATTAGATCCAGTGCGTGTAGCGGAAGATTATGCCACCCTAGATCATCTTTCAGGTGGGCGGCTGGAATTAATCATCGGTAAAGGAAATGACCCGCGCCACTATCCCCTTTTTGGTATTACTGAAGAAGAGCAATGGGAATCGCTTGCGGAGAGATATGACCTTCTAAAGCGATTGTGGACGGAGGAAAATGTCACCTGGAAGGGACGTTATCGTCCTGCGTTGAATAATGTAACGACTCAGCCGAGACCCTTTCAGCAGTCTATTCCAGTATGGCATGGAAGTGCATCAAGCATGCTCTCTGTTGAACTTGCTGCAAAATATGGAGACCCGATATTTTCATCAAACACCTTTCATCCTCAGGCAAAGTACAAATCCTTGATTGATCACTATCATGAACGGTGGGCCTATTATGGTCATAATCCAAAGGGTGCTGTTGTCGGCTCAGGTACAGGCAGTTTGTTCTTGGCTGATACAATGGAGGAGGCAATCAAGCGCTATCGTCCATACTATCATGCATTTAATAATACAGATGCAGCGAAGCATAATCAATCACCGTTTAAGAGCCTTGAAGATAACATGAAGAATGGACCAGTTTTAGTCGGCAGTGCGGAGAGTGTAATAGAAAAAATACTAAACTATCATGCTGCTTATAAAAACCAAGTATTAAGTATTAGTGTGGATGGATTAACAGAAGAAGAACAGCTAGAGCAGATCGAGCGATTCGCAGCAGATGTTGCACCAACACTAAGGCGTGAGATTCCAAGCACGATATGGAGCAACGAACCTCGAACACTTATAAAAAACATTTATTAAATGTCAAAGCTATAAGTGCTGATGGTGAAATTAATCTTTCTAAAGTAATGTAAGGGAGAAGATTATCTATGACAGAACAACTACCAAACTATTAATATTCTAAGCTTTTACCAGAAACACCTTCTATTGGAGGTACGACGGTAACTGAACCTAATCACGTCCATTTATCATTTGGATTCCCGTCAACCCCTCTTTTTCCAATCCGCACATTAGCGCAATCCGCTTCTGAGTCGATTTTAGAAAATGGTCATAAGGCGCTACATTATTCAGGAGGATTAGGACCCGCAAAGGTACGACAATGGATTAAAGAACAAGTGGAAAAAAGTAAGATTTTCGTTGAGGCAACGCAAATTTACCCGACATTCGGGGCTATGCAAGGTATCGATTTAACGACACGTGTTCTAATTAATCCAGGTGATGAGGTTTGGGTTGAAGGTCCAACGTTTTTTAATGGTTTACAGTCATTCCGTTTAGCTGGCGCCCAGATTAAAACATTTCCTCTAGATGAAGAGGGTGTACAAGTGGACATTCTTGAACAGTCATTAAAGGATGCTAAAGGGAAGAATCAACCAATTCCTAAGTTCTTCTATTGCATGCCTAATTTCCATAATCCAGCTGGTGTAACGCTATCGATAGAGCGTCGGAAAAAATTAGCAGCGCTTGCTTATGAATATAACTTTTATATTTTAGAGGATAATGCATACGGTGATTTAAGCTTTACACATGAATATTTACCGTCTATTTATTCATTTGCCCCAAAGCGTGTTATTTACTTGGGTACATTCTCTAAAATTATCGCCCCTGGTCTTCGATTAGGTTGGATGATTGCGAATGAAGAAGTGCTGCAAAAAGTACACACATTAGCACTAGGCAGCCAAACAAGTCCATTTACACAAGAAATTGTTACTGCATTACTAGAAAAAATTTCATATAAGGATCATTTGAAAAATTTAATTGATACGTATCGCTCAAAACAAGATGCGATGGTCAATAGTATTCAGAAGTATTTCGGAGATGAAGTCCATTTTATCGTACCAGAAGGTGGGTTCTTCCTATTGTTAAACTTTAAGCCAGAGGTAGATACAGCAAAGTTTGTACAACAAGCCTTTGAAAATGGTGTAAGTGTGATAGAAGGGCGTTCATTTTATGTTAACGGTGAAGGGAAAAATCAAATCCGTCTATGTTTCTCTTACTGCGATGAGCAACAAATTGACCGGGGAATCAAAATACTAGCAGAAGCTTATTTCGCGTCGATTAAAGGACAAAGATTTATAAAAACGAAGCTTAATTCTTCTTATTGACCGTAAAATACGGGTTTGTGATGTGTTTTAATCAAAGTTTTATTTCTAAATTTAATACAGGTAAATTTAGGATTATTAAAGTGTCACTTTAGAAATACAAAATATACATTATAGTCGGGTTGGCTTATAATAATAACCAATTAATCATATAGGAATAAATGAAATGAAAAAAGGAGAGGATTGTTCATGACAAAAGTTGCTATTTTAGCTGGAGGTAATTCTGTTTATTCGAGGCTGACAGGTTTGATTGATTTTAGTACAAATTATTTAGAAGAACATGGGATTGATTCAGAGGTGATTCAAATTCATCAATTACCAAGCGAGGCGTTAATAACTGCTGACTACAACAACGATAAGATTAAGGAAATAAATCAAATCGTAGAGAAAAGTGAAGTTATTGTTATTGTAACACCTGTTTATAAAGCTTCTATTACAGGGATTTTAAAAACCTATCTAGATTTGCTCCCACAAAATGGATTAAATAATAAAATAATTGTGCCACTCGTTCTTGGCGGATCTTTTGGTCATTTATTGGTGATAGATTACGCACTAAAGCCAGTTCTTTCCGCATTAGGTGCAACGAATATTTTAAAAGTTGTTTATACAGTTGATACGCAAATTACAAAGCTGGAAGGGAATCGTTTTGAACTAGAAAAAACGGTAAAAGAGAGGGTAATCAACACGCTTAACGAAGTATTAAGCCAGATTCAGCAGCCTGTGAAAGAATAATTGATTAGGAGATTCGCAGGAGAAAAGAATGAAGAGAAGCAGTTTTAGAGTATATAACAATAAATTAAAAAAATAATTTTTTTATTAAAAACCAACTAAACTTATAAGAATACTTTTTGGAGGGGATTTTAATGGCTAAAAAGAAACATGTGAAATTTGGGTTGATTATACATGGTGTTGGTGGAACGACAGACGGTTGGAGACATCCAGATATCCCTTCCGATGCCAGTGTAAATTGGGATTTTTATATCAATCAAGCAAAGACAGCGGAAAAAGGATTATTTAGTTTTGTTTTTATTGCAGATGGGGTTCACATTAATAAAGAATCACTGCCGCATTTTCTAAACAGATTTGAACCAATTACCATATTATCAGCTTTAGGAGCAGCGACAAAAAATATTGGTTTAGTTGGAACTGTTTCTTCGACGTACAGTGAACCGTTCACTGTAGCAAGGCAATTTCTCTCCCTTGATCAAATTAGCGGTGGAAGAGCAGGCTGGAATGTGGTTACGACTCCACTTGGTGGAGCCGCAGAAAATTTTAGTAAAAGTGGTCTTCCTTCTCATTCACTCCGCTATGAAATTGCAGAGGAGCATTTAGATATTGTTCGGGGACTATGGGATTCTTGGGAAGATGATGCCTTTATTCGAGATGAGCAAACAGGTGTATTTTTTGATCCGGATAAACTGCATGAACTGAATTATTCAGGGAAGCATTTTTCGGTAAAAGGACCATTAAATATTGCTCGGTCAAACCAAGGACATCCCGTTGTTTTTCAAGCAGGTTCTTCTGAAAGGGGGAGGGCGTTTGCGGCAGAATCAGCAGATGCGGTGTTTACGAATCAAAGCGATATTACAAAAGCCAAGGAGTTTTACAAAGACATTAAAGAGCAGGCAATTCAAAAGGGAAGATCAGCTGAAAGGGTAAAGATTTTTCCAGGAATTACACCAATTATTGGACGCACGACTGAAGAAGCGGAGCGTAAATATCATGATTTTATTAGCCTCATACCAATTGAAAATGCCCTTAAATATTTAGGAAGATTCTTTGATCACTTTGATTTCAGCAAATTTCCGCTTGATGAACCATTTCCTGATATCGGCAACATTGGCAAAGAAGCATTCCAAAGTACAACAGATGAGATTAAGAGACTAGCGAAAGAAAACAATTTGACGTTAAGAGAAGTGGCACTTCAAGTAGCAGTACCGAGAAGTAATTTTTTAGGTACACCTGAATATGTTGCAAACTTGATTCAAGAATGGCTGGAGGAAGAAGCTGCAGATGGCTTTATCATTCATACCCTGCTTCCTAATGATTTATCCGATTTTGTGGAACAAGTAGTCCCTATTTTACAAGAGCGCGGGATTTATCCAGAAGCTTATGAACATGACACATTAAGAGGTCATTTAGGTTTAAAGGTTCCTATTAATCGTTACAGTAAAGTACCAGAAAGAAAGTAAATAGAGATGAAAAGGCGGTGAAATAAGTATGAAGAAAGTTCTTTTACGAATTTTAACTCATATAGGATCGAATGGCGCTTTTTTTGGATCCGTTTATCTATATGAGGATTTACCAGGTGATGTTGTGTATCAACTAATGCTGAAAGACTCAGTCTTGCCGCCATACTAAAAGAAAGCTGACACACTCCCATCGCTAAAGCAATGGGGTTCTGAAAAATTCTTGCTTCTCTTCATTCATACATGTACAAGTACATTCACACACTCCACACTCTTATAAGCGGACGGCTTGGGAATGAAGCACTGACATTAATAAACATTATGTTTAAAGGTTTATTCAGAACTTTCACAGCCAAAGCAACCTCTGTTGCCATTTGCGACTGTATCTATGGTCCTCACAGACTCGGTAGGTCACACCGCCATTATTTTTTTAAACTGCTACGGCAGTTTTTTTGTTTTTTAATTGAATGCCTGAATTTAACACCATTACTCCTTGTTTTTCTATTCGTTCTATTTCTTTATCATGTAAAGATTGAAACATTTCAAACGTCTTTTCACAACGTTTTCTATTCGTTTTTGTCCCTGTTCGATTAGAATTCATCAACAGAAACGCCGAGTATAAATCTCGTTGAATTCTTGTCCCATCATTAAAGATGTGCCATCTTTCTTTCAATTCTTTTTTCTTATAATTATTTGTCTTATGATTATACTGACTAGCTTTGAATGTTCTTGTATTTACCTTCTTAAACATTCCGCCTTGAGCTGCTACTTTTCGTTCAAGTATACTCATAAACATTGCTGGAGCTCGATGTCCAATACTTTTTCCAAAACGCTTTTTACGTTTGTATTTTCCTGTTTTTTCACTGATTTCTGTTTTCTTAGAACGCTTTTGCAAACTCTTTATATTCATTTCTTCCCAGTAATGTTCATCTCCGAAAGATAGAAGTCTATTAGCTAATGTACGATGAGATTGTTTTCTGGTATCGGCTTGTTTTCGGTATAACTCTTTCCGTTTCGATTTTAATTTCAAATAACGTTTGGAGTAAATCCATGTCTTTTTTCCTTTTTTAATTGTTCGGATTCATCGCTCGTTTGGAACGATCCATTTTTCTTTGAATCAATCGAATTTTCCTTGATTGATTCATCACATTCTCAGCTAAATTCGTTAAGAGAACGTTATTCTCTCCAACGACTGCGATAGAAGAAGTTCCTAAGTCTCCGCCAACACGACCTTTTCCAATTTGATGCCTGAATGAACCATCTTTCTTTCGTTTCGCTGGAGGAAATCCTTGAACGATTAATTGGGTAAAATAACGAGTTTTCCCGCGAATGACACGCTTTACAATACGAACATATTTTACTTTATGGAAAGATTTTTTTAGCTCGCCTTTTTTCGTTTTGTATGCAAATTCAACGCTGTTTTCGATGTTAGACAATGCTTCCTGCACGTACAAATCATTTTCTTTTATGATTAAATGTATATTTGTTTTTCCAAAAACAATGGTTCCATCTCGATAAAACCAGCCGGTATTGTTTTTCTTCCCTTCAAAACTAAACATTTCTCCGCGTTTAATAAAGTTCACTCTCTTGGATTCACCCTTCAATTTCTTACAAAATGTATTCCAAGCACGAGTAGCAGTCTTCTGAGCAATATCTGCATTTAATGTATTTCCAAAATGGTTCCGAATGGTTTTAAGAAATCGTGCATCGCATACTCTGTTAACTCAAATTGTTCTTGTATATCAAATATTTTCCTCATGATTTGCTTTTTCTCGTTTTGATAGAATGGAATGTTCTTTTTATTTCCTTGCGTTTCATAATAGGAAACTTTTTTTACAAACAGTACGAAGACACCTTCTTAATTTTTTATATTTTTTTGTCCGTTTCATTTGTTTTTCCCGTTTTAATAGTTCTCCAAGACACGAATTATAAATGACGCGACTCACTTCTAAATTGCTTTCTATATCTTTAATAATAGAAGGATTTGTCCATAATTCCATCGTTAATACATAGGAAGGCGTTATCTCCTTTGCCATTTCAATCCTCCTTACCGAACATTCGTTCGCGTTTCGATTATAACAAATAAACTAGAACAAATGCACCTTTTAACAAAATGTTCAAAAAAAACAAATTCCTTCCACGCCTGAAGGAATGGGCTTCCTTTGCCTAAAATTCTGTGAAGTTGACATGAGACAAATCAGTTACCGTGTGGCTTCCATGTTTATTGTCATTTTCGGTTCTTTATTTTCCATATTTTAATGTTTTTAAATAAGAGCCAGAACGTATCTACTTGCAAGTGGATACGTTTTGGTTCTTTTTGTTTTTAATAGTATTAAATATTTCTTCTAATTTACACTACTGGGTCTCCAGCGAATAATCTTTGAAACTCCTTTTGTAATTTATGTGTTTTCTATGTCTTTTCTATTAAAAATAGTAAAGCACCTCTTCATTTTTACTAATTATACTTTTATTAAGTGTTGTTGTATGATGAATACACATCAAACTAATCCGATTTGTTTAGTTAGTTTAAAAAGTGAATACCAAGATCTAAACCAAAAATAGGAGGGTTTTATATGTCCAAAATAAAAGCGCCGAAAGAGTATATACAGAAAGAAAATATTATTTATTCTGCAGGTGAATATATAGGGAAACTTGGAAAAAAGGCGATTGTTATAGGAAGCTATACCGCTTTAGCAGCGGTTGATTCGATTGTGTGGGAAAGCTTAGAAAATGCAGGAGTCGAGTATCAAGTACATGTTTATTCTGGGTATTGCACAGAAGAATCGATTCAAGCTATTACAGGGATTGCAGTTGAATTACAGGCAGATGTTATTGTAGGGATTGGTGGTGGAACTGTTTTAGATAGTACAAAGGCAGTCGGCGAAAATATTGGTGTACCGGTTGTCACGATACCAACCATTGCGGCTACATGTGCAGCATGGTCCGCCTTAACAGTTCTATACAACGATAAAGGTGCAGCAGTAGGGTATAAAATTTTAAAAGAATCTCCCCATACCGTGCTAGTCGATCCTAATATTTTGGTAAAGGCTCCTTCTAGATATTTAGCTGCAGGTATTGCGGATACGATTGTTAAATGGTATGAAATTGCACCACATATAAGCAATGAAGGAAATGATGTTGCGTTTCAAACATCCTTAACGACAGCAAAATTAGCATTAGATATTCTTCTTGAAAACGGGGCAGCAGCACTTCAGGACAATAAGAAGGCTAGAGTAACGAAAGAATTTACAAAAGTTGTAGATGCAATCATTATGTTGGCAGGGATGGTTGGCAGCATAAAAACAGAAAAGCCTCGTGCAGCAATTGCTCATTCTATCCATAACAGCATCACTGCTATTCCAGGGACAGCTAAAAGCTTGCACGGAGAAAAAGTTGGTTTCGGACTAATAGCACAACTTATATTAGAAGGAAAACCGGATGAAGAAGTAGCTGAATTGATTTCTATCCTGCACAAATGGGAAGGTTCCATCACATTAGAGCAGCTTGAAGTACAGCATGAGAAACAGAAACAAATTAATCGAATCGCCGCAAGTGTCAAAATTAGAGAAGAAGCAATAAGAGTATTGGACTTTGAAGTAAACGAAGAGACATTAATAAATGCAATAGAGAAAGCAAATGCATTTGGTGAAAAAATAGTAGAAAGAGCGTTAAATACATCTATATAAAATGTTTATTGCTTTAAAACCGAGTTAATAGATAAGTTTAGTTGTATTGAAATTTAGGGGGAGAAAGTATGAAGAAGAAAATCATGCCAATTATTGCAACAATCGCTTTAGCAGCGGGTGTTTTAGCAGGATGCTCCAATGATAGTACAAAAACGAGTGCAACTGGAAAGGAAACGAAAAACGAGTTAAGTGATGTAACTTTGCGGGTAGCAGAGACAGGATGGGGCACTTATCAAAATGCACTTAAAGAAGCTGGTCTTGACGATACACCATACAAGGTTCAATACAATGTGTTTCAAGGTGGAAATTTAATACTGGAAGCAATGAATGCTGGTCATGTGGACCTTGGAACTTCAAGTGAAATTCCACCAATTTTTTCTTCCTTATCACAAAATGGAGACAATTCAAAAGTAATTGCGATCATTCAATCGAGTACATTGAATCAGGAACTTGTTGTACCACAAGGGTCCAGTATAAAGGATGTTTCCGAATTAAAAGGGAAAAAAGTAGGTTATGTCAATAATACAACAGCTCATTATTTTCTTATTAAAATGCTAGAAAGCGCTGGGTTGACATGGAATGATATTAAGCCTGTACCGTTAACAACTTCGGACGGTTTAGCAGCATTATTAGGAAAAAATATTGATGCTTTAGCAAGCTATGGGAATGCGATTGTTTCTGCAAGACAGCAGCATGCAAAAACGATTGCTAGTGCAAAAGATATTTTATCAGGCAATTTCCAAGTGAATGCATCAGTGGAAGCTATTAAAGATCCAGGAAAACATGCGGCTATTATTGATTATCTGGATCGATTAAATAAAGCATATGAATGGGAACGCAATAATAAGGAAGAATGGGCGGAAATAGTAGCGAAAAATACAAAGCAGCCAGTAGAGCAAGCATTGCAGATATTAAAAGAAGGGGAAGAGCAGCGTCCATCAACTGTTATTCCTCTGTCAGAAGCGAATACCGATTCGCAGCAGGATATCGTGGAAACATTCAAAAAGGTTGGCTTAATAAAGGAAAATATTGATGTTTCTTCCTTTTGGAATCATGATTTTGATCAAGAGCTTACAGACGAATTATCTAAAAATTAGTATAAGAGGATGTTCAAAAAGGCACCAAATGATAAGCGTCGAACCTCTTCGTTGGCTTGCTTTTCCGCTACTCACGTATCTAAAAGCATACGCTGTGTTGCTCAAAGCTACGCCGCCTCGATCTTCTTGCTTCTAATTTGTTACCTTTTTGAACACACACTATAAGGAGGAATTTCGGTGAAGAAGAAAGTAAGAATTTCTTATAAAATTTTGCCATGGATTGTACCTGTAATTCTTCTTCTTTTATGGCATGTACTTACAACAAGTGGAACCATTGGCGTACAAACCTTTCCAGAACCTTTAAAGGTGTTAGGTACATTTATTGCTTTAGTAAAAAGCGGGGAGTTAGCTGACTATATTGGCGATAGTGCAAAAAGAGCTTTCAGTGGATTTATTATAGGGGGAAGCGTCGGCCTTCTCTTAGGTTTAGTGAACGGATTAAGTTCAACGTCTGAAAAACTTTTGGATTCAACGATTCAAATGGTGCGGAATATTCCTCATCTTGCACTTATTCCGCTAGTGATTTTATGGTTCGGAATTGCGGAGCCGGCAAAATTAGTGCTTATTTCATTAGGGGTATTTTTTCCGATTTACTTAAATACGTTTCATGGTATTCGCTCCATTGAGCAGGGATTAACGGAAATGGGAAAAGTGTATAATTTAAATCGTTTTGCTTTATTCTGGCATGTTATTCTGCCTGGGGCGCTGCCTTCTATCTTAGTAGGTGTGAGGTATTCTTTAGGCGTGATGTGGCTCACGTTAATTGTTGCTGAAACAGTTGCAGCTGATTCAGGGATTGGATATATGGCAATGAACGGAAGAGAGTTTATGCAAATGGATGTAATTGTTTTAAGTATTTTAATATATGCCGTTCTTGGAAAACTATCAGATACGATTGCTAAATTTCTGGAGAAAAGATGGCTGCAATGGCATCCTAACTTTTCAAAAAATTAATTAATACAAATGGAATAAAAAATGATAGGAGGCAGGAGCTATAAAATGAGTGGAGTTAATGTGAAAATTCAAGGACTGGACAAAAGCTTTGGTGAGGCAAATATAATAAAAAATATTGATTTGACTATTAATAAAGGCGAATTTATTGCGATTGTCGGGAAAAGCGGTTGCGGAAAGAGTACGCTGTTACGATTGATAGCTGGTTTAGAACAGCCGTCTAATGGAGAGCTGCTTACAGAAGGGAAAAAAATTCAAGGATATAATGCAGAAACAAGAGTGCTGTTCCAAGAGTCAAGGTTATTGCCATGGAAAAAAGTAGTCGAAAATGTAAGAGTTTGCGCTGTCAATAAGAACAAGGAAGATGCCTATAAAGCTTTAGCATCTGTAGGTTTAGAAGAAAAGGGAAATCAATGGCCCAGGGTATTATCCGGAGGCCAAAAACAAAGAGTAGCTTTAGCGAGAGCGTTGGCAGCTGATCCTAAGCTGTTATTGCTTGATGAGCCTCTTGGTGCATTAGATGCATTAACGAGAATTGAAATGCAAAACTTAATCGAAAACTTATGGAAAGAAAAAGGGTTTACTGCTATTTTAGTCACACATGATGTCAGTGAAGCAGTAGCTTTAGCTGACCGTGTGCTTCTAATAGAAGAAGGGGGTATAGCGATGGATGTTTCGATTCCATTAGCAAGACCAAGAATTAGAAATAATGAATTTATCTACTACGAGAAGATGATATTAGATCGAGTTTTAGGAAAACAAGAACTGAACGATAATCATTTGCCAAAATTAGAGTATTCCTCGTTAAAGTCTAATATACTTTAATTGAATTCATGGGGATATTGGGCTAGTAATAGCTTGAAATAGAAGACTATTATTTTATGAAGAAAAGGAGAGGAAACCGTTGGTTCTAGATATTTTTACAAAAAATGAAAGTGAATTAGAACAAAAATTAATTGATGTCAGAAGAAATCTTCACCAGGAACCAGAATTATCGAATGAAGAAGTAAAAACCACCTTAAAAATAAGAAAGTGGTTAGAAGAAGCGGACATTGACATTTTGGACCTGCCTCTTAAAACGGGAGTTATTGGTGAAATAAGTGGGAATGTTGCTGGTCCTACAATAGCAATACGTGCAGATATTGACGCACTTCCAATTCATGAACAAGCAGATATTCCATTTCCATCAACAGTTCCAGGTGTCATGCATGCTTGTGGACATGATTTTCATACTGCTGTTATATTAGGTGCTGCTTATTTATTAAAGAAAAGGCAAGAAAATTTAAAGGGAACCGTTCGAGTACTTTTCCAGCCAGCTGAAGAAACAGGGCATGGAGCAAAAGCAATTCTCGCATCAAAAGGATTAGAAAATGTAGAAGCAATCTTTGGATTGCATAATGATCCACTTAGCGAGTTAGGTGTATTAGGAACAAAAGAAGGGGTGCTAACCGCAGGTGTAGATCGATTTGAGATAGAAGTAAAAGGGAAAGGCAGCCATGCTGCAAAACCGGAGGAAGGAATAGATCCTATTATTATAGCAGCGGAAATTATCTCAAGATTACAAACGATTGTAAGCAGAGAGGCGAAATCTAGTGAAAGTGTTGTAATAAGTGTGACACAAATACATGGAGGCAACACGTGGAATGTAATACCTGAATCAGTCTATTTAGAAGGAACTGTCCGCACCTTTAAAGAAGAAATAAGAAAAACGATTCCGGCAAAAATAGAAAGGGTGTTAAATGGAGTCGCTGCAAGCTATGGCGGAGAAGCACGTTTAATATGGCATCCTGGACCACCATCTGTTCAAAATGACAAAGAATGGACGCTCTTCGCGAAACGCATTGCTGTGCAAAATGGCTATAAAGTGGTCGAAGTAGAACCGACTGCAGGTGGTGAAGACTTTGCTTTTTACCAGCAAAAAATCAGAGGTGCTTTTGTCAACATTGGAGTAGCGGGAGAATACGGGCTTCATCATCCGAAATATTATTTAAATGAAGAAGCGATATTGCCTGCAAGCTATTACTTTGCAGATTTAGCGGAACAAGCATTAGTAGAACTATACGGGCAGTCCTTATCTGCTAAGTATATCCCACAAGTATGAATAGGTATCAATAAATAATCCATTATCTTCCTAAAAGTTATAGGAGGATAATGGATTATTTTTAATAGAAATTATTATTCTCGGCACTGAAAAAGCACTGGGTTTAGACGGACGAAGGAGCAACCGCTTGTTTAAGCTTTGATTAACTTCCTTTTCTCCAAATAAGTGAACCTGCCCCAAAATGTGGATGTGTACAAAATTCAAATTGATGATATTTTTCTTGTAGTTCTTTAAGGGACAAGTTGTTTAACGTCGTGATGTTATCGTTTCCAAAGCAGACTAATTTATTGATGAGCATTCTTCTTTTTTGACAAAGGTCTTCATTACTCATTTGATGATCCTCCTAAAGAAAATTTCATATTTATACTCTAGATAGCCAAAGGCTTTTTCATTGAAGATTTTTCGGTGAAATAATCTTCAATGACTTGAAGCAAGTTGGTAGAAGCTTTGCCAAAACTGCTATTATTTCTTCTTAGTAGCCCAATTACTGGTGCTGCATCCAGATCCTTAATCTCCACTATTTTTGTTCCTGGTATTGGGGAGGAATGGGCTATTCGTGTAAAAAGGGAGATGCCTATTCCTTTCTGTACATAATGTTTATGGGCCATGCTGCTGCTTAGCTCTAATTTCTTATAACTTGTTCCAATTGCTTCTACAATTGATTGTTCAATTTTGATCCGGATTGGGCAATTATTCGGAGTAAAAAGTAGTGTTTCATCCTGTAGATCTTTTAGATTAATTTCATTTTTATCAGCTAACCTATGAGACTCAAATACTAGTAAAACAATGTCGTCATAATATAAAGGTTTATAAACGTTTTCCATCGTTACTTCCGGTGCACCGCAAATGGCAAAATCAATTTCGTCGCGATAAAGCATCGTGCTTAATGTATTAGCATCTGCCACATATATAGACACTTCTACTTTTGGATGCTCCTTTAAGAAGTTAGATAGTATGTGCGGAAATTCTAGACTAGCTGTTGGTTCAGATACACCTATGCGAATTAAACCTGCATTGCCGCCTTCTAAATCTTCTAAAGTTTTATCTAATCGGTCGTACTCCCTTAATAAAGCATTCGCTCGTTCATAAAAAAGCCGACCTGCCTCAGTCATTTTGAGCGTTTTTCCTCGATCTAATAATTTTTCGCCGATTTCTTCTTCCAAATGCTTAATATGTAGGGTGATGGTTGGCTGAGAATAATTTAAGGCTTCGGCAGCTTTTTGAAAATTGCCTAATTTAATGATTGTTGTAAAGGTTCTGATCGCTCGTATTTCCAATTTATTTACACCTCTTTATATGAAATTTAAAAATTTTAAAGTACAGATTTACTTTTACTGATTATACATATGCAAATATTTGTTTTATTATAATCTATATCAACAACTATTCCAAGTGGTTTAGATGGAATTGTGGAAGGAGAATATAATTTTGGGAAAAATAACAAATTTATCAGGTGATTTTATAATGGATACTCAAAATAAAAATTATTTAGAGGGAGGGTTTCAAATTCAGCCCGAATATGACTTTATTCAATCGGCGGGGAGGGTGAAAAAATGACTATAAAGTTAAGCATTCTTGATCAAAGTCCAGTAGGAGAAAAGGAAAAAGCAGAACAAGGTTTGCTGAACACAGTCCGGCTTGCTGAAGCAGCTGATGATTTAGGCTACCATCGTTTTTGGGTATCTGAACATCATAACAGTGAAGAAATTGCCGGATCTGCGCCTGAAGTTCTTATTGGATACTTATTAGCAAAAACGAAAAATATAAAAATTGGCTCAGGCGGGGTGATGCTGCAGCATTATAGTCCTTATAAAGTGGCAGAAGCTTTTCATGTTTTATCATCGCTGGCTCCCAATAGGGTAGATTTAGGCATTGGCAAGGCACAGGGCGGATTGAATTTATCTACAAAGGCTTTGCAAGAGGACAAAAAAGAAACACAAAAAAGCTTTGAACAAAAGATTAAAGAGGTAAAAAATTTTATATCAAGCGAATATAATCTTTCACCTGCGGAGTTAAAGGCAACTCCTGTTCCAACAGTAAAACCAGAGCTTTATTTGCTTGGAGGAAGTGTTGAAAGTGCAGAACTAGCTGCAAAATTAGGGATTTCCTATGTGTTTGCCTTTTTTATAAATGGAGAAGAAGCTGTATTAAAAGAAGCAAGAGCAAGATTTCAACAACTATCTCCTAAAGATGCAAAAAACACTTTCATTTTATCAACGACTATTGCAGTTGCTGAAAGAGAGGAAGAAGCACTTGACTATATAAAACAAAAGGAAACAATTAAGGTAACTTTCTCAAACGGGAAAAGTTTGAATGTGGGCACAAATGAACAAGCAGAAAAATTAATAAATGAAAGCGAAGGACTAGATTATCAAATAAAAGTGCAAAAGGCAGGCTATATTGCAGGTACAAAAGAAAGTGTAAGAAAAAGAATTGTTCAATTATCAGAACAATATGAAATAGATGAAATAATTGCTTTGACACCTATTGAAGATATAGAGAAACGAATTAAATCCTTTAGATTATTAAAAGAAGCAATTCAAACAGATATAAAATTGGAAATAGAAGGGGCAGAGGCAATATGAGTCAAACAAAAAAAGTAGTCGTATGGAGTAAAGTAGGCTGCAGCTATTGTGAAGAAGTAAAGTCTTATTTAACAGAAAATAATATAGAATATTCCAATATTGATGTAACAGAGAATGATATATTAAGAGATGTATTAGAGGTGAAATATGGTATTAGATATGTACCAGTTGTAGAAATCAGCAATGGGGAAAAAGAATCGTATAAGGCAGTATTTAAAGTTGATTTGGAGGCCTTAAAGGAGGAATTGGAAGTATAATAAACAAAGAATTTATTGTTTTGTAATAGGTTGAAAAAAAGTATTGAATAAATTACATTATAGTAAAAAATGCTTGGGTTAAGTTCATAACCGAAGCATTTTTTGGTTGATTTCACTATTATTTCCATTAAATTCAGCAGCATACTTACAGTAGATACCAATAATGGATTCTTATAAAAAAATATTATTACTTTTCAAAAAATTATCTCACAACTCATTGACATTGAGAATCATTCTCCATATAATCAAATTCATAAATGAAAATCAATTTCAATTAAGTAATTATTTTATCTATTTTTTATTAAAACAGAAGAGGGGAAACGAAATGAAAAAGAGAGAATTAAAATCTATTTTTGCCAGTTTTATCATGGCTTCAGCTTTTTTAACAGCTTGTGGAGCACAGGATAATGCAGAAAAGCCAAAAGAGGAAAAACAAGAAGAGACAGCAGCAAAGGAAGAATCTAAAGCTTCAGAAGAAGTAGATTATGCTTCCGTTTATACAGAAGCTATTACAGAATTAGATAAAGCCAAAGAAGGAAAAGAAGTTGATTTCGGGAAAGTATCCGAGCTTTATACAAAAAATCTTCAAACCCTTGTTCAAAACCGCGATGCAGAGTTTGAAGCAAAGAGCGACCAGCACATAACAGCTGCTCTTCAGGCAGGCAAAGACAAATCAATGGATCCTGTCGTTGTAAGACAGATTTTCGATAAATTAATGCAAAAGGTTTTCTATACAACAGTTAAACATGAATTTACTGAAATTGAAGAAAACTGGGGCAAAAAGGATGAAGTAAAAGAAGAAATAGAAGAAGCAAAGGAATTTTATTCTATCCTGCAAACAACGGTTGAAAAGCGTGATGCTGCCTATGGAACGAATATGGTTTCCGTTATTGACGGCGGATTCAATGAAATTGAAAAAGCTGCAGAGTCAGGTGATCAGCTAGGCTTCTTATTAGGAAAACAAGTGGTAGATAAAACATTAATGAAAACATTCTATTTGGCAACAGGTGCAAAGCCTAATGGTTATGCGACAAAAGCTGCTGCAGCTGCAAAAGAAAACGCAGAAGAGGCTAAAATTGAACAAGCAGAAGGCTGGGCATTTTACCAATCTATTTTCACATACGTGGACAAGCACTCTGCAGAGGAAGCAGCATTTATAGAGAGCCAATTCAATTTAGAAAATGATGTAGCAAAGCTTGACCCAGAAGCTGTAAATAAAGCATTTGTACGTGGATTTTCCAAAATTGCCTTGGATGAATATAAGGAAAGTGTAGAAACTTGGGGAGAAGATAAGTCAGCTGTTACCGCATTGGAAGGTGCATTGTTTATTGATGTCATTGGGGAAGATATCAAAGGACTTATTGGTGAAAAAGACTATAAAACTTTAACCGAGCAGGCTCAACAATACCTTGAAGCAGCAAAGGCGAAGGATAAAAAGGCAGGAGAGCCAATCTTAGCAGAAATCCAAGCTACATTGCAAAAAGTTATTGAACAAGCGAAATAAACCATTTACACTAATGGAAAAACCTTGTCATTAAACAAGGTTTTTCCTGTTGAATAAAACGTCTATAATTGGAATAATGAAGTCCAATAAAATAGATAGAGGTGTTATGTTGAAGATTATCATTACAGGTGGTGCAGGATTTATTGGCTGCCATCTAGCAAGAAGATTAATAGCAGAAAATCATGAGGTCCATATCATCGATTGTCTGCATCCATACTATTCTAAAGAAAGAAAAAGGAAACAATTGAGTACCATTGACTCTTTGAGCAAGGATCGATTTACACTATTGGACCTTTTAAATAGGGAAGAAACAATTGCTTTCTTTCAATCTATTTCACCAGATGCGGTTATCCATTTAGCAGCCTTGCCTGGTGTTGCTTATTCGATTGAAAGGCCATTAGAATATGTGGATTATGATATTAAAGCAACCATCAATGTTCTGGAAGCCTGTGGACAAAGTGGTGCTAAGCAAATGATTTTTGCTTCTTCCTCATCTGTGTATGGAAACCAAAAGGGGCCATTGAAGGAAGAGCTGGCTACCGGCAACGTGATTTCACCGTATGCTGCCTCCAAATATTCCGCAGAGTCTTTTTGTCATGTATATCGACATTTATACGGATTTGAAACGAAGATCTTACGTTTTTTTACTGTATACGGACCTTGGGTTCGCCCAGATATGGCACTCGGGATCTTTTTAAAAAAGCTGCTTAAGAATCAAGAAATCACACTGTTTGGTGAAGATCGAATTCGTGATTTTACCTATATAGATGACATTGTTGACGGCATTTATTTATCGTTGACTCAATTACATAAAAGCGAAGTAATTAATCTTGGTTCAGGCAACCCAATTTCCATGCTCTCCTTATTAGATGAATTAAAGCGATATTTTCCAGAGATGAAGATTAGGAAAGAAAAATCTCGTACAGGAGATGTTGTACAAACATGGGCCGATATTGATAAAGCAGCAGATTTTTTCGAGTACAAGCCTAAAATAAGTTTTGAGAAAGGTTTAGCCGAAACCGTAAAGTGGGCGAAGGAAAATGAAGATTACCTTTAAAGCGGTAAAGTTAATATGTTCCTTATTGGTTGTAGGTTTCTTTTTTTATCTGACATTCTATTACTTTGATGGTAGATGGATTTGGAATGGTATAAAGGCTATTATACAATCGCCATTCACTCTGACTGCAATATTATTAGTATATTTTCTTTCTTTTTGTTTGAAATCCTTAGCTTGGAAAGTTTATTTAAATGGACGGCCTAGGTTTTCGACATGTTTAGTGGGAATTTTATATAGTTTGTTTGTGAACCATTTATTGCCCATCAAAGCAGGCGACCTTGTCAGAATAAAAATCTTGAGCACCAGGGATGACATAAGCGGGGAGGATGCGGTCCATTCTGTTATTGTTCTAAGGCTGCTGGACATGATCTGCTTAATAGCCTTTACAATGGCTGGTCTTTTTGTGCTTGGAGTAGATTTTCAAATACCTATTCCACTGGTCATAATTGGAAGTGTTGTACTAATTCTTTCCGTGATCGTCGTAGTGCGGTTTTTTCCAGTCTTTTTAAAACGGCACCTTAAACTATTCAAACAAGCGTTTAAAGGCAGAAATGGAATGGTGATCTTTACTGCTATAGGATTAAGTTGGATTTTAGAAGCAGCTGTCTTATACGGAACGGTTATCGTTTACAAGGGAAACTTATCGATTCTCGAAGCTGTTTTTGCCAATAGTGTAACGGTTTCAGGACAAATTTTCCAAATAACACCGGGTGGAATAGCCAACTATGAAAGCTTTCTAGTCTTTGCATTGCGACTATTCGGATTTGCGATTCAAGAAGGTTATACGATTGCTATTGTTACTCATGCTGTCAAATTCTTTTTTTCATATGCAGCAGGGGCAATAGCTATATTTCTATATCGGGTATCATTTAAGACAATGTTAAGCTGGACAAGAGTGAGAGGAGTGAGAAGCAAATGAAAAGTGCATCAAAATTTGAAAAGGTTGCGGCACGATGCTGGAATTTATTAAATGAGGGGAAACCTTTTACACCGATCTTTGTGGTCGGAACGATGCTGTTATTTCACATGGCAGTTTTGACCGATTGGGATTCGTCCTTAGCCTTATTTCAATCGTTTTTGTATGTGATCCCATTGTTAGTTGTTTATTATCTTTTTGATTTTCCGCTTTTTTTACGCAATTATCTTTGGGTTCCTTTTGTTGCCTATTTAATCATATGGAATGATACAAATATTAGTCTTTTATTCTTTTCAATCGGTCTATATTTCTTTTTTACCGTATTCTTTTGGGGTACGCTTTATTATCATTTAAGAATCGGTACGTCGTGGTTAAACTTTACCCGTTTTTGGAAGCTTGTAATGAAAAATAGTGATTCAACAAGCGGAAACGCTCAGGAACAAATTCCTAAGTTTTTACTGTTGTTGTCTCTTTGGGAATTTTTCTATGCAAAATTAGATTCAGGTACTTCAGTTGATTTTACATCTATTGTCATCTTTTATTTAAGTGTGCTTGTCTTTGCTTATATTCTTCATCGCAATCTATTCGATTGGAAGCCAAAAATGTATAGCGGCTTTACAAGAGATCAGTTTGCACAGCCGGAAAAAAGCATTTCTGATAAAGCGATTGTTATTGTGATAGATGGAATGCGCAAGGAGCGTTTTTATGATGCAAATACGCCATTTCTTGATTATTTAAAGGACAACGGTACAGAATATATGAACATGGAAACCGTCTACCCTGCAAGAACGGTCGTTTGTTTTTCATCGATGTTTACAGGAACTTATCCTAAGGAACATGGCATTCACTCCAATATGGTTTGGAAATTAGGAATTAAGGTAGAGAGTATCTTTGATTCGTTAAGGAAGGTTGGCAAAAAAGGAAGGCTGCTTGGAATCGCCCATTTAGTTGATTCGATGGGAAGCGATGTTGAAACGGTAACGGCTGTAATGCATAATGATCAGGCGGATCCGAATATTATGAAGCGGGCAAAAAAAATCATGAAAGAACAAGATCCAGATTTGTTTATTGTACAGATGATTGCAACAGACCAAACCGGTCATAGCCGCGGTGTGCTTTATGATGAATACCTGCAAAAAATACACGAAGCTGACAGACTTATAAAAGATTTTGTAGACTGGCTTACTGAAGAGGGGAAGATGGACAATACAACCCTTTTCATTTGTGCGGATCATGGGCAGGCTGACGGGATCGGCGGCCATGGTCATTTAGATGAAGGAGAAAGATTTGTTCCCTTTTTTATCCACGGACCGAATATTGCTAAAGGAAAGAAAGTGGAAGAAAAACATAGTCTTGTTTCTTTAGCACCGACATTAGCTCATTTACTAGGTGCGCCTTTTCCAAGTCATAGCAGAGGAAAAGTCTTAACAGATGCCATTGAACAGAAGGATGAGATGTAATAATGAATAAACTTCAAGTGATTGTATTTTTGCCAGCCTTTAATGAGGAGGAATCAATCGGAGACGTTATTAAAAATATTCCCCGGGAATTTCATGAAAAAGTGGATGTAAAAGTTTTGGTCATTGATGATGGCTCCAGTGATCAAACTGTTGAAGTAGCAAACAAAGCTGGAGCAGACTTTATTGTCAGTTTTTCGAAAAACCAGGGACTTGGTGCAGCGGTTCGCGCTGGGCTTCGTGAGTGCTTTGAAAGAGGAGCAGACATTGGTGTGATGATCGATGCAGATGGAGAGTATCCTGCTCATCACATTCCTAATCTGTTGCACCCCATTTTTCAAGGAGAGGCAGATTATACAATGGGGTCACGCTTTTTAGGCACCATTAAGGGCATGAAGATTCACCGCCGTTTAGGCAACTATTGTTTTACCTTTCTTCAGAGCTTGTTATTGAGAAAATGGATTCACGACGGACAGTCGGGGATGAGGGCTTTTTCGAGACAAGCCCTTCAACATGCTGAAATTATTCATGATTATAATTATGCACAAGTTCTCACATTAAACCTCGTTCGAAAAGGGTTTCGGATGAAGGAAGTAGCTATTCCATACCAAGTTCGTACAACTGGGGAATCATTTATTACTTTTAAAGGATATTTATCTTCCGTTCTTCCTGTAATTTGGAAGGAATGGAATCGTAAGGTTGAAAAAATTGATATTCATAAGAATGCTTATAATTTAGAAGAATTGGAAAAGTCAGAAAAAGTTCATAAAAACAGCCTGAAAATAGCAAAATAACATTGACATAAATAATGATAATCATTATCATTAACATTATCGATAGGAGGAACTAGGATATGAAAAAGCGAATTATTTTAACTTTTGCAGTTATTTTTCTTTTTACCCATTTGTTTTCTATAACAGCGAATGCTTATTCATATGGTGATCCAAATAAGGAAGAATTAGCTGAAGCATATAAAGAAATGGTGATCGAATTAGATAAAAATCCTCCAGATTTTACTACAGCACGAAAACATTATGAAACCGTTAAAGAAGAAGTCGATATGCATATGGGACCGGATCCATCGAAAATTATTCTCCAAAACATAGAGGATAAAGATAAGGAACAGACGATTAAAAATATGGATGTGCTTCTTGTATTAAATATTGCTCGGCGTTTGGAAAATGTTGAAAAAAATTTCAAAGAGTTTGATACGAGTAAACGATTGTTGGCGAAGGGATTTGCTACATATGAAGCACTGTCTCCGAAAATAGAAGCAAAAAACGCAGATCTTGATAAAGAGCTCAAAGCAGAATTTGATAAAGCTTTAGATTCTCTGGGCAATCCTGGACTTTTTGGAGTAGGGCAAAAAAAAGCTGATTTAGACGCTTTTAAAGCAAGTAAAGAGACAATTCTTTCAAAGCTTCAATCAGAATTTAAGATAAAAAGTTTAGAAGTAGGACATTTTTCTGAAAGTGCTACAGAAACAGAACAAAAAAATAAAGATTGGACAGATTTATCCAATATCCGAAACTGGCTGCCAATCATTATCATCGTAGTTGTTATTGCAGCTGTTATTATCGTGGCAAGACAAAAAAGAAAATAATTATTTTCAATAGGAGAGAGGTGGTCATTTTATGGAAATACAAGCACTGTTAATTACATTTCGTGAGGTTCTTGAAGCGCTCTTGATTGTAGGAATTATCACGACATACTTAAAAAGAACGGATAACAAGAAGTATACAAAATATGTATGGCTGGGAGCCGGGCTAGCTGTATTGGCTAGTTTTGGGGCTGCTATGTTATTTCAACTTGTATTCACTGGCTTTGCGGCAATGGTCAGTGAAATGTATTTGAAAATAAGCATCATGATTATTTCTGCTCTCCTATTGACACAAATGGTATTTTGGATGGCTAGCCATAGCAGAGACTTAAAAGGCAATACGGAAGACAAGATGAGTAAGTTTATTTCAACAGGAAATGTTGTTGGAATGGTCATTCACTCTTTCTTAGTAGTCCTTAGGGAAGGGATTGAAACCGTCTTTTTCTTTGCTGCTATTACTGGCGGGAATATTGGTGCTGCGATGCACGGATGGGGTGCTATTACTGGCGTCGTCATTGCATTTGTTGTTTCTCACCTATTCTTTAAAGGAACAATGAAAATATCGCTTAAGACATTTTTTAAAGTGACAGGGGCATTTATCATTTTAATCGCTGCTGGGCTTCTGGTTCAGGCTATTTCGATGATGCAGGATTTAGAGATTATCGGAAGTGTCATTCCACATCTATACGATTTAACTTGGTTCCTGCCGGAGCATCCGATTGATTATGATCATTATTTGCGAGATCATGGGACAGCACCGTTATTGTCAGGGGAAATTGGCATCTTTTTGAAAGCATTGTTTGGCTACTCATCGATGCCATCTATAGAAGAAGTTATTGCCTACCTTGGCTATTTTGCCGGAATTTATTTATTAACGTCTTATCGATCTACTGACGATGTAAAACAAAACAGTAAAAAAAAGACAAAAGCTTTAAAAAACGCAGTAAGCAATCAAAAGAATAAGCACGTTTATGAAAAGTACTAGGATTTCCTTGTGCTTTTTTCTATATGCTTATTAGAAGGAAGGTCATATGGATATACATAAAAAAGCTGAGTGGCATTACAAAATACTTGTCTTGACAAGTATAGCCGCCATCATCATTTTATTCTTGTACCAATTAAAGCACATTAATGCCTTCGCAGCTTCATGGGATCAGGTGGATTATTCTCTTGCTTTGGAACGATTCGATATCATGGCGATGCAGCCACATTTTCCCGGATACCCTTACTTTATTCTTGGTGGAATGTTTATCCATCAATTCATAGAAGATCAAACAGCTTCCTTAACGGTATTTAATATTCTTTTTTATTTTAGTGCAACCTTTCCGATTTATAATCTGGCAAGAGGACATGTTTCAAAGCCGTTCAGTTTCTTGATTACTGCCATGATATACTCCTCTTCATATATTCTATTAACTGTAAATCAACCGATGTCTGAAGGAGCGGGCTTAGCGGCATTATGGTGGTATTTTTGGAGCATTGATAGAGCCGTTCGAAAGAATGGGCGCCTTGCTGATTGGCTGCCTCTGATTCTTTTTAGTGTATTGCTTGGAATACGTTTATCTTACATACCTTTTGGCGTTGGACTTATTTATTTGTTCTGGAAAAAATGGAACGACAAAACATATACACGGAAGCAGCTGTATATGCGCATCGTGTTTGCTTTCCTGTTTCAGCTCATATGGATAGCGGGCATTATTTTTTCTGAAGGAAGTATTCATGGATTTGTGAAGCTTGCCTTTGCATTTACGAGCGGCCACTTTAATGATTGGGGAAATACGGCGGTTTCAAGCGATCAATCTATTTTGGATCGGGTATTTACATTGATGTTCAACAATCTTTTTTGGCATGGATTATCGTCGCTGTCTATTATTATTGCTATCATCATGGTCTTATTTTTGCTTTATGGTTTATTGCATTTTAAGTGGAGTTTAAAAACATTTTCGTTGGCTTATGTGATGGCTTTAAGCTACTTTATTTGGGCGCTGTTGGCACAAAATGTGGATAAACCTCGGCATATTGTGCCTGTTGTCTTGTTTATCCTATTTATCCTGTTCGTAGCAGTTTTAAAGAAATGGACTCATCCGATAGCAGGCGTTATCTTTATAATCTTGCTTTTTTCGAATTCGGTAAAATCGGTCCAAATGATTGATGAACAAGCTAACGAAATGCCTGCCAGCTATCAATTAGCAGAATACACAAAAAAAATGGATAAAAACTCTATTCTTTACACATGGGAAGAAACAAGGGTATTGGAATACTTGGACTCCCCAATTCATCATAAAAAAATTATGACATACGAGATTTTCTTGCATGATATGAGTTATTATAAAAACAGTCAAATTTTTTTAACGAATAAAGTAATTGAAGGGTTTTCGAAACAAGGGATTGATCTGTCAGGCAAAATCCAAAAAGTAAAAACGTTTCAATCCAATCCTATTTATGACCCTGTTTATCATGAGATTACGTTGTATGAATGGTTTAAGTAGTATAAGGTTTAAAAGGAGATTCTTAAAGGATAAAGGTGATAATCATGCAAAATATTGTTCAGCAAAAGGATGGGATTTTTCCGTCTGTATGTTCACTCGATTGTCCGGATCAATGTGGGTTGCTCGTTCATAAGCAAAATGGAAAAATAATTAAGGTGGAAGGGGATCCGAATCATCCGATTACAAAAGGAAATATTTGTAATAAAGTTCGTCATATGACGGAAAGGATATACGATCCGAAACGCCTTCAAACTCCGCTGAAAAGAGTAGGAGAAAAAGGGGAAGGGAAATTTGAACCAATTAGCTGGGATGAAGCGATCTTAACCATTACAAACCATTGGAAAGAATTAATCGAACAATATGGTTCAGAAAGTATCCTCCCATATAGCTTTTATGGAAATATGGGGAGATTAAATGCAGAAGGAATGGATCGACGCTTTTTTCATCGTCTAGGAGCAAGCAGGTTGGATCGAACGATTTGTCAAGTTGCTGGTTCAACAGGCTACAAATATACAATGGGTGATGCTATAGGGATTGACCCAGAAGAAACGATTAACACAAAACTCTTTTTATTTTGGGGTATTAACGCTGTTAGTACAAATATGCATCAATTGACAATTGCTCAAAAAGCTAGGAAAAAAGGAGCAAAGATCGTCGTTATTGATGTGCATAAAAATCAAACAGGACGTATGGCAGATTGGTTTATTCCTATTTTGCCAGGTACGGATAGTGCACTTGCATTAGGAATCATGCATATTCTCTTTGAAGAAAATATGGTGAACAGGGATTTTTTACAAGAATATACGATTGGATATCAAGAATTGCAAAAGCATGTCCATCAATATGATCCGCAAACTGTATCGGGCATAACAGGAGTACCGGTCGATGATATTTATAAGCTTGCACGGATGTACGGGAAAACATCTCCTTCTTTCATTAGAATAGGCAATGGGTTGCAGCATCATGATAATGGAGGAAATTGTGTACGAACAATTTCTTGTCTGCCTGCATTAACGGGACAGTGGCTTGTTAAGGGAGGCGGGGCAATAAAATCAAATTCAGGTTTTTTAGCTACAAATGCAAAGGCTTTGCAAAGACCAGATTTATTGCTTGATCAAAAAACTCGCGTTATTAACATGAATTCGATTGGACATGCATTACTGCACGCTGATCCGCCAATTCGATCTATGTTTGTATATAGTTGTAATCCTGCCGTTGTTGCGCCAAATGCAAATAAAGTAAAAGAAGGATTAATGAGGGAGAATCTTTTTACAGTTGTTCACGACTTGTTTTTAACAGAAACAGCTGCATATGCCGATATAGTATTACCTGCAACATCAGCATTTGAAAATATGGACTTCTACGCTTCTTATTGGCATCAATATATACAAATTCACCTGCCAGTAATTGAGAACTATGGTGAATCAAAATCAAATGTTGAGGTGATGCGTCTTTTAGCAAAAGGGATGGGCTTCACTGATTCGATTTTCCAAGATACAGAGGAAGAGATGATTGAACAAGCGCTTGATAATGAAAATAATCGTTATTTAGAAGGTATCACTCTTCAATCACTTTTAGATTATCAGTATGTAAAAGCGAGCTCAAAATCCTTATTTCCACTTAAAACGCCAAGTGGAAAAATTGAGCTTTATTCAAAAAAAATGGAGGAAGACGGTTATCTTCCACTTCCAACCTATATTCCACTTGAAAGTGAAGAAGATGGTGGTTTTCTGTATATACCAGCGCCAAATCATAATTTTCTAAATTCAACCTTTTCAAACAATGAAAAGCATGTTTCGATGGAGAAATATCCAAAGCTTTTTATGAACGTTCTAGATGCGAAAGAAAATGGCATTGAAAATGGGGATCTTGTTAAAGTGTGGAATGAACGAGGAGAATGTGAAATTATTGCATCTGTAGGTGAAAATGTTTTGTCTGGAGTTGTAGTATCGCAAGGCTTGTGGGCAGATGAAAAAGATAAGAAGCAGTTAGTGAACAGTCTTACACCTGATCGGATCGCTGATATGGGTGGAGGCGCAACCTTTTTTTCAGGAAAAGTTAATGTGAAAAAAGTAGAGAGAAATTCATTATATTAGAATAAAAACCAATTGTAGAGAAAAAGGAACCTGTCTACAATTGGTTTTTTGTTTTGCTATTATTTTAGTATCACTATTTATAGTGTTTTAGATACTTTTTTCACCTTTTCTGTGTCTTTAAAAACCCCTGTGATGACTTCAGGTTCACGATCAAACCCTTCACCATTAAACGTATGGCTTACTTTTTCTGTAAAATCTTCATTGACAAGAAGCGAGTCAACAAAGAGGGGGGCATCCTCAGGTTTTAAATCTTGATACCATGTTCCTTTCGGATAGTCGATAACAACACATTTATCATGACATCTTCCATTACATCGTGTACGTGTCGTGTGAAGCGCATCGTCAAGTTCTCGGTCTAAGATTTCTTTCCGAATCGCTTGTGTCAGCTCCTCTGCTCCGGCCCGATTACAGCTGCTGCCGTTGCAGATAAGGATATGATGCTTCGTATTGCTTAAGTCCCATGTCGCCATAAATATTTCCCTCCAAATAAAATAAAGTCATCACGATTTAAAATAGTTAATAGTTTTATTTCTTTGTCTTGCTTCATTCTTCCTTTTAAAGCGTAATGGTTACGATTTATGTAATTTTATCTCTTTTCCAAGTCCAACGCAAATATTTAGGAAGAAGCTGCATAATGCTAGTGTAAGAAAAAATAGGGTAATATCATTAAGTTAAAGCCAGTTAAGAATAATAGATTAATTTAGAATAGTCAATTGTAATTTTACTTTATCAAGATATAGACATCATTTTTAGGATTTCTTTTTTTGCTTACAATTGATAGAATAAACACTATAAACGTAGTAGAAATTATTTAACGGATTTTTCTATTTTAATGGTGTTAACAGGGGCACTTTATTTTTTTAGAAGAAACAATAGAATGGATTATTTGTTTGATTAATGGACATTTAAGAAAAGTTACTTTAAAGTAGTATTAAAGAATAGAAGGCAACAAGTTTTGTAATACAGAAAATGAAACGATTTATGAGATACGAATACAACTACATAATGCTTTAGACAAGGTGCGCAAAAATTGCGTTAAAAGGGAAGAACGGTGAAAATCCGTCACGGTACCCGCCACTGTAATAAGGAGTTTCATTGCAAGTGTCACTGAAAATGTTTGGGAAGACGCAATGGAATGTAGATTTTAAGTCAGGAGACCTGCCTTATCTAAAGACTTCATTAACCTACGGGATATAGGAGGAAGTGCTGTTGAATGCAAAACGCATCGTTTTGTGTGTATTTATTCTGCACTCCTGCTTTGGTAGGAGTGCTTTTTTATTTTAGAGAGAAGAAAATTTTACTTAACATAGGGCTCTATAACAGGAGTATATGATGTTTGAATATTGGCAAGGAGGAGCATGATGATGAAGGGAAAACTACTTGTAATTGGCTTCGGTCCAGGAAGCTTTGAGCATATCACGGATCGGGCAAGAGAAGCGATACAAGAAAGCGATGTAGTCATTGGCTATAAAACATATGTTGAATTAATTGCGGGGTTATTAACAGGGCAAGAGCTTGTCAGTACGGGAATGACAGAAGAGGTAACCAGGGCGCAGGAAGCTGTAAAACAAGCGGAGCAAGGAAAAAAGGTTGCTGTTATTTCCAGTGGTGATGCAGGTGTTTATGGAATGGCAGGCCTTGTTTATGAAGTTCTGATTGAACAAGGATGGAGAAAAGAAACAGGAGTAGAAGTAGAGATTGTTCCGGGCATTTCTGCGATTAACTCTTGTGCCTCTTTATTAGGAGCTCCTATTATGCATGATGCTTGTACAATCAGCTTAAGTGATCATTTAACACCTTGGAGTTTAATCGAAAAGAGAATTTATGCTGCTGCTCAGGCTGACTTTGTCATCGCTTTATATAATCCAAAAAGCGGCAGAAGAACGAGACAGATTGCGGAAGCGCAAAGAATTTTATTAAAGTATCGTTCTCCTGATACACCAGTAGGGTTAGTAAAAAGTGCGTATCGTGACCGCCAAAGTATTGTCATGACCAACCTAAAGGAAATGCTTGATCATGAAATCGGGATGTTGACAACCGTTATTATCGGAAATTCGTCTACCTTTTTTTATGATGATTTGATGATTACACCACGTGGATATCAAAAGAAATATACGCTGAATCAAACAGAACAGCCATTAAAACCGCATCAACGCTTGCGAAAAGAAGCAGAGCCGTGGGCGCTTGACCAAGTGGAAACGGCAGCAAAGAGTGAAGCGGCTGTTGCAGTTGCAGAAGTAAAAGCCTCATCAAAAGAAGTAGCAGAACAGGCATTAAAAGCGATTTTAGGGGAAGAGAAGGATTCTTTCAAAAGCGAATACGTCCATCAGCCTATCCAATCTATTTTTGAACTTGCAGTTAGCCCTGGTGTTGTCAATAAAAAATTCACGCCAAAGCAGCTGATTGTACTTGCTGATATTGTTGGAGAAGAGGGTGTAATGGAGTATACACAGGATCATCATATAAAGCTCCAAATTCCAACTGCCAATCCAGCTGAAATTACAGAGAAATTAACGGCTGCTAATTTTCTGCTTTCTCCAGTAGGAGATGTCCTGACAGTAAAAGCATGTGATTTTTGTGATGGTGAGAAAAGTGATTCTATCCCACATGCAGAAGCATTGCAGCAAAAGCTTGGGGGAATGCAGCTGCCAAAAGAACTGAAGCTTGGTTTTAATGGCTGCGGTATGGCATGTTACGGTGCAGTAAAAGAGGATATTGGCATTGTGTATCGTAAAGGTGCGTTTGATTTATTTTTAGGTGCAAAGACAGTTGGAAGAAATGCACACTCTGGTCAAATTGTTGCGGAAGGCATTTCACCTGATGAAATTGTGAGAATAGTAGAAGCCGTTATACAAGAATATAAAGAGAAAGCGCACCCGAATGAGCGTTTCCATAAATTTTTTAAACGAATAAAGAACATACAAGGATTCCAATATCAAGATATTACACCAAAAATGCAGGTTGCAGAAGCGCCGTGCGGTGATTAAGAAATAATTAAAGTTAAACAAAGGGGGAAACAAGATGAGAGCAATTTTGTTTGTAGGACATGGGAGTAGAGATCCTGAGGGGAATAGCCAAGTTGTGCAATTTATTGAAAATATGAAAGCAGATTGGGATCAATCATTATTAATAGAAACGTGTTTCTTAGAGTTTGAAAGGCCAAACGTGAATCAGGGGATTGATATTTGCGTAGAAAAGGGAGCTAATGACATTGTCGTAATTCCAATTATGCTCTTGCCTGCTGGACACTCAAAAATTCACATTCCAGCAGCAATTGACGAAGCAAAGGAAAAGTATCCGCATGTGCAGCTTACATATGGAAGACCAATTGGTGTTCATGAAGCAACCTTCGAGATTTTAACAACGAGATTAGCAGAAACCGGGGAGGATTTGGATAACCCTGCTTCTGATACAGCAATCTTGCTGACTGGGCGCGGCGGGAGCGATCCAGATGCAAATAGCGATTTGTATAAGATTGCAAGATTACTATGGGAGAAAACAAATTATAAGATTGTTGAGCCAGCTTTTATGGGGGTTACAAATCCGCTTGTAGATGAAGGAATAGATCGCTGTATAAAGCTTGGAGCGAAAAAAGTGATTATTTTACCTTACTTTTTATTCACAGGCATCTTAATTAAACGTTTGGAGGATATGGTAGTTCAATATGAAACTCAATACCCGGCTGTTGAATTTAAGTTGGCAGACTATTTTGGATTCCATCCTAAATTGCAAACTATATTAAAGGACCGTGCCGAAGAAGCACTTCAAGACGAAGTGAAAATGAATTGTGACACATGTCAATATCGCCTTGGTGTAATGGAGCATGTTCATCACCACCATCATCATGACCACGACCATGATCACGATCACCATCATCATCACCATCATAGTCATGAACATGCGGTGCAAAAGGCAGGAGATACAACATGATATTAATGTTGGCTGGGACGAGTGATGCTCGTATGTTGGCAATTAGAATGAAGGAAGTGGGATATAACATTCTTACAACCGTTGTTACGGAAAGTGCAGAAGCCGAAATGAAACGGTCTGGAATCGACGTGCTGACAGGAAGGCTGACAGATGTAGAAATGATGAGCTTAATAAAAGCAAAAGGCGTACAAGCTGTTGTTGATGCAAGCCATCCTTTTGCAGAAGAAGCTTCCAAAAATGCAATAAGTGCTGCAAAACAAGCAGAGGTTCCGTACATTCGATATGAACGTGAATCACAGACATTTGCGTATGAAAAAATGTCTGTTGTCGACGATTACGAAGAAGCGGCGTCATTGGCAGCAACGAAAAAAGGAGTTGTGATGCTGACAACAGGAAGCAAAACACTTCAAGTGTTTACGAAGAAGCTGTTGGAAGTTCCGGATATACGTCTGATTGCTCGTATGCTTCCAATCGCTGAAAATATGGAAAAATGTACGAAGCTTGGGCTTCTGCAAAAAAATATTATAGCGATTCAAGGTCCTTTTACAAAGGAATTTGATCAGGCTCTTTATAAACAATATGGAGTAAATGTGATGGTGACGAAAGAAAGTGGGAAAGTCGGTTCGGTTGATCAAAAAGTAGAGGCGGCGAAAGAGCTTGGCATCGAGATTATCATGATCAGGCGTCCGAGAATTGATTATGGGCATGTTTATTCTCAGTTTTCTGATGTTATTCAAGCCATAAGTGAAATACTGCCACTTACAGCAGAAAAAGAAAAAATTATTCGATAAGGAGTTGGAATGGATGGATTTTAAAACAGAATTTAAACCTATTACCGTGCAGCCACAGCAAATTGAAGGAAAAAGTTTTGAAATGATTGATGAGGAAGTTGGACCGCATTCTTTTACAGATGAACAATATCCGATTGTGCAGCGTGTCATTCACGCATCAGCCGATTTTGAACTAGGACACAGTATGCTGTTTCATCCAGATGCAATCCAAGCCGGAATTCGTGCGATTCGAAGCGGGAAGAAAGTCGTAGCAGATGTTCAGATGGTTCAAGTTGGAGCAAACAAACAAAGAATTGAAAAGTTCGGCGGAGAAATTAAAGTATACATCTCTGATCCGGATGTGATGGAAGAAGCAAAGAGGTTAAATACAACACGTGCAATTATTTCGATGAGAAAAGCGATAAAAGAAGCGGATGGCGGTATTTTTGCAATTGGTAATGCGCCGACAGCGTTGCTTGAACTAATTCGTCTTATTAAGGAAGGAGAGGCTAAGCCTGGTCTTGTCATCGGACTGCCGGTAGGATTCGTTTCTGCTGCAGAGTCCAAGGAAGAGCTGGCGAAACTTGATATTCCGTTTATTACGAATATTGGAAGAAAAGGCGGGAGTACCGTCACAGTTGCAGCATTGAATGCCATTTCTATTCTTGCAGACAAGGAATAAGAAACATGAAAGAACTACCAAAAGATAAAAGCAAGCTACGTGAAGGGTATACAACAGGCTCGTGTGCAACTGCAGCTACAAAGGCAGCGTTAACAGCATTAATTACAAATGAAGCGCAAACCGAAGCAACGATTTATTTGCCGGTTAAGCGCTTTGCCACTTTTCAGATAGAAAGTTGTGAGTTCACAACTGATACAGGGACGGCGAGCATCATTAAAGATGCTGGAGATGATCCGGATGCAACACATGGAGCATTAATTATTTCTGCTGTTTCCTGGTCTGATAACACAGGTATTGTGATAGACGGTGGTAAAGGTGTTGGGCGTGTAACGAAAGAAGGATTGCCGGTTGAAGTAGGTGAGGCAGCGATTAATCCGGTGCCCCGTAGGATGATAAGAGAGGCAGCCGAAGAGGTATTAAAGGAATATGACATTAACCGCGGAATTAAAATTGTCATCTCTGTGCCAGACGGCGAAGAAATAGCCAAAAAGACATTAAATGGACGTTTAGGTATTATTGGCGGTATTTCAATCTTAGGTACAAGGGGAATCGTTGTTCCCTTTTCTACATCTGCATATAAAGCCAGCATCGTTCAGGCTATTAGCGTAGCACGGGCAAGTCATTGCGACCATATTGTCATTACAACAGGCGGGCGAAGTGAAAAATATGCGATGGAGCAATATCCAGAGTTGCCGCAAGAAGCATTTATCGAGATGGGAGATTTTGTTGGGTTTACATTGAAGCAATGCAAAAAGCAAGGTGTTAAAAGAGTTTCCATGGTTGGTATGATGGGGAAATTTTCAAAGGTTGCACAAGGTGTCATGATGGTTCATTCCAAAAGTGCTCCTGTTGATTTTCATTTTTTGGCGAAAGCAGCCAGCGAAGCGGGAGCATCTTCTGCACTAGTGGAAGAAATTAAAAATGCCAACACAGCATCACAGGTTGGCGACATGATGACAGCAAATGGCCATTTGCAATTTTTTGAGACGCTTTGCAAGTATTGCTGTCTTTCTGCTTTAAAAGAGACAGGAGGCGGCATGGAAGTAGATACCTCCCTATATACAATGAAGGGAGAGTTTTTAGGAACGGCGGTGCAAAGTGGTGAAGTCTATTAAAATGATTGGAATTGGTGATGAAGGGAAACAAAGTCTGCTGCCAATGTATGAAAAGTGGATTGATGAAAGTGAAGTATTAGTAGGCGGCAGGCGGCAGCTTTCTTTTTTTGCCGATTACGAAGGAGACAAGGTTGTCATTGAAGGGGGGCTCACTTCACTTGTGGAGCTCCTTCAGTCTGAGACGAGAAGCGTTGTTATTTTAGCATCAGGAGATCCGTTATTTTACGGAATCGGAAGCTATTTATCGAGCAAGATGAGTATTGAAATTTACCCTTATTTAAGTTCAGTACAGCTTGCTTTTGCCAAAATGGGAGAACGGTGGCAGGATGCGTATTTCACAAGCGTTCATGGAAGAAGTATGAAGGGATTGGCACAGCGCATTGATGGCAAAGAAAAAGTAGCCATTTTGACAGATGTAGAAAATTCACCAAATAAAATTGCGGACTATTTGTTGTCTTTTGGTATGACTGAATTCAAGGCATTTGTTGGAGAGAATTTGGGCGGAGAAAATGAAAGATGCAGATGGTTTAATCTTGAAGACATGAAGGGTGTTGAATTTTCACCGTTGAATGTTCTCGTATTAAAGAAAAACGCAGAAGGGCCGTCATGGTCGATTGGCATTGATGACGAAGAATTCATTCAAAGAAAGCCTGATAAAGGGCTGATTACAAAAAAAGAGATTCGAACTTTAAGCATCAGTGCATTGCGTTTAAAAGAAAACAGTATAGTTTGGGATATTGGGACATGTACAGGATCTGTAGCGATTGAAGCGGCAAAGATTGCTCGAGAAGGGCAAATATTTGCGATTGAAAAAAATGAAGCCGACTTGGAAAATTGTCAACAAAACTTGGCCAAATTTCGTGTGGATGCAACGGTAGTGCATGGCAAAGCACCAGAGAAGCTGGATGAATTTCCAGATCCCGATGCGGTGTTTATCGGAGGTACGGCAGGTGGAATGGATGAAATTTTATCTATTTGCTGCAGCCGTTTAAAAGATAAAGGCCGGATTGTATTAAATGCAGTCACCATTGAAAATTTAGCAGAAGCTGCAGCGGTATTCAAAAAGCAAGGGTTTAATACAGAGATTACACTTGCTCAAATTTCAAGAAGCAAACCAATTTTGAATTTGACACGTTTTGATGCATTAAATCCTATTTATATTATTGCTGCAGAGCGACAGGGAGGAGCATAAGCATGCTTGGAACACTATATGGCCTAGGGGTTGGACCTGGGGATCCAGAATTAATCACAGTAAAAGCATTTCGAAAGTTAAAAGAATCACCGGTTATTGCTTATCCGAAAAAGCAAAGAGGAAGCAAAAGCTATGCCCAAAAGATCATAGAAGTATATTTTCAGCCAAATGAAAAGGAAATGCTTGGACTTGTTTTTCCGATGACAAAAGATACAGGAATTTTAGAAAGAAAATGGAGCGAAACGGTTGAAAGCATCTGGGAGAAGCTTCGAGAAGGCAAGGATGTTGCATTCGTTACAGAAGGCGATCCACTTCTTTACAGTACGTTTATACATATGATGCGCCTTATGAAGGAACGTTATCCAGAAGTGCCAATTGAAGTAGTACCAGGTATTTCATCTATGAACGGAGCTGCTGCAAGACTTGGCATTCCACTGGCAGATGGTGATGAGCATGTGGCCATTATTCCGGCGCGAGATGACTATGAAACAATGAAAAAAGCGATTGAAGACCATGATTGCATTGTTTTTATAAAAGTGGCAAAAGTGATTGATTTGATGATTCAAATTTTACGAGAATTAGATTTATTACATAAAGCATCAGTCGTAACAAAGGTTACATCGGACGAAGAGATTGTTTGGAAATTAGATGAGCTTGAAGGAGCAGAACTTGAATATTTATCCTTAATGGTGGTGAGAAAATGAAGCTATACATAATTGGAGCAGGACCTGGAGACCCGGATTTAATTACAGTAAAAGGTTTAAAGCATCTTCAGGAAGCTGATGTGGTACTTTATGCCGATTCTCTTGTGAATGAAGAATTGATCGCAAAAGCAAAACCAACAGCAGAAGTGATGAAAACGGCAGGCATGCATTTAGAAGAAATGGTAGCTGTTATGGTGGAGCGAATCCGTGAAGGGAAAAAGGTTGTTCGTGTCCATACAGGAGATCCTGCTGTGTACGGGGCAATTATGGAACAAATGGTCCTTTTGAAAAAGGAAGGAATTGGCGTGGAGATCGTGCCGGGCGTCAGCTCTGTATTTGCATCAGCGGCAGCAGCGCAGGCAGAACTTACCATTCCTGATTTAACACAAACAGTTATTTTGACAAGGGCTGAGGGAAGAACGCCGGTTCCAGAATTTGAAAAACTGCAGGATTTAGCGAAACACCATTGTACCATTGCCCTTTTTCTAAGTGCCACATTAACGAAAAAGGTTGTGAAGGAGCTTATAAGTGCGGGATGGAGCAACGATACGCCTGTTGTTGTAGTTTATAAAGCATCGTGGCCTGATCAAAAAATTGTCCGGTCTACGCTTGAACATTTAGATGAAGATATGCGGAAAAATGGCATTCGCAAGCAAGCGATGATTTTGGCAGGCTGGGCACTTGATGAAAAAATACATGATAAAGATTATCGTTCAAAGCTTTATGATAAAACATTTACTCACGGATTCCGCCGGGGGGTGAAAGAGTGAGTATAGCATTGCAGGAAGGACAAATCCCTCCGGTTATCCAGAAGGGGGATTATGCAGTTGTTGCCATTACGAAGCACGGGGTCGATATCGCGAGAAATCTCGGACGTTCGTTTCAAAACAGCGATGTGTATTATATGAGCAAATTTGAAAAAGGAGACGAGCAGACGAGAGGCATTCAAATGTTTACAGGTAGCGTCCGTTTGCTGCTTCCTGCTCTTTTCCAATCTTACCAAGGGCTTATTATTATCATTTCACTTGGTGCAGTTGTCCGAATGATTGCCCCTATATTAAAGGATAAGAAAACAGATCCAGCCGTTGTTGTCATTGATGATAAAGGAGAGCATGTCATTAGTGTATTGTCTGGGCATCTCGGCGGAGCGAATGAACTGACAAAAGAAGTAGCTGCTGCATTGGGCGCTCGTCCAGTTATCACAACTGCTTCAGATGTTCAACAAACCATTCCTGTCGACTTGTTTGGAAAGCGGTTCGGCTGGACATGGGAGTCAGCCGAAAAGTTGACTCCTGTCAGTGCAGCAGTTGTGAACGAAGAGCAAATTGCCGTCGTGCAGGAGTCTGGAGAAAAGGAATGGTGGCATTACAATCGTCCTATTCCCGAAAATATTAAAGTGTATAGCTCTGTTTCAGAAGCGCTGGAAGCTGCTTATTCTGCTGCGCTCGTTGTCACGCATCGAAACTTAACAGAAGAAGAAACTGAGATTTTACATAATGGTGTTTTATACCGTCCTAAAGTGATTGTACTTGGCATGGGCTGCAACCGAGGCACGTCTGCTGAGGAGATTGAGGCTGTCATCCATGAAACATTAAAGGAGCTCCATTTTTCATCCAAAAGTGTAAAAGCACTGTGTACCATTGATTTAAAAAAGGATGAAGAAGGCTTGCTTGAAGTAGTCCAAAAAAATGGCTGGGAGTTTGTCTATTATACTCCTGACGAGTTAAATACAATCAACATAGAGAGTCCATCTGAAACGGTTTATAAATATACAGGCGCTTATGGCGTAAGTGAGCCAGCTGCATTATTATACAGTGGAGCCGAATCATTGGAGCTAGTTAAGAAAAAATCCGGAAATGTAACGATTTCGGTAGCAGTAATACCGTATTAACTAAATTGTGGAGGGAGGAAAAAAGATGTCAAGCCGCAGACTAGTTATTGCAGGTACGGGAAGCGGTGTCGGGAAAACGACACTCACAATCGGAATTATGTCGGCATTGCAAAAAAAGGGATATACTGTGCAAGGATTTAAATGTGGACCAGATTATATTGATCCCACTTATCATACTGCTGTTACAGGAAGAACGTCACGAAATTTGGATAGCTGGATGTTAAACCATGATATGGTCAAAGAAATTGCATGTTTAGGCAGTAAAGGAGCTGATATTTCTATTATTGAAGGGGTTATGGGGTTTTTTGACGGGAAAAATCCAACCAATAATGATGGGACAACAGCAGAAATTAGCATCATTACAAAGAGCCCTGTTGTGCTTGTCGTAAATTGTGCCAGCATGGCCCGCAGTGCCGCTGCAATTGTAAAGGGATTTCAAGCTTTTCTAGAGGAAGCGAATATAGTTGGTGTCATTGCGAATCGTATTGGCAGCGAAGGTCATTTTAAGATTGTAAAAACAGCGATAGAACAGGAGTGCAACATCCCTGTTATCGGTTATTTGAAACGAAATCAAGATGTTGCTATTCCAGAGCGTCATTTAGGATTAGTTCCATCAGTAGAACGTGGTGAACTCGATTCATTTTTTGTTCAGCTTGGCGAATTGGTTCTTGAAACGATAGACGTAGAGCAATTATATGAGCTGGCACAAGCTCCAGAACTTGAAATAGTAGAATCACAGTTTAAGAATAAAGAAAACCAAACTGTTCGTATCGCTGTTGCTAGAGATGCAGCTTTTAACTTTTATTATCAAGAGAATCTTGACCTGCTAAAGGCACACGGAGCAGAGTTAGTGGAGTTTTCTCCATTGAAAGGTGAAATCCTTCCAAATGATGTTGCTGGATTATACATTGGCGGCGGCTTCCCTGAGGAATTCGCGAAGGAATTGTCTCAGCAAATTGCAGTCAAACAATCGATTCAAACAGCAATTGAAAATGGTCTGCCGACTTTAGCGGAATGCGGTGGATTTATGTTTTTAACAGATGCAATTGAAACGACAGACGGAGAAAAGTATGAAATGGTCGGTGTCATTCCTGGAGAAGTGAAAATGCAAACGAAGCTCGCTGCATTGGGGTATCGTGAGGTAACAGGGGAAGAAGGAAACTTTTTGTTTCATGGAAATGTAAAAGCGAAAGGACATGAATTCCACTATTCTACCTTCCATCCAAAAGGTGAGGTTCCCTATGCATATCAAACAAAAGGGATGCGTGGCATCAAGCAAGAGGGGTATATGAAAGGAAATCTTGTAGCTGGATATACTCATTTCCATTTTGGTTCCTGTCAAGAGATGGTGAAGAATTGGATGAATCAATGTAAGGAGATTAAAGCATATGGCTAAAGCTCTTCCTATTATGTTTCAAGGGACGCACTCTGACGCAGGTAAAAGTGTGATTGTTACGGCATTTTGCCGTATGTTTACTCAAGATGGATTCAAAACAGTTCCATTCAAATCACAAAACATGGCGTTAAATTCCTATATCACAGTCGACGGGAAGGAAATTGGAAGAGCACAGGGGGTTCAAGCGGAGGCAGCTGGCATTAGTGCAACAACAAATATGAATCCTATTTTAATCAAACCAACCCGTCACAATGAATCACAAATTGTCGTGCATGGAAAACCGTACAAAAATATGGAAGCAAGTGCATATAGAAAGGAATTTTTCGATACAGGCCTGCAATTAATTGAAGAGTCCTTAGCGTTTCTTTCTAATACAAGTGAACGTATTGTCATTGAAGGAGCTGGCAGTCCAGCAGAAATTAATTTAAATGACCGTGAACTAGTGAATATGCGTGTTGCTAGGATGGCAGACGCTCCCGTTGTTCTTATTGGTGATATTGAAAAGGGAGGCGTATTTGCCAGCTTAGTAGGAACCCTTCAGCTGCTGGATCCTGAGGACAGGGACCGCGTCATTGGTGTCATCATAAATAAGTTTCGCGGTGATGTAGGTTTGCTGGAACCAGGATTAAAGTGGTTTGAGGAGTATACAGGAAAACCTGTACTAGGAGTCATTCCATATATGCCACATTTAAATATTGATGCAGAAGACTCCGTCATATTAAATCAATATACAGCTGTGAAAAATAGTGAAAAAGAATTAGATATTGCAGTTATTCAATATCCTAAGATTTCTAATTTTACAGATGTGGATCCTTTTTTTGTAGAACCTGATTGTCATGTCCGTTTTATTACGAGAGCGGATCAATTACAAGAGCCAGATCTTGTTATTTTGCCTGGAAGTAAAAATACGATAGAGGATTTAATGTTTGTAAAGGAAAGTGGCATTGGGGAGAAGCTGCAGAAATTACATGATAATAATCAGTCGCTTATTTTTGGAATTTGCGGTGGATATCAAATGCTTGGGTGTGATATTAGCGATCCATTTTCTATCGAATCTCCTCTTGAACATATGAAAGGACTACGTTTTCTCCCGCTGCATACGACTATTACGAAAGAGAAAACAACAGAATTGTCAGAAGGCCAATTAACGTTTCACGGGCAAACATTTGATGTGAAAGGTTATGAGATTCATATGGGGGAAACCCATTTGGATGGAGAGTATGATGCGCTTATTGAAGCAGCCAATCGGAAAGATGGATGTAAAAGTAAGGATGAGCAAATAATTGGGACGTATTTTCATGGGATTTTTCATAACGATGTTTTCCGGGAAACAATATTGAATGCTATTCGAGAAAAGAAAGGGTTAAATCCGATAAACAATCGTGTTTCCTTTAATCAATTGCGTGAAGGCGCATTCGACCGCTTAGCTGATCATGTGAGACAGCATGTCAAAATGGATTTCATCGAGCAAAAAATGGAAGAATTTCAGAAAAAGGGGATTAAACCGTGATTCGTATATTAGAGCAGATTCAGCCTGTTGATAAAGAGATGGGAAAGCAAGTACAACGATATATTGATACATTAACAAAGCCTCCTGGAAGTCTTGGAAGGCTGGAGGAAATGGCCGTTCAGCTTGCTGAAATAACGTCTGAGGCGTTTCCAGTTGTTACACCGCCTGGGGTTATCGTGTTTGCAGCCGACCATGGTGTTGTGAAGGAAGGTGTATCCGCTTTTCCACAGGAAGTAACGGCGCAAATGGTGCTGAACTTTTTACAAGGGGGTGCCGCAATTAATGTATTCAGCAAGCAAATAGGTGCTGCGTTTGAAATCGTTGATGTAGGGGTTGCAGCAAACATTGATGCTGATGGTGTGATCCAGCGTAAAGTACGTTATGGTACAGAAAACTTTTGTGAGCAGGATGCCATGACAAGAGAAGAAGCAGAGAAAGCGATAGCAGTCGGATGCGAACGCGCTGAAGCGATGATTAAACAAGGTGTAAAATGCTTAATTCTTGGTGAAATGGGCATTGGAAATACAACGGCAAGCAGCGCCATTTTAGCTGTTCTAAGCGGTAAAAATATAGATAAACTAGTTGGTCAAGGAACAGGAATAGCAGCTGAGAAAGTGCAGCATAAACAAACGGTTATTTCTCGTGCAATAGCAGCGCGAATGCCTGATCGCAATGATCCAATTGATGTATTGGCGAAGGTTGGCGGATTAGAGATTGCAGCGATGACTGGTGCGATGTTGGCAGGAGCTGCACACCGCATTCCCATTCTCGTTGACGGATTTATTTGTACAGTTGCAGCATTGCTTACAAAAGAGATTTGCAGCTTAGCAAGTGAATATATGATTGTCGGGCATCGTTCTGTTGAAATGGGGCATAATATCGCAATTGAGCTATTAGGAAAGAAGCCTATTCTCGATTTAGGGCTGCGTTTAGGAGAAGGAAGCGGAGCAGCCATTGCTTTTCCAATTGTACAGTCAGCAGCTTTAATGGTACGGGAAATGGCAACTTTTCATTCAGCAGGCATCTCAAATAATGAGTGAACTCGTTTCAGCAAGCTGAAATAACAGGAAATCAGGTGGATTGTGACCCAAAAGCTATCAATCTAATGAAAAAATGGATAATTCCGCGATAGTGAGAAAGAATCCTGCGATAATTTTGATAATTCCGTGGTAGGGAGAAGGAATCCCGTGATAATTTTGATAATTCCGCGGTACGAAGAAGAATCCCGCGATAAATTTGATAATTCCGCGGTAGGGAGAAGGAATCCCGCGATAATTTTAATAATTCCGCGGTAAGAAGAGGGAATCCCGCGATAAATTTGATAATTCCGTGATATGGAGAAGGAATCCCGCAAATATAATAAAATGCTTAACTTGATGGATTGAAGGTTTTACCTATTAAAAAATAATTGTATAAACATAAAGAAAGAAGTGGGTTGGTTGTGGCAAAAGGAAAAGTATATTTAGTTGGCGCGGGACCTGGAGATCCTAAACTTATTACAGTGCATGGGATGGAGTGTATCCAAAAGGCTGACGTTATTTTATATGATCGCTTAGCTAATGAAGCTCTCTTACAGTATGCAAAGGCTGAAGTCGAGCTTATTTTTTGTGGGAAACTTCCAGGGAAGCATCAATTAATTCAAGAACAGATTCATGAGCTTTTAGTTGAAAAAGCATCTAAAGGAAAGACAGTAGTCCGTCTAAAAGGCGGGGACCCTTGTGTGTTCGGTCGTGTCGGCGAAGAAGCGGAAGTATTAGCAGAGCATGGTATTCCGTATGAAATCGTACCAGGCATCACATCAGGAATTGCGGCACCTGCTTATGCTGGTATTCCGGTGACACATCGCGATTACGCTTCTTCCTTCGCGATTGTAACGGGTCATGGCCGTGCTGAAAAAGATGAAGATCATATTAACTGGTCTGCGCTTGCGCAAGGCATCGATACGATTGCTTTTTACATGGGTGTTGGCAATTTAAGCAATATATGCAGTCGATTGATTGAGCATGGAAAGAATCCTCATACTCCAGTTGCGCTTATTCAGTGGGGGACAACAGAAAAACAGAAGACGGTAACTGGTGATTTAACTACTATTGAAAAGGTGGCAGCAGATGCACAAATTACACATCCTGCGATCGTTCTTGTCGGTGAAGTCGTTCAATTACGTAATAAAATTAAATGGTTTGAAGAATTGGAAGCACAATCATTATAGGGAGTGATCAATATGTCAATTATAACAGAGCTAAAAAAAAGAAGAGCTATTCGTGATTATACTGCCTGCGAGGTAGAGGACGAAAAAATTAAAGTACTTCTGGAAGCTGCTACATGGGCGCCGAACGATCGAATGAGAGAACCGTGGAGCTTTTATGTCATAAAGGGTGAGGCAAAAAAGCGTTACGAAGAGATAGCAACTGTTTACTTACAGGAGCGATTTCCAACGAAGCCAAATTTAGTGGAGAGCTCTTTAAAAGTGATGAGAAATACGCCTGCTCACATTGTAGTAACAGCGGATATAGTCCCAGGAGATAAAGAAGCTTCTCAGGATAATGAATACGCAGTATGTTGTGCTATTCACTCTATGTGGCTTGCTGCTGAAGAATTAGGGTTAGGATTCGTATGGCGTACAAGAGGTGTTGGACTCGTTCACGATGAACGTATGTATGAGTTTATCGGTTCACCTGAAAATAAAAAAATTATCGGAACTGTATTTATCGGCTATCCGAATGACGAGTCATTAAAAAAGATGAAGACACCAGCAAGAACATCTTTTGAAGAAAAAACAGTCTGGATGTAAACGAGGGCTAATAGTATGGAAACAGCAGCAGAAAAAAGAAAAAAGCGCGGACTAATGCTATTGTATACAGGTGATGGAAAAGGGAAAACGACAGCAGCCCTCGGTCTTGCAGTGCGTGCAGCTGGACGTGGAAAACGAGTATTAATGATTCAATTCATTAAATCGCCGCAAAGAACATATGGAGAAAAAATTACGTTTGAGAAACTAGGCATAGAAATCCATCAAAAAGGAATTGGTTTTACTTGGACGAAGACTCCAGAAGAGCATCGGGAGGCGTTGAAGGCTGCATGGGCGTTTACAAAGGCAAAAGTATTGTCCAATCAATATGATGTTGTGATTCTAGATGAGCTTAACAATGCGCTGGCAATTACAAAATTCCCGATTGAGGATGTCCTTCCTTTAGAAGAGGTATTACATTTAATTCATAATCGTCCAGAACACATGCATTTGATTGTAACAGGGCGTTCAGCAAAAGAAGAATTAATTGATTGTGCTGATTTAGTAACGGAAATGAAGGCAGTAAAGCATTATTATGATGAAGGAATTCCAGCTGTGTTAGGGATTGAATTTTAATGAAGGAGATGGCTGACAGCGAAGCAGCAAGTCAGAGTAGCTTTTACTTTTTAGTGCAAATATTAATCCACTCGTTCCTCCGATATGATTCTAATTGAATGTATATTCGAAAAAAACCACTAAAGTGATTAATATTTTAGCAAAAAAAACCAACTGTAGAGAGAAGGAACTCTTATAGTTGGTTTTTTTTGCTAATTCATATATAGTAGAAATAGTAGAAAAGAAGGAAAATAAAAATTTTTTCTTCAAACTGTATTAACTTAAGAAAGTTTTTTCATATAATAATGATAAAGAAATAAAACGTTTTCAAATCGTGTGTTGTAATTTACTAACTTACAAGGGTGGTAGTTTCATGGATGCGTATTTATTGATTGTTACGTTTATTTCCATTGTTATTGTTATATTAGGTGTTTCATGGTTTAAGTGGCATGCATTTATTAGTTTAACAGTAGCAAGTATGTTTTTAGCTATCTTATCCGGTTTATCTTGGGATAAAATTGTAGGCGCTTATGAAACAGGAGTAGGTGGTGTTTTAGGCCATTTAGTTGGAATTCTTGCACTTGGTACCATTCTTGGAAAACTGCTTTCAGAATCGGGAGCCGGGTTGCAGATTGCTCATTATTTTGTAAGGGTTTTCGGAGAAAAAAAACTGCCTTGGGCTATGTTTTTTTCAGGATTTATTATCGGTATACCCGTTTTTTTTGAAGTAGGAATATTAATTTTATTGCCATTAGTTATCTCGATTCATAAAGCGACAAAGAAAAATATATTATTAATTGCGCTTCCTGCAATTGCCGGATTATCAATCGTTCATGGACTTGTACCTCCACACCCTGGTGCAATTGCTGCAATTGGTATTTATGGAGCTAATTTAGGAACTGTACTATTGTATTCCTTAATAATAGCGCTTCCGGCTGGAATCATCGGAGGTCCATTGTTTGCTAAATGGATGAATAAACGTATTGTTCCAAAAGGAGAACCAAGTTTAATTCGTATGGAAGAAAAGGATAAATCGGCTTTACCGAGTGTCGGAATTTCTTTCTTATCGATTTTGCTGCCGGTTATTTTAATGGTAATAGGAACTGCTGCACCTTATTTAGATTTTTTGCCGATATCATTTAAAGGCGCGTTAGCTTTTATAGGCAGTCCGCTTATTTCTTTATTGATTGCTTGTTTTTCAGCCTATTATTTCCTTGGTTTCCGTCAAGGGATGGATAAAGATAAACTGAAAAAATTTACCGAAGAATGTATTTTGCCTGTTGGTTCTATAGTATTAATTATTGGAGCTGGAGGAGCATTTAAGCAAGTGTTGATTGATAGTGGTGTGGGAACAACGATTGGCCATATGTCGGAAAGTTTATCATTATCTCCAATATTACTTGCGTTTTTAATTGCAGGGTTAATCCGGATAGCGACAGGTTCTGCAACGGTTGCTCTCACAACAGCTGCCGGAATTGTTTCACCAATTATTGCAAATATGGCTGGCGTTAATCTGGAATTGCTGGTAATCGCAACAGGTGCAGGATCCCTTATGTTCTCCCATGTCAACGATGCTGGTTTCTGGATGGTGAAAGAATATTTAGGATTGACGGTAGAAGAAACCTTCAAAACATGGACTGTTTTAGAAACAATCTTATCATTTATTGCTTTTGGTGGCGCGTTGTTAATTGATTTGTTTTTATAGAAAAAGAAGGTGTGCCATTTAATGGTACACCTACATTCTTGTATCCGAAATAGCCGTTCTTATTTTATCAAGAGATTTATTGGCAGTCTCTTTATTTAATATCATCATATTTACATATAAAGCATCAATTAAACTTAACTGAGCAATTCTGGAAGAAAGCGCCTCCGAACGATATTCCGTTTCCTCTGAGCTTGTAAAGAGGGCAACATCCGCATTTTGAGCAATTGGTGATTTCGGATACCCTGTGATGCTAATGGTGGTTGCGCCATTCTTTTTTGCGGTTTTTAATATATTTAATGTATCTTTGTTCGTTCCTGAGTGTGAAATAATCACAGCAATATCATTTTTTGATAATTGAGAAGCGGACATTAACTGAAAGTGTGAATCTATAAATGAAAACGCTTTAATACCTGTTCGTACAAATTTATGAAAAGCATCCATCGCAATTACTGCAGAACCGCCAGTTCCATAAAATTCTACTCGCTTCGCCTTGCTTAGAAGATCCACCGCTTGTTGAATAGAACGCTCGTTTAATATTTGCAGCGTATTTTCTAACGTACGAATATTTGATTGAAAAACTTTTTCGGTCACCGTTTTCACATTGTCTTGTTCAGTTATTTCTTCATGGATTTGTTGAATAGGTTCAATTACTTCTGATGCTAGCGCAATTTTCATTGCTTGAAATCCTTTAAATCCGATCCGCTTGCAAAAACGGAAAACAGTAGCATCTGCAACATTCAAATCTTCCGCTAATTCATTGATCGTACAATGAATAATTTGTTCAGGATTTTGCAAAATATAGTCGGCAATTTTTTTCTCTTTTTCACTTAATCTTGCATAATAAGATCGTATTTTTCCAATACAATTCTGTGCCATCATGTTCGTTCCTTTCCGATTGAATGTAAGAGTAGTATAGCATATATTAATATGAAAAAATATTTTTTATAAAAGTTTCATATATGAAAAAAAATTCGTATAATATTAGTAAGGAGTGAAATTATTTTTCAAAAGGAGTGAATGAATCGATGCATATTGGTTTAATTGGCCTTGGAAAAATGGGATATAACTTAGGAATGAATTTAGTAGCACATAAGTATATTTTAACAGCTTTTGATGTGAATAAAAGCGTTGTAGATGAAATAAAAAAAGAAGATGTCGGTGGTGCATACTCGATAGTGGAACTTGTAGATGCGCTGCCAAGTCCAAAAGTTGTTTGGGTAATGGTTCCAGCAGGAGAAATTACCGAATCGGTTATCAATGAATTGAAAGATTTGCTGTCAGCAGGAGACATTATTATTGATGGCGGAAATTCACACTATAAAGATTCGAAACGAAGAGCGCAGGAATTAGGAGAAGCAGGCATTCACTTTTTAGACGTTGGCACAAGTGGAGGAACAAGCGGAGCAAGAAATGGTGCTTGTATGATGGTTGGAGGTAACAGAGAAATCTTTTTATCGATGGAAATGCTTTTTAACGATTTATGTGTAGATAAAGGATATATGTATGCAGGGGAAAGCGGAAGCGGACACTTTTTAAAAATGGTTCATAACGGCGTAGAGTATGGAATGATGCAAGCGATCGCAGAGGGGTTTGAATTATTGGAAAAGAGCGAGTATGAATATGATAATGAGGGTGTGGCGAAAGTTTGGAATAATGGTTCTGTGATACGTTCTTGGCTAATGGAATTAACAGAAAATGCCTTTTCAAAGGATCCAAAATTAGAAGGGATAAAAGGGGTCATGCATTCATCTGGCGAGGGGAAATGGACAGTGGAGACAGCATTAGACTTGCAAGCATGCATGCCGGTAACTGCATTATCTTTAATGATGCGCTATCGTTCCTTAGAGCAGGATACATTTGCCGGCAAAGTCGTCGCCTCATTAAGAAATGAGTTTGGCGGTCATGGGGTGGAAAGTAAGTAATCAAAAATTTTGTACTTTCTTACCTTAAAAATCCAAGATAGAATCGTATTCTTCTTGGATTTTTCTTTTGGCTGTTTTCGTATAGATTGTTGCTTTTAAACGCACAGCCTGAATACACTTCGCTTTCCGTGGGCGAGCGTCGAGCCTCCTCGTCGCATACGCTCCTGTGGGGTCTCGTCTTTCTCGCATTCCCACAGGAGTCTACGTGTATTCAGTCTGCTGAGTACTGCTTCTCCCATTTTTTCACGTGAAAAACAACTAACTTTGAGAAAACAGCCTTTGTTTTTATAGTATAAATAAGTAACTTTGCAAATATTTTTGCGATTTCAAAAAGTTTATTTTACGAAAAAAATCCCCAAAAAAGATGCAGTTAAATCAAGCAGCAAGCTCCTGTGAAAGGCGCCTGCGCTTTTCTTTATTCTACCCATTTTCTTTGAAAATCAGCTATATGATCATATTCTTTTTCGAGAAGGCGCGATACTCGTATGTAAATCGAAGTTAAGTCTTGATAAATCTCGACATTTTCTTTTATTGGTTTATGAGAATGCGTACTGCCTACTAAATCTTTCATGATAGAGAAATCTTTAATGTCGCCTAAAGCATACATACCTAACACAATGGCTCCTAAGCATGAGCTTTCAAAGCTTTCAGGAACGGTAACTTCTTGATTAAAAATATCTGCCATCATTTGTCGCCATAATTCAGAGCGGGCGAAACCACCTGTTGCCTGAATTTGTTTTGGCTCCCCAATTACTTCTTGTAATGCAAGCATCACGGTATATAGGTTTAAAATAACCCCTTCTAGAACGGCGCGAATCATATGTTCTTTTTTATGATGCAGCCCAAGTCCAAAAAAAGATCCTCTAGCATTCGCATTCCATAATGGCGCTCTTTCACCAGCTAAATAGGGATGAAAGATAAGTCCATTTGCTCCAGGAGAAACACGTGAAGCAATTTTTGTCAACACTTGATAAGGATCTATGCCAAGACGTTTTGCTGTTTCTACTTCTGAAGAAGCGAGCTCATCACGCACCCATCTGAATGTCATGCCTCCATTGTTAACAGGTCCGCCAACTACCCAATGTTTTTCTGTTAAGGCGTAACAGAAAATTCTTCCTTTTGGATCGGTAACCGGTTTGTCTGTTACTGTTCGAATTGCTCCGCTAGTGCCAATGGTGACAGCAACTACACCTGGATCAATCGCATTAACTCCAAGATTGGAAAGTACACCATCACTGGCACCAACAATAAAGGGAGTTTTATTAGATATCCCTAATTCTTCTGCATAATTTGTTTGTAAGCCTTTAAGATAATATGTAGTTGATACTGGTTCAGAAAGCTGATTTTCAGAAATACCAGCGATTTCAAGAGCTTCCTTATCCCATGCAAGCTCTGATAGATTAAACATTCCCGTTGCAGATGCAATTGAATGGTCCACAATATATTTGCCAAATAATTTATAGAAAACGTACTCTTTAATGCCGATAAATTTTGCAGCTTTTGCGAAAATATCAGGAAAATCGGTTCGAAGCCATGCTATTTTTGAAAGTGGTGCCATCGGGTGAATCGGTGTACCCGATCTACGATAAATTTCCATGCCGCTTAATTCTTTTTTTATTTTATTTGCCCACTCAGCCGAACGGCTGTCTGCCCATGTAATGCAGCGAGTTAACGGGATTCCTTTTGAATCTAAAGCAATGACGCTATGCATGGCAGAGCTAAAGGAAACAAGCTTTAGTTCTTCTGTATTGAGGTTGCTTTTAATTAAGGCAGTCTTTATTGTTTCACGAACCGCCTGAAAGATTTCCTCTGGATCTTGTTCGGCAATGCTTGGGGCAGGACTATATAATGGATATTCCACATGATGCATACTAATTACTTTACCAGCATCGCCAAAAAGGACAGCTTTTGTACTAGTTGTTCCGATATCAACGCCTAAGTAGAAGGAATTATTTGACATAGATAAGTCTCCTTTGTATGGACTATAAAAAGAAAAGTTTTCCTGTTTCTTATCATTTTAAAGGAAAAAATATGGTATTGGAATTGTTTTCAAAAAAAACTTACATAGATAATGAATTGGTCTTATTTTTATATATAATGTAATGGTAAAAGAAAAATCAAATAATCAGTGAAAGGAAGGAGAAACGATGGCCGTTCACTTTGATGAGAAGAACAAGATATTTCACTTAAATGCGAAGAATACAAGTTATGTGATGCAAGTCATAAAAGACAATTATTTAGCTCATCTATATTGGGGTAGAAAAATACAGAATTTTTCAAATAGTAAACCACTTCCATTTATTGGTCGTGCATTTTCAGGCAACCCTGATAAGCAGGACAAAAATTTTTCATTAGATACATTCCCACAAGAATATCCACAATACGGAAATACAGATTTTCGAAAACCAGCATACCAAATTCAGCTGGAAAATGGCTCTACAGTTACGGACCTACGCTATAAATCACATATAATAAAAGCCGGAAAAGAAAAATTGGATGGATTACCTGCCACATATGTAGAGGAAAAACAAGAAGCAGAAACATTGGAAATTACCTTAGAAGACAAAGTTGCAGGATTAGAAGTACTGCTAAGTTATACGGTTTTTACTGATTATAATGTTATTACTCGATCAGTAAAAATAAGAAATGTTGGTACAAAAAACTTAAAACTGTTGCGAGCTTTAAGTATTTGTGTTGACTTTCAAGAAGATAAGTATGATTTCCTTCATTTACATGGTGCATGGGGCAAGGAACGTCATATAAAAAGACAGCCTTTGCGCCCGGGAATTCAAGGGATTGAAAGTGCAAGGGGGGCAAGCAGTCATCAGCACAATCCATTTATTGCATTAGTAGGGAAGGATGCAACAGAAGATGTTGGAGAAGTATTTGCATTTAATCTCGTGTATAGCGGAAACTTCCTTGCACAAGCAGAAGTAGATCAATTTCAGACAACAAGAGTTACGATGGGAATGAATCCATTTGATTTTAGTTGGAAACTTCGCCCAAAGGAAACGTTCCAAACTCCAGAAGTCGTTATGGTCTATTCATACCAGGGACTAGGGGATATGTCGAGAACGTTTCATGATTTATACAGAAATTGTTTATGCAGAGGTGCTTACCGTGACAAAGAACGTCCAATTTTAATCAATAACTGGGAAGCGACTTATTTTGATTTTGATGCAGAAAAAATCGAAGAAATCGCAAATGTAGGCCAAGAATTAGGAATGGAGCTATTTGTACTTGATGACGGCTGGTTTGGCAATCGCAATGATGATACGACTTCACTTGGGGACTGGTTTGTTAATACAAAAAAATTGCCGAATGGACTAAAAGATTTAGCTTCTCGAGTGGAAAGCCGTCAAATGAAGTTTGGGCTTTGGTTTGAACCGGAAATGGTGTCCGTTGATAGTGATTTATATAGAGCACATCCTGACTGGTGTTTACATGTGCCAAATCGGTCAAGATCGGAAAGCAGAAACCAATTAGTGCTTGATTTTTCTAGAGAAGATGTTTGCGAAGAGATTACGAAAAGAATATATGTGATTTTATCGAGTGTGCCAATTTCTTATGTAAAATGGGATATGAATCGTCATATGACCGAAATAGGCTCAGCAGCATTGCCGGAGGATCAGCAAAGAGAAACGGCACACCGCTATATGCTTGGCCTTTATAAAGTAATGGAGGAGCTTACATCTAGCTTCCCTCATATTTTATTTGAAAGCTGTTCAGGCGGAGGCGGAAGATTTGATCCAGGCATCCTTTATTATATGCCGCAAACATGAACCAGCTCTCCCTCATCCATGCCATTATTAACAACAAGAACGATATGAAGTCCAGAGTGTTCTCCAATGATAAAGAGCTTATCTTGATATGGTTTTAACAATTCTACAACTTTTTCGAGCTTGCGACGATAAATCTTTCGCATTCTGTTTAAATGTCTTTCGAAATCCCCTTCCTTCAAGAATTGAGCCAGAATATGCTGGTCAATTCTTGAGACAGAAGAGGAATGATAGAACGACAATTTTTCTTTATATTGCTGCAAGAGAAGCTTTGGCAGCACCATATAGCTAATCCTAATTGATGGCATTAATGATTTTGAAAATGTACCTAAATAAATCACTTTTTCAACAAGGTCCATGCTTTGCAAGGAAGGAATTGTTTTTCCACTATAGCGAAATTCACTATCATAGTCATCTTCAATAATATAGCGGTTCTTCTCCGTTGACGCCCATTTTAACAGCTTAGTTCGACGGTTTACCGATAGTACGGTTCCATATGGAAATTGATGGGAAGGTGCTACATAAACGACATTGATATTTTTATGATTAATGGCTTCTACCTTTACCCCTTCTTCATCTACTTCAAGATGATGCACTTCATTTGGAAAATTCTTGAGAATCCGTAAAATCAAATGGTATCCTGGGTCTTCTACACCATAAACCGTTTTTTTATCAAATAATAGCAAGAGCTGTTGTAATAAAATTTCAATTCCGGCCCCAACAATAATTTGATCAGGTGAACATTGTACCCCCCTGGCATGATACAAATAATGGGCGATTTCTTGCCGCAATTCTATCTCCCCTTGTGAATCTCCGAGCAGTAACAAGGAATGATTCTCTTTATCGATCGTATTTTTGGCATATTTACGCCACCTGGAAAATGGAAAATTCGCAGTGTCAATTGCGCTTGGATGGAAATTGTATTTTATGTCTTCCTGAGTTATTTTTGTATTTTCCTGTAAGTGATGGTTTGTTTGCACATATTCTAAATCTTCATATGCCATGACAAAATATCCCCTACGCGGGTAAGCCTCGACATATCCTTCTGCGGTCAATTGCTCATAGGCTGTTTCAACCGTGTTTTGACTGATTTTTAGAAAATCAGCTAATTTCCGCTTAGATGGCAGCTTTGATCCGTATTGTATACGCCCTTCTGTTATTTCTTTTTTAATATATAAATATAATTGTTCATATAATGGTATATCACTTGTTCTATTTAAATGACATGATAACATTTCCATTTTTTATAATCTCCTTATAACTGACCCTATTATTTTTAAAAAAACTGACACTTTCAATGCAGTCAATTGCTTTTTATACTAATCAATAGATTCGTAAAATACAATAGTTAAAGAAGCGGAGTGTATAAAGTGGAAAAATTATTAGGAACTGAAACTGTAAAAAGAGGAATGGCTCAAATGCAAAAAGGCGGCGTCATTATGGATGTTATCAATGCAGAGCAAGCAAGAGTAGCGGAAGCAGCAGGTGCTGTTGCCGTAATGGCATTAGAAAGAGTTCCTTCTGATATCCGTGCTGCCGGCGGGGTTGCAAGAATGGCAGACCCTCGTATTGTTGAAGAGGTAATGAATGCAGTATCCATCCCAGTAATGGCTAAAGCCCGTATTGGTCATATTGTGGAAGCAAGAGTATTGGAAGCAATGGGTGTTGACTACATTGACGAAAGTGAAGTGTTAACACCTGCTGATGAAGAGTTCCATTTATTGAAGAGCGATTTCACTGTACCGTTTGTATGTGGCTGTCGTGATCTTGGAGAAGCTGCACGCCGTATCGGCGAAGGTGCTGCAATGCTGCGTACCAAAGGTGAGCCTGGTACAGGTAACATTGTGGAAGCAGTCCGCCATATGCGTAAAGTAAATGCACAAGTTCGCAAAGTTTCTATGATGTCAGATGATGAATTAATGACTGAAGCAAAAGTTCTTGGTGCACCTTTTGAAGTTTTAAAGCAAATCAAAGAACTAGGCAAGCTTCCAGTTGTCAACTTTGCTGCCGGCGGTATTGCTACACCTGCTGATGCTGCATTAATGATGGAGCTTGGTGCTGATGGAGTGTTTGTTGGTTCAGGTATCTTTAAATCCGAAAATCCTGAAAAATTTGCAAGTGCGATTGTTCAAGCTACAACTTATTACACTGATTACGATTTAATTAGCAAGCTTTCTAAAGAGCTTGGCGCTGCTATGAAAGGAATCGACATTTCCAAATTGTCTCTTGAAGAAAGAATGCAGGAGCGTGGCTGGTAAGATGACAACAATTGGAGTTTTAGGACTGCAAGGTGCCGTTTTTGAGCACGTAAAACAAATTGAAGCCATGGGATTAGAGGCTATTGTCGTCAAGAAACCGGAGCAGCTCGAACAAATTGATGGTTTAATTCTCCCTAGCGGTGAGAGCACAGCGATGAGAAACCTCATCGACCGTTACGATTTCTTCGGCCCATTAAAAGAATTTTACACGGCTGAAAAACCCATTTTTGGAACTTGTGCTGGCATGGTGTTAGTCGCTAAGGGGCTTGTTGGTTCAGAGGATTCTCATCTACAAATTATAGATGTTACCGTAAAACGAAATGCGTTTGGCCGGCAAATTGCCAGCTTTGAAGCAGATCTTGATATAGCTGGACTTGATGATCCTTTTAAAGCTGTTTTTATCCGGGCACCTTATATTGAAAGTGCCGGTGAAAATGTAGAGGTGTTAGCAAAATATGATGGGAAAATTGTTGCAGCGAGAGAAGGAAATGTTCTTGCTTGTGCTTTTCATCCAGAGTTAACCGCTGATACCCGTTTTCTTCAGTTATTTGTTGAAATGGTTGAGGAACAAAAGCAAAAAGAAGGGCAAGTTGGTTAAATTATGGAGGCAATCACCTGTGGGTGGTTGCTTTTTTTGCATTTTGTACACTGCTTGGCTATTTAATTTGGTTCTATAATAAATGCTGGGGTTAAAACACAATTCTAAGAAATAAAAAATGCACGATATCATCCATTCTATTATACTTGAGTTGACTAGAAACAAGTATAGCGGTTTATGAAAAGTATTTTACTGAAAAATCGGCAAGAACTTGTTTGGCCGTGAAATCCTTTCCTCTTGGCATATTGTGTGAGGTAGAAGCTGATGCCTATTTAGGAGAATGATAGAAATAATATGTTGGGAAAATAAAAATCTCTAAACGAATAGAAAGGGTGGATAACAAATGAAACAATATGTAGTAGATGCGTTTACAGATAAAGTGTTTGGAGGCAATCCAGCCGCGGTATGTGTTATGGATGAATGGCTTCCAGACGAGTTGATGCTGAATATCACTGCTGAAAATAATCTTTCCGAAACAGCTTTTACAGTGAAAGAAGGAGATAGTTACCGACTCAGATGGTTTACACCGGGTGGGGAAATTGACCTTTGTGGCCATGCAACATTGGCAACAGCTTATGTTATTGCTAACTATTATGAAGAAAATGTAGAGAGAATCACGTTTCAGACAATGAGCGGGGAGCTTGTTGTGTTAAAAAAAGATGATCTATTTGAAATGAACTTTCCATCATATGATTTGAAAAAGGTAGAAGTTACCGATGAAATGGCAGAGGCCATTGGTATACGACCGCTAGAGGCATATATGGGCAGAGACCTAGTCTGTATTCTGGAAACAGAAGAACAAGTCCGCAACGTAAATCCTGACCAAGATAAGGTGAATAAACTGGATGGACTTTTATTGCATGTTACAGCTGAAGGAAAAGATTATAACTGTGTATCAAGGTCATTTGCACCAAAATGCAATGTACCTGAAGATCCTGTATGCGGCAGTGGACACTGTCATATCATTCCGTTCTGGGCAGACCGGTTAAATAAAAAATCACTTGTTGCTTATCAGGCATCACCTCGTGGAGGAGTCCTAAATTGTGATTATGAAGGACCACGTACAAAATTAAGCGGAAAGGCTGCTTTATATTCTATAGCAGAACTATATGTTTAAATTTTAAGAATGCTGTTTTCTGTTTTGAAAACGTTTGTCTATCGAGTCATGATCTTTTTGCGGGCAGCCTGGAGCTATAGATTATTCCTATAGCTTTTTTAAAGATATCTAATATAGAAATTTTAAAAATTAAATTACGATTGAATATTAATGACTCAAACTTCGCAGTTATAAATTCCTCTTCATGTATTGCCATAACTTGGTTTAGAGCAATTAGAAAAGAGTGATTGAATAGTCTTTTAGGGTGTTTTTTTTGCAAACATTATTCCTTACAAATAGGGGCTTGCTTTCCGTTTCAGGATGCTCGCTTTCCGTGGGGCGTGCGATGAGCCTCCTCGGCGCTTGCGCCTGCGGGGTCTCATCTAACCCGCTAATCCCACAGGAGTCTCGCACCTTCCACTTCAATCAAGCCGTTTTATCAATTAGTTGCTGTCGCTGAACTGGTAAAAACACCCACCTTATAGAAATAGACTCAAGCGACACTTTTTGGTAGAACACCGTTGAATAATAACATGAAAAAAATCAACGCTACTATTGTTTAGCAATAATACCCTGTAATGAAATTCGAAAACAAGAACTTATTTTAAAACAAGTTGCTTGTAACGGAGGGTGCGAAGACTCCTGCGGGAAATGTGGGAAGGCTGAGACCCCGCAAGGCAAAGCCGAGGAGGCTCAGCTCCCACCCCGCGGAAAGCGAAGCAACCCGTAGTGGAAAGCAACCTCAACAATAAAAAACAAGCCTTCCTTTTTATTGTTCTAAACCAAGTCCTATCAAGATTTGCAAACGAATTTGAAGGTGCGAAGTTTGAGTTAATGATAATAAAAAATTATCAAATAGTTAAGATAGAGGTTATTGCGACTTTTGATAAATAAAATATAAAAATATCTAATAAGGGACTGATAAGATGAAAAAGGTTGGAATTATTGGAGGTACGGGACCAGAATCAACAGTAGAGTATTATCAATCAATCATTTCTAAATTTCAAGAAAAGGTTGGAAGCAAAGAAGACTTGCCAGAACTTTTTATAAACAGCATTAATATGTACAAGATGTTTCATTTGCTTATGAATGGACAGACACAAGAGTTAATTAATTACTTAACAGATGATGTTCAAAAATTAGAAAGTGTTGGGGCTGATTTTGTGGTGTTTACTGGAAACACACCACATATTGTTTTTGAACAAATTCAACAAAAAGTCCAAGTTCCTATGATAAGCATGGTAGAAGAAACATATTTAAAAGCACAAGAATTGAGCTTGGAAAAAATTGGTCTTATAGGAACCAAGTTTACGATGGAAAATGCGGTGATCCAGTAAGAATAGATAATTTTAAAAATGGATTATTAGCTGAAAATATAAGTGGCTGGGTAGATGGAGACAATAACGAAGCTGAATTTTATGTGAGAGTTTACCAAGCATATACTGATGACTATATATATGCTGAAGGAATTGATTGATAAATACAATGAAGGGTGTCGTATTATGACACCCTTTTAATATGAAATTTTTTTATTTCTTATTTCTCTGATGGAGCAGTATGTTTATAATCTAACATTCTTATTTCAATATTCCCTTTTTCATTTTTGTTTGGTTCTACTCCAAAAGTGATAGTGTCTCTTCCTAATATTCCTTTTTTCTGTGGTGTAACATTAATTTTTACTAAATATGAATTTGGTAATTCATGCCCTTTCCCACTTTGCACCATTTCAACTACAGGAATATCCTTACTATCATGACCATATTTAATAAAAATTGAATCAGAACTGCCGAAACTTACGTTATCTGTTTTATAATGCTCTGCTACAGAGTGACGTATTTCATTACTAAATAAACTTAATAAAAAATAGTCGGTGGCTTCATTGGATTTCTTCGCTTCATGCGTATTAGAATATTGAGCTTTAGCTGAAAGATTATAAACACTTAATGCTAACAAACAAATAGCTAGTCCAATACTAAAAATTTTAATTTTCTTTATTTTTTTCTCTCCTAAAGTTAAGTATTTAATTTCATTTATTTTAGTATTTGTAAAAAAGCACAAAATATTTATTGTGGCATAAAAATTAAAAAACAACTTTGATTTAAAATATGTCCCAAAAAAACATTTATGATAAAAAATAGAAATACCTACCATAATAGAACAAAAAAAGACCTTACAAAGAAATTGTAAGGTAGTAAAAATTTGTCGAATTTATTACGTTTTCCGCGGACGAGCGAGGAGGCTTGCCCCGCGGAAAGCGAATGAATTTCCTGCCGTTATACATCAACATTGAAATGTAACAGAGCCTTTATTAAAAGATAAAAAATCATCAAATGTTTTATCTTAGATGAGTATCTAGCCTCTGTAAAAAAAACTTTGCCAAAAGCACTTGATCTTAGTCAAATGTATCTTCAGGGCTGAGCAAGGCGTTTGTACTTTTCTAGCTTTATTGAATTTTCAGCGCTAGGTGCTGATGCTTTGTTGTATAAAAATGAGATGCGTTTGAATCATTGATAGAAACACGTACTTTAGAATCTGGGATCGTAAAATAAATTTTATTATAATCTTGATAACGCAAGAAAATATTGTAAACAGTCTTTGGCAAGGAAGCAAACCATAAAACAGGCAGCTCCAACTTTCCGAAACCGTTTCTATCGACCACTGTCTTTACAGAAAACTCATTATTGATATTTGCTCTGTCTCGGAAAAGAATATCTGTTATATCGGCTAAATCCTTGCCGGAAACTTTAAATTCGAGAACATAGTGATCTTTATCAACATAGCTTTTTATTATTTCAGCGTACATAGGAATCTCTATATATTTGTATGGATCTTGCAAGGGAGAAACCATATACGGCTGATTGTCTTTTACTATATGTTGTTTGACTTTTTCTGTCGTATGCCATTTAAAAAGCTCTTCCAATTGTTTATATTGTTTATTTTTAAAAAGCTCGTAGCATACTTTGTTAATTGGCTGGAAAAAATGGTCCGTAATATCATAATCTAGCTTTTTGGTTGTTTTTAATACTTTTTTGAACGTCCAAATATAGGATTGTCTTTTCATAAAATCAGTCGTTTTAGTTTTTAAAGAAGAACGGTTTTCTCTGCGAAGTGTATGGTATTTGTTGATAAATCGGATAAAACAATCGAATTCATATAACCGATTTAACAGCATTTTTTGCAAAGTTTCATCCAATTCCTTCTGTTGAAAATAATCAATTACTTGCAGGTTGCACTTCATCTTTTTTAGCACATTCGTTTGTTTAGTCAATGATTTATTATTATCATCGAGACGATTCACATAATAAACCGTATCTTTTATGGTTGATATTTTTTTTGAGGCTAATAAATAATCCATAAAAAACTGCTTGTCTTCAGCAAATTTCATTGCCGGGAAACGAAGGTTATTTTCTTTTATAATCTTTGTTTTCATCATTCTTGCCCTCGGACCTAAATGTTGAAAAATATGGGGGATGCTAGCAGGAGAAACACTTCTTCGTTCCATACAAGATTCATGTTCACCAATAATTTTTGTAAGCTTGGAACCCTTTTGAATCGTTTTTCCTACGACATAATCATCGCCAGTTTCCTCTAATACGGTATATAATTTTTCTAATCCGGTTTTTTCGAGCCAGTCATCTGCATCTAGAAAAGTGATATAAGGTGCAGTGGCAAGCTGGATGCCTAAATTTCTTGGTGAAGCAGGTGTACCACTATTTCTTTTTAAAAAAGCGAGCATGATCATAGGATGCTTATTGGCATATTCTAATAAAATGCTGCGCGAGTTGTCGATAGAGCCATCATCTACAAGAATATACTCGATATTTTCATGGCCGAGAGTTTGCGTCAAAACGGAATCGATACAGTTGCGAATCGTTTTTTCATTATTATAGATGGGTGTTATCACGGTAACGGCCGGTTTTTTAGAAGGAACAGGATGTTTTATTAGGTTATAATCGTAATCATTTATGGGTTCTTTACTTCGAAATGTTGGAAAAGGAATCATTTTCATCGTGCATCCTTCCTTTCTTGAAAAAATTAATAGTATGAATGCTTGTTCAAAAAGGAGGACAATCACAGCGGATAAGGTCGAGGCATGGAAGGTATATAGAGATTCGCAAGCTTATATTCCCATACTTTTTGAACAACTTCTATTCATCCATTATTTATCATTATATGAAAAGGTATACATTCTTTATGTTATAAAATATAGTATAAGTGTAAGCTCAAAAAGTAACAAATTAGAAGCAAGCCAACGAAGAGGGTGCCTTTTTGAACATCCTCTATAAGTAGGAAAACAATATTCTGTATTACGGTTGAGGTGGTAAATATGAAAACAATTGCTGATATTGCAAAACTTGCAGGAGTATCCAAGAGTACAGTTTCCCGTTATCTTAATAACGGCTCTGTAAGCGATGAAACAAAAAGAAAAATTGAATATATTATGAAACAAACAGGCTACTCTCCTAATGCATTTGCTCAAAGCTTAAAAGCGAAAAATACAAATATCATCGGCACTATTGTTCCTAGGCTTGACTCTTATGCAACTTCAAGAACGCTGATCGGCATTGATGAACGATTAAAAGAGCATCACTATCAAATGCTAGTCTCTAATTCTAATCAAAATTTAGAAAGAGAAATAGAAAATATCTATACATTGGCACATCAAAAGGTTGCCGGCATTATTTTGCTTGCTGCAGAAATTACATCAATGCATTTAGACGCTTTTCAAAAAATAAATATCCCTGTGCTGCTAGTAGGGCAACAGCATCCTAAGGTTTATAGTCTTATACATAATGACTACGATGCTGCATTTCAAATAGGGAAGTTTGTGCTGGAAAAAGGGCATAAAAAAATTGCCTATTTAGGTGTAACGGAAAAGGATATTGCGGTTGGAATAAATAGAAAAAAAGGATTTAAAGATAGTATTTTTACTGCTTCTGATATAGAAGCAAGATACTATGAAACAAGCTTTTTGACAAATGATACGATTAAAATAGTACCGGAAATAATAGATTCTTTTCAACCATCTATTTTTGTGTGTGCAACGGATAACATTGCCATTGGTGTCATGAAGGCAGCATACATGAAAGGATTATCCATCCCGAAAGATATATCCATCACCGGGTTTGGCGGATATGACATCACAGGGATGATTCATCCTGGCTTAACAACGGCAAAGTTTTTTTATCAAGAGGCTGGCCAATTAGCAGCAAAGAATATGATCCAGCTAGTAAGAGGGGAATCAATTCCTAAATTAACAGTTTCGAATTTTCGAATTATTTTTCGAGAAAGCGTTGACAATAAGGGGTGATTATTTTATAATTCATTTTGAAAGCGGTTCCTTTAATTTGTTAAAATGATTTGGAACCGGTTTCAAATATTTTTAAACTTTAATGTAACCGGTTCCAAATATACATTTCATTGAGGAGGATTGTTATGAGTTATCAAGAAATTGCAAAGCAGATTTTACAAAGTATTGGGGAAAAAGAAAATGTTTCTGCTGCAGCACATTGTTCTACAAGATTGCGGTTAGTGTTAGAGGATGAAAGTAAAGTAGATCAACAAAAATTAGAGAGTATCGCTGCAGTAAAAGGAACTTTTTCTACTGGAGGACAATTTCAGATTATATTAGGAGCTGGAATTGTTAATGAGGTCTATAAAGAATTAACGAAGCTTACTGGGATTTCGGAAATGTCCACAAGTGATGTAAAAAGCGCCAGCAGCAAAAAGCTAAATCCAATTCAACGATTTGTAAAAATGCTGTCAGATATCTTTGTACCGATTATTCCTGCCATTGTTGCAGGCGGTTTATTAATGGGATTAAATAATGTTCTTACTGCACAGGATTTATTTATAGAAGGCAAATCATTAGTAGATGCAAATCCTGGCTTAGCAGATTTAGCAGCACTTATTAATACATTTGCAAATGCAGCATTCGTGTTTTTACCTATATTAATAGGATTTTCTGCTACTAAAAGATTTGGAGGCAATCCGTATTTAGGAGCTGCATTAGGAATGTTGTTGGTGCATCCGGATTTATTAAATGGCTACAACTACGGAGCAGCAGTTCTTAAAGGTGAAGTCCCTGTTTGGAATATATTGGGTTTTGAAATAGAAAAAGTTGGTTATCAAGGAACAGTCCTTCCTGTTTTAGTATCATCTTATATTTTAGCAAAATTAGAAACAAATATACGGAAAATAACGCCATCATCATTAGATAATTTATTAACGCCATTATTTGCTTTATTTATTACAGGTGTTTTAACCTTTACAGCGATTGGACCAATTACTCGATCTGCAGGTAATTTGTTAACAGATGGTTTAGTATGGCTCTATGATTCTACTGGATTTATTGGCGGTGCTATTTTTGGATTATTTTACGCACCAATCGTTATTACAGGAATGCATCATAGTTTTATTGCAGTGGAAACACAATTATTAGCGGATATTGCGAAAACGGGCGGTTCTTTTATTTTTCCAACTGCAGCAATGTCTAATGTTGCACAAGGAGCAGCGACACTTGCGGTATTGCTGCTAACAAAAGATGCAAAAGTAAAAGGGGTGGCATCTGCTGCCGGCATTTCTGCACTATTAGGGATTACAGAACCGGCAATGTTTGGAGTTAACTTAAAGCTTCGTTATCCATTTATTGGCGCAATTATTGGTTCAGCAGCAGGATGTTTATTTATCTCTATGTTTAAAGTGAAAGCGATTGCGTTAGGTGCTGCCGGAGTGCCTGGAATTATTTCTATTAAACCTGACTCTATCATTTTTTACATTATTGGTATGGTAATTTCATTTACCGTTGCATATGCAACAACAATTATTTTAGCAAAAAGAGATGCTAAAAAAGCAGCAAAAGGTGTTAATGGAAATGTAGCATAAAACAAACAGCAATAGGTTCACAGGATATGAGGAAATCGACGAAAACATAAGGAAGTGGGAATTTTAGTCGATTTTCATTAATGCAAAATTATTCGTTCATTCTCCTTTATCGGATCATGGGCATCCGAACAAGGAGGGTGACGAATAAAGTAAACGTTTTGGCAAGAAGGAGGGCAACAGATGGAGTGGACAAAAGAACAACGCTACCGCAGCTTGGAAGATGCAAGCGAAAAAGAGATGGCAGTATTAACAGAAACGGTTAATAACTGTTCATGGCGACAAAAATATCATATTCAGCCAAATACAGGACTTTTAAACGATCCGAACGGATTTGCTTTTTTTAATGGGGAATACCATTTGTTTTATCAATGGTTTCCTCTCGGCCCAGTTCATGGACTAAAATATTGGTACCATGTAAAATCGACGGATCTAGTTCATTGGGAAGATGCCGGTATTGGGATAAAACCAGATACACCTTATGAAAGCCACGGTGCCTTTTCGGGAAGCGGCATTGTCCATCATGATAAACTGTATTTATTTTATACGGGGAATACAAGAGATGAAGAGTGGGTGAGACATCCATATCAATGCATCGCTGTAATGGATAAAGACGGATCGATAAAAAAAGCAGAAAAACCGGTTATATCAGAAGTGCCAAATGGCTATACCGACCATTTTCGCGACCCTAAGGTTTGGAAAGAAAATGATATGTTTTATGCAGTAATCGGTATTCAAAGAAGCGACCAAACAGGAGCGATTGTCTTATATCGTTCTCCTGATTTATTAGATTGGAGTTTTTTAGGGGAATTAAAAACAAACTTGCCTGATTTTGGCTATATGTGGGAGTGTCCAGATTATTTTTCATTACAAGGACAGGGGGTGCTGATTTTCTCTCCACAAGGTCTTGCAGCTGAAGGAGATAACTATCAAAATATTTATCAATCAGGCTATTGTTTAGGAGATCCGTTAGATTTGCAAACAAAAGAATTAAAGCATAACGGTTTTATCGAACTAGATCGCGGCTTTGATTTTTATGCTCCGCAAACAACGCTGGATGAAAAAGAACGCCGCCTTTTAGTCGGCTGGATGGGATTGCCGGATATAGACTACCCAACAGATGCAAATGGTTGGGCCCACTGTTTAACATTGCCAAGAGTATTGTCTGTAAAAAATAATAAATTAATTCAGCAGCCAGCTGAAGAGCTGCATTTATTGCGTAAAAGTGAATGCTCAGCAAATGATATTGTTCAAAACGAAGAGAAATCCTATCCTGGATTTAAAGGCACAACATATGAATTGATGGCAGAATTTCAATCTGTTGATGCAGATAAATTCGGCATTAAATTTCGTGCAGGGGTAACAGAAGAAACGATTATTATGTATAATAGAAAAGAAAAAAAAGTGATCTTAGATCGAACAGCTTCTGGTAAAGAAGTGGCTAAGGATTATGGAACGACAAGAAAATGCAACCTTGAAGCAGAAGCGATTAAATTCCACCTTTTTGTCGATGTTTCTTCTGTTGAAATCTTTATCAATGATGGAGAAGAAGTGTTTACAAGCAGAATATTTCCGAAAGAAACAAGCGAAGATATTCTCTTTTTTGCAGAAGAAGGAAGTGTGGCTCTTAAAGCAACGATATGGCAAGTATAAGGGAGTAAGGAGTGTAAATAATGCCTCATTTATATTCAATCGGGGAAGTATTAGTTGATTTTATTCCTTTAGAAAAAGGAAAAGCTTTAAAAGATGTGGTTTCATTTGAGCGCGCTCCCGGTGGGGCACCAGCAAATGTTGCTGCTGCAGCAGCAAAATATGGAGCGGACGCATCAATGATTACAAAATTAGGAAATGATCCGTTCGGTGATTTTTTAATAGAAAAGCTGGCAGAAGCGGGTGTTCATACCGATAAAATCACGAGAACATCACAAGCAAATACAGGATTAGCATTTGTTTCACTTCGTCATGACGGCGAAAGGGATTTTTCCTTTTATCGAAATCCATCTGCCGATTTGTTGCTGTCCGCGGATGAAATTGATGAAAACTGGTTTGAAGAAGGAGACATTCTCCATTATTGTTCCGTTGATCTTGTGGAAAGCCCAATGAAAAAAGCGCATATTGCTGCAATTAAAGCAGCGAAAGCAAACGGTGCTTTAATCAGTTTTGATCCAAATGTTCGTCTGCCATTATGGAATAATCCAGAAGATTGTCGACAAACAATATTGCAATTTATACCAGAAAGTCATGTTGTAAAAATTTCTGATGAAGAATTGGCATTTATTACTGGAATTACTGATGAAGAGCAAGCGATACAGTCTCTTTTTGTTGGGGAAGTAAAAGCTGTTATTTACACAAAAGGTGCTGATGGAGCGGATCTTTATGTGAAAGGGAACAAGTTTCATTCAAACGGATATACTGTAACAGTACAAGATACAACAGGTGCAGGAGATGCTTTTATTGGTGGTTTTTTATTTCAACTTTTAGAAAAGAAGGCCGATCAGGTAAATGTAGAAAATATTCTGTTGACGCATCATGAAGAAATTTTAGCGTATGCGAATGCAAGCGGTGCATTAACAACAACAGGAAAAGGTGCGATTTCATCAATTCCTGATAAAAAAACGATACTTGAATTTATAAATAATACGAAAAGAATGAGCAGTTAAAAAGGGATGAAGCTTCTGGGGGTGTTTATTATGGATGGAATGATCCATGTAGACAGCCCCTTCTTACGATTAGTCAAGAGTTTCGAATATTTTTTTAAATGATTCTTTGTGCTTATTAATGAAAGCGCTTTCTTTTTTGTTGACATAAAAAAATGAATAAATAATTTGTACAAAATTCAAGCTTTAATATCTTTGTTTTATAATGATAATAATCAATAACAAGGAAATCATATTAATAGTTAAGGGAGGAGATGGATTTGAAACTAATCGAAGTAGCAAATTATGAAACAATGAGCAAAAAAGCAGCTGAAGCCGTAATTGAACAAGTGAACAAAAAGCCAGATGCCGTATTGGGGCTTGCAACGGGTGGGACTCCAACTGGAATGTATCGATTGTTAGTGGAAGATTATAAAAAAAATCAAACTTCCTATCAAAAAGTTCATACGGTAAATTTAGATGAATATATCGGCATACCGATAGATAGTCGCCAAAGTTATGCGTATTATATGGACATGCATTTATTTGATCCTATTAATATAGAAAAAGAACAAACATTTTTCCCTTCAGCTAGTTTACCAGGAGATAAATACGACCAATTAATCGCATCACTCGGCGGCATTGATCTGCAAGTGTTAGGGATTGGAGAAAATGGCCATATCGGATTTAACGAGCCGGGCACTTCTTTTTCTTCTAAAACAAGAGTGGTAGAACTAACAGCATCTACAAGAGCAGCGAATGCACGTTATTTTACTAGTCTAGAAGAAGTGCCTACTCACGCAATTTCCATGGGAATATCGACCATTATGAAAAGCAAACAAATTTTATTATTAGTATCAGGCATAAAAAAAGCAGACATTCTTTATAAGCTATTAACAGAAGAGGTAAATGAACAGCTTCCCGCCTCCATTCTGAAAACACATCCAAATGTAACGATAATTGCTGATCAAGATGCATTATCTGTTAAAAAAGAAAATGAAATAAGATGAATATACACAAATTTGTTCAATAAATGATATAATAAGACAAATTTTAGTTGTCAGACCTCTGAGGAAGGATGCTGTTGAAGTATTTCTGATAAAAGGTTTTATAATGCTGACAAAAGAATAAAATCGTTTAACTTAGACGAGCATATCGTCCATTAAAAAAATGATACAAATTGATTTTGGAGGGGATAGGTTTGAATACAGCTTATGTGAACGCTACTTTTTTTACGATGGATAAGGAAAATCAAATTTTTAAAAATGGCATGATGTTGGTGGAGAATCAATCAATTACCTATATTGGTTCTCCTTGTAAGGAAAAGATGGAAGAGGCAGATGAGGTTGTAGACTTAGGCGGAAAATGGTTGCTGCCAGGGTTGGTAAATGCACATTCACATATCGTTATGACGCTTTTGCGCGGCATTGGAGATGATATGTTATTAAAGCCCTGGCTGGAAACGAAAATATGGCCACTAGAATCGCAATTTACGACGGAAATTGCGACAGTTAGTACAGAGCTTGGTATTTTAGAGATGTTGAAATCTGGAACAACTACATTTTCAGATATGTTTAATCCCAACGGCATTGATGTTGATGCTGTTATGCAAAAAATTGGTGAAACCGGGATTCGGGGAGCCTTTTCGTATACTATTTTCAGCTTAGGGACAGAGAAAGAGCAGCAGGAAAACTTAAAAGGGGCCGAGTGTTTTGCCAAGAATTATAAGACTGCTGCAGATGGCCGTTTAACAACGATGGTAGCACCACATAGTCCATATGCTTGTACAACGGAAGCCCTTATTGAAAGTATAAGGATTGCAAAGGAAAATGATTTAATGATGCATATGCATGTTTCTGAGACGGATTATGAAATTGAAGACATCCAAAAGCGATACGGAAATCGTCCTGTTGAATATCTTCGTCGTTTAGGCATATTTGATCGGCCAACTGTGATGGCCCATGGTGTGGTGCTGAACGATGAAGAACGGGAAATATTAAAGCAATATGATGTACGAGTTGCTCATAATCCAATCAGTAATTTGAAACTGGGTTCAGGAGTAGCAGATGTTGTTCGTCTTTTAGATAAGGGGATAAAAGTAGGAATAGCAACAGATGGAGTAGCTTCTAATAATAATTTTGATATGTTTGAAGAAATGAGAACCGCAGCACTGCTGCAAAAAGGAATGTATAAGGATGCAACGAAGCTTCCTGCTGAAACTGCATTATCTTTAGCTACAAGAGTAGGAGCAGAAGCTATTGGCATGGGCTTTACAGGCTCTTTAGAAAAAGGGAAAAAAGCTGATTTCATTACCATCTATCCGTATGACAAAGAGCATCTGCAGCCGATAAGCGAGGCATATTCGCATTTGCTTTATGCAGCAAATGGACGTGACGTATGCGATGTATACATTGATGGCAAGCTGATTGTAAAAGATCGCCAATGCTTAACGATAGATGAAGAGAAAGTGATTGCCGAAGTGAATCGTCTCCAAGCTGGTTTAAAAAGGTAAACAGGCTTAGTATGTTAAATAGTGCTCATTTTCCAAAAAAATGGTTTGTTCACACTATTATTATACGGAAAAAGGTATAACACCTTCTTAAATGAAGGAAGTTATACCTTTTTTATTTAGGCTATGTTAAAGCTCATTGTTGATTTAGGCACTATGTTGATTGGAGTGGAAGGCGTGAGACTCCTGCGGGAAAAGCGAGTCAGAGGGAGACCCCACAGGCGCACAGCGCCGAGGAGGCTCCCGGACCGCCCGCGGAAAGCGAACGCCTGGAGCGGAAATCAACAGGCAAGTTTAACAGATTCTTTATTTAAATAAGCAGAAAAATTTGAAAAAAAACACAAAGAAAGTATATTTTTTCCTTTTATTTATGTTACAATAAGATTACAAAAATAATAAGAAAATATTACTTTTATGTAACTGTTTTTTACGAAAAAGCGTTTTATGATTGTAATGAATAACTTGATTGAGGGGGAATTGCAGATGGAATCCAATGTAAATCGCAGTGTTATCTCCACTATGTTAATGTTTTTGTTGTTTGCAAGTATGCTTTTTTATTTAATTATCTTTGTGTTACAAGAAATATCTATTATAAAAGAAAACGGTTCCTTATATGAGTTTCATACAGTAAAAAATGAAACGGCTTTAAATAATATGGATATTTCCGAAAATTAATTGTAGTATCCTTTTATTCTATAATAGGAAAATATGGTATATAATTCAAGTTAATGACATATCTTTTGTATTTAAGAAATAGAGAAGCGGCTAAAAGTTTGTTTCGAAAATGGCTAGATTTTTTATAGGGGTGGAGAGAGTGTCTTCTATAGAAGAGTTATTTGTAAAATATAACCACGATGTTTTTCATTTTTTAGTGTATATGGGTGTAAATCAAGAACAAGCAGAAGATTTAGTCCAGGAAGTATTTATGCGAGTTCTAAAAACGAAAAGTGGTTTTAAAGGGAACAGTAGTGAAAAAACATGGTTATATACAATTGCAAGGAATATTGCTTTTGACCATTTTCGAAAACAAAAAGGAATTAATTTACATAACTTTTATGCGAATATCTCTTTTTTTACGGAAATGAAAGATGATAGCGTACTGCCAGAAGACGTTACTCTCCAAAAAGAAGTATTCAACTGGATTAACGATTGTCTTCAAGTTTGTACAGTTGATCAACGAATGGTTATTATTAACCGTTATCTGTATGAAATGTCAATTGTAGAAACAGCAGCCTATTTAGGGTGGACGGAAAGCAAAGTGAAAATTACACAGCATCGTGCATTAAAAGTATTAAGAAAAACGATGGAGAAGGATGAAAAAACCAAAGGTTTATATCATGTTTCGCTTGTATAGAAAGGGAAACATTCTTTAAATAAGTTCGAGTAGAAAACTTCCTTTGGGAGTTTTTTTATTTTTTTTCAGAGAGGCTGATAACTAAGCAAAACATTTTAGTGCAACAGCAGAAAAACAAGCGACGGCAGCAATAAACATTTTTTAATCCCTGTTTTGCTAATTGACAATAATATTTCGGGTCCCTATACTTATGAATAATAGTGGGTTGGGTATATATATACCTTTAATAGTCAGTATATTCTGATTAGTTAGAAAGAATAATGGGGAAAGTAGAGTTATTGGCTCGGCTTAGCCGTCTGTGTTTCTTTTCATAATAATATAAAAAGGGGTTTTGAGGGGATGGAACACTATATTAAAAGCAAAGAAAAAGAAATGATAGATTTACTAGAGACTCTTGTCAATATTGATAGCGGAAGTTATGTAAAAAAAGGGATTGATAAGATTGGAAAGATGCTAGTTTCTGAATACAAAGAATTAGGATTTCGAACAGAAATTATCGAAGAACAAGAAAGAGGCAATCACATTATTCTTCGTCATCAAGAAGCTGATAATCCAAAGATTATGATAGTTGCTCATATGGATACTGTTTTTCCAAAAGGGACAGTAAAAAGCAGACCGTTCCGCATGGAGGGCCATTTTGCATATGGACCTGGAGTAGTTGATATGAAAGGGAGTCTTGTGTCGGTCCTTTATGCGATAAAAGCATTGCATCATGCTGGAAATGAAGGGTATAAAAACGTAGAAATCATTTTAAACAGTGATGAAGAAATTGGTTCTACTTCTTCTAGAAAATTAATTGAACAGACTGCAAACAATAAGGAATATTCCCTTATAGTTGAACCTGGAAGAAGAGATGGCTCGATTGTTTCGGCACGTAAGGGAGGTGGAAGATATACGTTAAAAGTGAAAGGAGTAGCTGCTCATGCAGGGGTAGAACACGAAAAAGGAAGAAGTGCTATTGCGGAACTAGCATATAAAACAATAAAGTTGCATGAATTGACAAAATATCAAGAAGGAATCACTGTAAATGTTGGTATGATAGAAGGTGGAACATCCGTTAACACCGTAGCGTCAACAGCGATTGCAGGAGTAGATGTTAGAATAGCGAAGATGGAACAAGCTCCTCTTCTTGATAAAAAAATTCGGGAGATTTGTTCTGTTTCAGATATAGAAGGAACAGAAATTGAAGTAAAAGGTAAAATCAACCGTCCGCCAATGGAAAAAACGAAAGGTTCTATTAAACTATTAAAAATTGTTCAAGAAGCGGGTGCTGAAGCAGGGATTAATATAAAAGATACATACACTGGAGGGGGATCAGATGGTGCCTTCACAAGTGCATTAGGTATTCCAACAATGGATGGATTAGGACCAGTAGGCGGTTTTGCCCACAGTAAGGAAGAATATCTTGATTTAGATACGTTTGTGGAAAGAACGTTCATGTTGGCAACGATTATCAGCAAGCTGACAGCAAGTCAACATGCTGCTCACCTCTCACATGCCGATATAGTATAGCAGCATTCATTTTTGGCATTAGAAGTATATATTATTTGGGAAAGCTTGTTACTACTAGCAAACGCTGTATAGGGTAAGATATGATATAATTCACAAGGTAAAAAGAAGGCTGTTTTCTAAAAGTTTGTTGTTTTTGAATAAAACAATAAACATGGTTGAAGCACGGAGCAGCCTGAATACACGTAGACTCCTGCGGGAAAAGCGAGAAAGACGAGACCCCACAGGAGCATAGCGACGAGGAGGCTCGGCGCTCGTCCACGGAAAGCGAAGTGTATTCAGGCTGCGGGTTAAACAACAACAATCTATACGAAAAGAGTTAAAAGAAAAATCAGTGCTATTAAAAGGAACAACACTATCAATAATAAAAACAAGAGGAAAACACTTGGTGATGTCATGAATAAAAGCCGAGTGTTTTTCCTTGAACGAGAAAGAAAGGTTCATTATGATGACTTTTATTTTATTTTTACTGGCAGGATTAGCTGAAATCGGGGGAGGCTATTTAATTTGGTTATGGCTGCGTGAAGGAAAATCAGGCTTTTTTGGTGTAATCGGCGGAATGATATTAGTATTGTATGGAATTATTGCTACCTTCCAATCATTCCCTTCGTTTGGTAGAGTCTACGCTGCATACGGAGGCGTGTTTATTGTATTATCCGTTTTGTGGGGCTGGGGAATTGACAAAAAAACACCAGATTTGTATGACTGGATTGGAGCAGTGATTTGTATCATTGGCGCTTCTGTTATATTGTTTGCACCTAGGCATTAAACTTAAATAAATGTCCGCATTGCTTCATAATAATTCGCAATCGGATGATAATCTGTTTTATTAACAGGGCTTTTTATATTGCTGTATTTTTGATTTTCCCGATTTAATAACTGAAACCAGCCGCCATGCTTTTTATCGACAAAATGCATCCAGGCATAAGAAAAAAGAGTGTCGTAATTATGCTGGTAATCTGGGGATTGTAATTTTTTTGCCAAGAGAGCAGACGCTCCAAAACTTTCTGCCATCACCCAGTAATGTTTATCAGCATCAAGAATTTTTCCATCTATTGATAGAGAGTAATAGATGCCGCCATACAATGGATCAGACCCTTTTTTGAATGCTAGATTATATAATTCAACTGATTTTGTTACCATCCATTGTTCGGAATGATGTCTTTCCAACATTAAAAGCAACTTGCTCCATTCAATCGAGTGGCCGAATATGAAACCTTCTGGGCGAAATTCTTTTAAAGAAGGATTTGTTTCGTTGTAGGACCAATCAATAGTCCATGTTGAATCATAATGCTCCCAGATCATGCCGCTAGACTGCGAAGTTAATCGAGTTACGTTTTTAGCGAGTATATAAGCCTTTTTTAAATACTTTTCTTCAGAAGTTGCTTCATATGCAGCAATCATTGCTTCACACATATGCATATTGGCATTTTGCCCTCTGTATGGGGAAGGATTGCTCCAGTCTCTGTCAAATTCATCTAAATACAACTGATATTTAGGTTCAAAAAATATGTTTCTGCGACATCATAAATAAAATCCAAAAGAGGATAAGCAGATTTCACTCCTGCTTGATACGCCTTTGCAGCCGCTAAAAGGGCAAATGCATGACCATATGTACGCTTGGATGGATCACTTGCTTTTTTGCCGTTTAATAACCAAAAAAAGCCGCCATACTCTTTGTCTAAATGATATTTTTGCAAAAAAGCTAATCCATGTTCAATTACAGGTATACACCAAGAAGCATGACCTATCATCGCTCCAGTGCTGAATATATAAATAAAGCGAGCTGTTCCAATTAAACTTTTCGTCTGAAAATCACAAATCGTTCCATCATCAAGAAAACATTGATAATATCCGCCATTTTTTGTATCTATACATCGCGGATAATAAAAACGAAGAATTGCTTCTATTTGCTGTTTTAACCATGCAGGATCTGAAAAAGAGGGGGATTGTGCATGATGAGTTCTCATTTGTTCCACCACCATATATTTTTATTGCATATATGGTAATCATTATGAGAAAGAAATAGAATCTATTCCCAATATTAAAATAGGAAATGTTAAATTTCATTGTTGATTTAATATAAATAAATAGAGTTATAGCTCTACGAAACGTGTAATATCAACTCTATTTTTCTTGTGATATTCGAGAGTCGAATGTTAAAAAAACGCTTCGCTTTATGTATCAATTCGTGCAATTAACTCTTCATTTCTAAAGTGCAGGTTTTGATTATCTTCTAACTTATAAATACGAAAATAATTTTGCTTTGACGCCCATGAATCAAATGCTTTCTTTCGAATAGTGTCATTATAATGCGGACATAATGTGCCTTTTAAAATACCTAAACCATCAAATTCTTCATATGTATCATTATCTCGTTCACTATAACATTTTTCAAACCAACACATTGCTCCTGCACTTATTCCCGCAAGTATTATGCCGTTATTGTATGCTTTTTTTAAAACACCGTTAAAGTTCGTTTCGTTCCATTTATAAAGCATGTATTGTGTATTTCCACCTCCAACATACAAAATATGTTGAGAATTAATTATCTCTTGTATGTTTGGATTCAGCATATCCTTAATTGTGATATGAGTTGTATTATATTTAGAAAAAGAATGATGAAACTTATGTATATATTCTTCTGCATCATTACTTGCTGTTGAAATAAAACAAATATTTATCGAAGAAGAATCACTGATTTGTTTTATTATATATTCATCAATATAAGCATCTACTTCTTCAGAAAAACCCCCACCTGAAATGGCAATTATATTTCGTTCCATTTTCAATCCCCTTTCTATTTTGCCCTTTATGTTCAATAACGGACAGATTATATGTTTTCTCTTTTATTATTGATTCTACAAATATTACCATAAACCTTTATTCAGTATGATTTTGTTTTGAGGTTATACGAATAATATTGAACACCTTCATTCAAATCGACTAATAACATACATTCTTGTAATTATTATAGAATGCACGTTCATAATTTTTTGGATATTAATAGTCTTAATTAATAGCCTAAAAATAAAAAAAGCTTTTCTAAAGAGAAAAGCTTTAAGTGTGTGGATAATAAACAAATTGGTTTTTATATATTTAATCAATAAGAGGATAATTATCCTCTTATAGCATTAATAGCCTCTTCGCGGTTTGAATTTCCATAAATAAACGAACCTGCCACTAAAACATTGGCACCTGCTTCGACGCAAATTTTTGCTGTCTCTGCATTAATACCGCCATCCACTTCAATTTCCAATTCAGGATTAAAGTGATCAGCAAGTTGACGTACTGCTGAAATTTTTGGTACAACATTAGAAATAAATTTTTGACCGCCAAAGCCAGGGTTAACAGTCATCAATAAAACCATATCAATATCTTCTATTATATGCTGAATCGTATCAACAGGAGTGCTTGGGTTTAAGACGACACCAGCTTTGATTCCTTGTTCTTTAATTAATTGAATAGTGCGATGCAGATGGCGGCATGCCTCTACATGTACCGTAATAATATCAGCACCTGCTTTTGCAAAAGCAGGAATATAGTGATCAGGATTTTCAATCATTAAGTGAACATCCAACGGCAATTTTGTAATAGGGCGAATTGCTTCGACAACTAGCGGTCCAATCGTAATATTAGGAACAAAATGACCATCCATGACATCAACATGGATATAATCCGCTCCGCCTCGTTCGACATCTTTTATATCTTCACCTAAAGCGGCAAAGTTTGCAGATAGAATAGAGGGTGCAATTTTAATCATAAAAAATACCTCCAATTATATGTATTAATTCTGTTTTTGTGGTTATTTCCTATTATGTTATTCAGGTGAAAATCTTGTACCTAAAATTATATCAAATGATAGAAGGGAAGAACAGGCAGCCTTCCCTTCTTCTAAGCTGAACGAAGACGGGGAGAAAATTTTTATATAAAGCGTTCCACTTTTTGTTTCGTTTCTGCGGAACAAGATTGAAAGTTAGAAGAAATACATTGTATTAAAAGCTCTTTGTTTTTATATTGCTCCGGTTTATTTTTATTGTAATAAAATCGTACGGACTCTTCTTCTTTAAAAAACTCTTTTCCGACTTTTAGTAAAGTGGTAACCGGAAGTGTTGAGAAGTTAATAGTGGAAGATGAAACTTCCGCCTGCGCATTTTCTTCGTTTTGGTGGAATTCTTCTACTACTTTGTTTAATAATGTTTCTTGTTCTAAAACTTGTTTGAAAAGTTTCTTTTGAACCCTTTTCTTTTTTGAGTGAAGTCCAAACATATTAAAAATAAAATGATGAAGTTCTCTGTTTTGGACAACGTCTTCTTTTGTTTTGTAAATTGTGTTCATTTTTTAACTCCTTTATCTTTAAGAGGATGTTCAAAAAGTCACCAAACTCAAGCGGCTAATCTTTTCGTTGGCTTGCTTCTAATTTGTTGCCTTTTTGAACACGTATTTTAAGCTGCATGATCTACATCGATCTGGATATTTGCACGAAAACTATTATATACTAAACTAGCAAAAGTACAAAACCTTGTATAAAAATGGAAGAAGAATAGGCGGAAAAGTGTGGAACTGCCGCTTTAAGACAGCTCCATTAGAGAAATATGTAGTGCTGTGAATAGATTAATGACTTTCGTGTTCTCTAGGAATTTATAAACGAAACTTGGTTGTTGATAACTAAAGGGGATTAGTCTGCGTCCAGCTGCAGTGTCTATCGCCTATCGTACTTCAGGTCTTCTCCCTAAGATAAGTCAAGCCACTTCAGTCCGTACGGCGATGAGCAAGGCGCTTCCGCTTTTGTTCTTAAACTGCTTTTTGTTCAAATAACCGGACAATTTCTACGATTACCTCAACAGACTTCTGCATATTTTCAACCGAAATATATTCAAATTTACCGTGAAAATTTTCTCCTCCAGTAAATATATTTGGGGTTGGCAATCCCATATAAGAAAGCTGTGATCCGTCTGTACCTCCGCGAATTGGCTGAACAATTGGTTCAATTCCTAAATTTTTCATCGCTTCATACGCAACATCCACAATTTCTTTTACAGGTTCAATTTTTTCCCGCATATTAAAGTATTGATCTTCAAGGGCAAGTATAACGGTATTTTCGCCATACTTTTTATTTAGTTCATTGACGATTTGCTCCAAGAAGCTTTTCTTCTTTTCAAATTCAGAGCGGTCAAAATCTCGGATAATATAATAAAGCTTTGTTTGTTCCACATCTCCCTCAAACGATAATAGATGGTAAAAACCTTCATATCCTTCTGTAAACTCAGGAGCTTCTAGGCTTGGCAAGCTAGCTTGCAATTCCATGGCGATTTTAATGGAATTTACCATTTTTCCTTTGGCAGTACCTGGATGAACATTTGTACCATTTACGGTAATTTTTGCTCCAGCTGCATTAAAGCTTTCGTATTGCAGCTCGCCAAGTGGACCGCCATCTACTGTATAGGCAAAATCAGCAGAAAAGGCATCTACATCGAATTTATGAGGTCCCCTTCCTATTTCTTCATCTGGTGTGAAAGCGACGCGGATTTTTCCATGTTTTATTTCAGGATGATCCATTAAATAAATAAGAGCCGCCATAATCTCGGCAATTCCTGCTTTATTATCTGCACCAAGAAGTGTAGTTCCGTCAGTAGTAAGTAAAGTATGTCCGACATAGTTTTTTAGCTCTGGAAATTCCTTTGGTGATAAAATAATCGATAACGCTTTATTTAACATAATCTCGCCGCCAGTATAGTTTTCTACTATTTGCGGGCGGACATTTTTTCCTGTGAAGTCGGTAGCAGTATCTAAATGGGCAAGAAATCCAATGGTTGGTACATTTTTATCGGTATTTGCAGGGAGTGTAGCCATTACATAACCATTTTCATCGATGGTTACTTCCTTCATCCCAATTTCTTTTAATTCTTCCACTAACATGTTGGCCAATGTAAGCTGGCCAGATGTAGATGGACAAGTTTGTGAATCTGCATTTGATTGTGTATCCACAGCTGCGTAGGAAATAAATCGGTCCATTATACTGCTCTGCATCATTTTTGCCTCCTTTTTTAAACTAAGTAAATTTTACCATGAAATACAATTATATTTCTCGTTTGCAATTATGCAAAAAGTCACTTTCTTGATAAAAAATCCAAAAAATGCACAAAAAAATAATTGGTTTTTATCGGTACAATTACAGTATGAAAACGAGGAGGCGAAGCATGAAAAATATTCGGCGTGTTGTAATCATTTTACTAGTTTTTATCCTTATTGTTTGTTTTATTGGCATAAAGTTTTTGACGTTTAATAGAGAAAATACTTCGATTGATGATATAAAAAAGATAAGTGTGCAAAATACATTTGCACAAAAAGAGGACGAGTATATCGTGTACTATTGGCAAGCAACTTGTTCGTATTGTAAACAAATCGAAAAAGACGTGCTTCGCTTCAGCAATAATGCAAAGATCCCTATTTATATAGTGGATATGCAAGATTCATTGAATACAAGCAGATGGTATGACTGGGAAGCGCATCATAAAAAGTACGATAAAGTGATTGGAAAAATAGAAGCCGGAAAAGAAGTGTTAAATGCAGGGGTAAATATAGATGATTATAAAAATAGTAAGGACGTTTCCTGGAGTTTTGAAGCAACAAAAGATAAGAAAATGATCGCAAGGCATAACACACCGTACGGAAATAAAACCCCAGCCAATGCAGATGTAATAGAGATAACAGGAACACCAACGATGATTCACGTGAAAAACGGAAAATTTGCTGAATATGCAGTTGGGGTGGACGAAACAGTCAAGTTAATGCAGGGAAATAAGTAATACAAAAATTAGATGGAGAATTTTTTTTGTTTATTAGACGGACATAAAAACTTATGGCTTTTGCTTCTGACTTTGTTTGGTTAGTAGTCCAAAATAAAGAAGGGATCTAAACAGGTGAAACAAATGCTTTTAATAGAGGCATCTGTAAATCGATTAGAAAAAACATTTATTAAAAGAAGCTTTTAATGAATGCTTTTAATTTTTAAAATCAAAATTCATGTAAAGTAAATGTTAAAAATTTATGAAAGTTAAACAGTCCAATAGGATTGCAAGTAATTAAGAAGAATATAAGATGCTAGCAACGAATAGTGATGAAGTGTATGACGGTTTATGAAGGATTGATGACGGAAAATGATGGTGGTGAGTGCAACAGCGAAAAAATCTGAAGAAAACTTCGGTAGAAATTGTACATCAGTAAAACTGCAGTAGTATTGACTAAATTAACACACATAATGCACTGAAAAAATTGTCTCTCAGTGCTTTTTTTGTGGCTATAAACTTCTAGCCTCATTCTAACCCTTATAAATTCAGTCTAGAGACCTAGACCTAAATACAGCGTCAGACAGTCCATTGTTTTCCAAATAATAACTACAATAAATGAGGTAAAGCAAAAGCTATAAAAATTTAAAATGTAAAGGGGAAATGAACATTGTCTTGGTTTACAAGGTGGGCTTTTGGAAATAAAGCTGCTGTCGGATTAATTGCAATAATTCTTTTAATTACCGGTGCAGTAAGCTATTTTAGATTGCCGATGGAATTATTGCCTTCTGCTGATCAGCCATTTTTATCTGTTGTTGTGCTAGGAGAAGGGATGGATACAAAAAGTATGGAAGACCAGGTAACCAAACCTGTTGAAAATGCTTTGGATTCGATTGATGGAAAAGTCAATATTTTTTCAACTACGGGTGATGGTTATTCAAGTACGGAAATTCACTTAGATTCGAAAAAAGATAAAAAAGAAGCAAAAAGAGAAATAGAAGAGGCATTAGCAGCTTTAACACTGCCAAATACAGTTTCAAAACCACATGTTGTTCTTTTAAACACATCGATGATTCCAGTATCTTATGTGTCTGTCAGCTTCGATAACGAAGTAACACAAAAGAATATAGAATTTGCAAAAGAGAAAATTATTCCAGAATTTAAAGATATAGACGGTGTATCTAGTGTGCAAACATATGGGACAGTACCTTCTCATGTATCTGTTCAATTAGATCAGACAAAATTAATGAAAAACCACGTTTCATTTGAACAAGTCATCTCTATTCTTCAAGGGCAAAATGCTTCTTATTCGATTGGAGAAAAAGTAATTGATAATAAATCGATCAATATGAAAATAGTCGGTACAGTTGACAGTTTAGAAAAACTAAAAGATGTAAAAATAAATGAATCCACTTCATTTGCTGACATTGCAAACATTCAATTAAAAAAGCAAGAAAATATTTTAACAAGAGTAAATGGGAAAGACTCGCTTCTTTTAGTCATCTCAAAAGACGGAAATTCCAATGCAGTAGCGGTCAGCGATAATGCTGAAAAAACAGCAAAATCAATCAGTAAAAAATATAATGATGTGGATGCAAGGGTGATGATCACTTTTGCAGATACAGTAAAATCCTCTGTTAACAGCATGATGAGGGAAGTATTATTAGGTGCAGCATTTGCGACCATTGTTATTATGCTATTTTTAAGAAACATCCGCTCTACTTTAATAACGATTGTCTCCATTCCGTTGTCACTAGCAATCACCTTATTTTTATTAAAAATGTCTGGTGTTACTTTAAATATATTAACATTAGGCGGTGTAGCGGTAGCAGTCGGAAGGCTTGTTGACGATAGCATCGTTGTCATTGAAAATATTTTTAGAAAAATGCAGCAAGAAAAATTTTCTGTCTCGATGGTAATAGAGGCTACAAAAGAAGTAGGCGCAGCTATTACATCCTCTACCTTAACGACGGTTGCAGTATTTTTGCCAATGGGATTATTAGGAGGAAGCTTACAAGATTTTATTTTGCCATTTGCCTTGACGATTACTTATTCACTATTAGCATCCCTTATCGTTGCATTAACGGTCGTACCGTTAATGAGTGCAAGCTTATTAAAAAATGCGAAGCTGCATGAACATAAACCGTCTAAACGGTTAGAGAAAATTGTAAACTGGTCCTTAAATCACAAAGCAATCGTGTTAATTACAGCGTTTGTTGTATTTGGAGGAAGTGTTGCTTCTTATATGCTTCTGCCGAAAGGAACAGTGGATAATTCAAAACCAGAATTTGCATCTGTATTATTGACCTATTCAAATGAAACACCGATAGAAACAGTAAAATCTGAATCAATAAAATTAGAAAAATATATTCTAGAGCAAGAAGGTATAAAAGATGTTTATTTACAGCTTGGAAATGCAGAAGATGCAGCACAATTTGGCCAGGTTAATTCCTCTACACAGTCTCAGCTGTTAGTAACATTTAAAGATGAAAAGGATATTAGCAAATTTGTAAAAGATATGCAAAAGCAGAAGAAAAACTATCCTAATGCAAGCCTAGAAGCCAGCGAGTCGACTTTAATGGGAGGAAGCCAAACAAGCATCACGATTGACATCGTTGGTGAAGACAGCAAAAAACGAGAAGATACGGCAGAAATGGTAGAAAAAGAAATAGCGGATATTAGTGGAATTGAAAAGCTTACAAGCAATCAGGAAGATAAGAAACAAGTTTACTCATTTGAAGTAAAACCTGGACTAGGAAAAGTCGATCAAATTGCAAAGTCAACATCTATGTTAATCAACAGCACACCAATTGGAGCGGTTAACATTGATGGTGAATCAACAGCTGTTCAACTCGAGCCAATGTATAAAATTAATTCAGAAGAAGACTTAAAGAAGCTTCCGATTACAACAGAAGCTGGTCCGAAAACTTTATCTGATTTAGTTGATATTAGTAAACAAGAGGAACCTGTTAAGCTTTATCATAAAGACGGCGATCCTTATATACGCTTAACAGCGGTCATTGATCCAGAAAAAGTATCGGTTATCTCAGATGAAATTAACAAAAAAATAAATGGAGATGGTAAAAGCAAAGGGTTAAAAATACCATCTGATGTAAAAGTATTGATTGGAGGAGCAAGTGCAGACCAGTCAAGTGACTTTAATGATTTATTTATGACAATGCTTGTTTCGATTGGAATTGTGTTTATCATTATGGTCATTACCTTTAAATCGATAAAAGCACCAATTGCGATACTAGCATCCTTGCCGCTCGCTGCAATCGGAGCAATAGCTGGAATTATCATCAGCAGAATTTCTGTAGATGTAACAGCATTACTTGGAGCATTAATGCTTATCGGAATCGTTGTAACGAACGCGATTGTACTTTTAGACCGTGTGAAACATAATGAACAGACAATGACGATAAGAGATGCGGTTGTAGAAGCAGTGCTTGTTAGAATGAGACCGATTTTAATGACGGCTATCGCAACAATTTCTGCGATGCTTCCGTTGCTGTTTAAACAAGCGGAAAGCATGAATTTAGTTTCAAGCAGCTTAGCAATCGTCGTTATCGGCGGGTTGGCAGTCGCAACAATCTTAACATTAATCATTATTCCAGTAATTTATGAGCTGCTTTATTTTAGAAAATCGAAAAAACAGCGAATGAATAAGACGGATATAGTGGAAAAAGGCAATTTTAGAACAGAAGATGTTTAATCTTTAACTATATAAAGGAAAAAGATTGTCTCCATCATCCTCCCAAATTAGTTGGAAGGGAAAAGTTAGGAGACAATCTTTTTGTGTTTAAAAAATGAAATTTAAAGATCAATTTTTGTAAGTATTCAGCTAAAGTTATAAACTAAATGCAGCAACTAAACTTTTTCCAAATTGTTCCGCACCATCTGGACCATTGCTTGTAATGATATCTTTATGTACTACTACATGTTCGGCAACATAATCAACTGTATTTGCTTTTAATTCATTTATCATTACATCAACTGGATAGCAAGTTGCTTTTCGGCCAGAAAGTAAACCTGTTTTTACGACAGATACAGAGCCTGCACATATGCCTGCAATAAGAATTTTTTGTGCATAGGCATCTTTTAAATAGGTAAGTAAGGTGTTGTCTCCCCATAAGTGGTCAATCGTTCCGGAACCGCCAATAACTGCAATCACATCATAGTCGCTTGCAGAAACGTCAGAGAATACAGCAGCTGCTTCAACTTTTCCATTATAGTCACCGGTGATGATACCAGTTTTTGTGCTAGCAATTGTTACATCAATTCCGTTATTTTCTAACTCTGCTTTTGGTGCAAATAATTCCACTTCATTAAACCGTTCTGGTGGTATGATTAGTAATGCTTTTTTACTCATTTGTAGTTCCCCCTATAAAAATTATCATTTCTTTACAATATCTATTTTATAATCAACAAAATAGCCTGTGAAGAATGCACTTTTTTGTAAGAAGGTTACTAACAGGTTACTAATGAATGGCTGTCGGGTTCTACTAATTTAATTCCTTCTGTATTTGTTGAATTCTCCTTTTTCCCCATTCAAACATCATTTCGACAATCGGCAATATGCTCATCCCTAATTCAGTCATCGAATATTCTACTTTTGGAGGAATCTCGGGTATTACTTCCCGATGAATAATGCCATCTTCCATTAATTCCCGCAGTTGATTTGTTAATACTTTATGAGATATTTTAGGGAAAAGTCTTTGTAAATCACTGAATCGATGAGTTCCTTCCACCCCTAAATGCCATAAAATAACCACTTTCCATTTCCCACTGATAATAGACAATGTTAGTTCTTTTTCACAATGAAAATCTCCATTTATCAGCTTTTGTTTAATTTCCTCTCGAAGTGTATCAGACATTCTTTTCTCCTTTTTAAACGTTTTTTCTTCCATATTATCATAGATAGTGAAAGAGGGAGAAAATGGATAGACAAAATAAAACTCAACCATTCAAATCAAAATGAACCGGAAATTGTTACTCTTTCACCCCAATAACCCTAATTCTTTTATAATCTGCAATCCAATTGCCGTCTTTATATAAAGTATCTTTTAAATCATGGACAGTCGTTGCTATAATACGTTGCTGCAAATCTTCCTCCACTCCACTAAAAAAATCATGTCCAAACATCCTGATCCAAGTCTTTAAACCATCTTCTCCATCTAATTTGGTTGGACGATCAAAATGGTGGGCATACGTCACTCTAAATCCTTCCTTTTCCATAAGAGTCGTATATTCTCCAATGCTTGGAAAGTACCAAGGGAATTGATCTGGTGTTAATTGTAATCCAGCTTTTTTCATAGATTGCATCGTTCCATCTGTTATTGATTGAACATTCCCTTTGCCGCCGAACTCTGCAACAAATCGTCCACCTTTTTTTAAGCTTTTATAGATGCAAGCAAGTACTTCTTGAGGTTTTTTCATCCAATGAAGGGCAGCATTTGAAAATACTGCATCAAATTCATGGTCATATTCCAGCTCAGTTGCATCTTGAACAAAGAAAGGAATAGTTGGATATTTGCTGATAGCCTGTGAAATCATACTCTCCGATTTATCTACTCCGACAATATCCACATCGAAATCAGCTAATTTTTTGGCTAAATCTCCTGTTCCACAGCCAAGGTCAAGTATTCTTTCCCCTTTTTTTGGAGCTAATAATTCTACGACATCATTTCCATATTTTGAAACAAAACGATGGTTTGAATCGTATAAATTTGCATTCCAATTATCTTGATTACTTTTGATTTCTCCCATGATAATTCTCCTTTTATTTAATTTTAAAATTTGTTTCAACTTAGACGAGTGTCTAGCGTAGGCGTACAGGACGTACAAGTGCCGGCGTTGCCACAGGCTCGCAGGATGCGAATCAATCGACGAAGAAATAAGGACGTGGCGTACTTAGTCGATTTTCCTCTTTTGCGTATTTAGCAGGCCAGCGCCTATCCCCTGTGAAAGATAATCCTTTAAGTCGATTTTGTCCTTCATAGCACGAATGAAAAACATTTTTTTCGATTTTGAACCGATTTTGTCTTTCATAGCACGAATGAAAAACATTTTTTTCGATTTTGAACCGATTTTGTCCTTCATAGCACGAATGAAAGACATTTTTTTCGATTTTGAACCGATTTTGTCTTTCATAGCACGAATGAAAGACATTTTTTTCGATTTTGAACCGATTTTGTCTTTCATAGCACGGATGAAAGACATTTTTTTCGATTTTGAACCGATTTTGTCTTTCATAGTACGAATGAAAGACATTTTTTTCGATTTTGAACCGATTTTGTCTTTCATAGCACGAATGAAAGACATTTTTTTCGATTTTGAATTGATTTTGTCCTTCATAGCACGAATGAAAGACATTTTTTTCGATTTTGAACCGATTTTGTCCTTCATAGCACGAATGAAAGACAATTGACGCCTTCGCTTTTCTTTTAAGCTGTATATTTTTTCTAATTCGATTATAATAGAAGAAATACATAATGAACATTAACAAAAAAAGTGGAAATTAATAACGAATGGTTATTACAAGGTGCTTAATGTGGATATTAAATTATTAAAAACGTTTATTGTTGCAGCTAAATATGAAAACTTCCGCAGAACTTCTGATGAGCTTTTTTTAACGCAGCCAGCAATTACAAAACATATACAAAAGCTGGAAGAAAATTTGAATGTTCCTCTGTTTGAAAGAACCGGAAAAACAATTCTTCTTACAGAAGCTGGCTATAGATTTCTTCCATATGCAAAGGAAATTGTCAAAAAATATGAGCAAGGACTAGACGATTTTGAATCGTGGAAACAAGGCTATAAACGTAAATTAATTATTGCAGCTGCCCCGCAAATTGCTTCTTCTATTTTACCGTCTATATTAAGAAGTTTTATAGATGAAAATTCAGATATAGAAGTTTTAGTCAATGTCTTGAGTTCATTTGAAATAGGAGAGGAAATAGATGCAGGCAGGGCAGATATCGGGTTAACAAGAGTCGAACCTTTACAAATAAATTTGGATTGCCAGATTATTCATCAAGATCCTGTTATATTAGTAGGACCTGCTAAAGAGAAAGAATGCAAGTATGATGAAAAGAGTGTTCTGCAAACATACAGATTAATTACCCATAATCATCCCGCTTATTGGGACAGTCTTCTAAACGAAATTAAAAGGTATTATCCAACTGCCCGATTCTTGAAAGTGAATCAAATGGAAGTGACAAAACGCTTTATCGAATCTGGACTAGGCATTTCCTTTTTGCCATGGACGATGGTGCAGGAAGAGTTGGCAAGGAATAAATTGGTCCAATTAAAAGCGGATAAAATTTCGCTTCCGACTTCCTTTACTTATTTGTTGACAAAAATAAAAACAAAGGAAGCAAGTGCATTTATCGAATTTTTACAAGAAGAATTAAATAAGTTTTAAAGGGATATAGGTGAAAATAACATGATTGAGGAGTCCATTATGAACAAAAATATTATTGTAAAAGAATATAGCAGTGAATATCAGAGTCAGGTTGTTGACTTGATCCTTTCGATCCAACAGCAGGAATATAATATTTCCATTACGGTTCAAAGACAGCCAGATTTATCCGCCATCGAATATTTCTATCAAACTGGAATAGGGAACTTTTGGGTGGCTCTTCATGATGATAAAGTAATCGGAACGATCAGTCTGTTTGATATTGGCAATAACCAAGCAGCATTAAGGAGAATGTTTGTTCAGAAAGAATACCGTGGATCTGCATATAAAACGGCAAAGTTATTGTTGAATAATGCCATCAAATGGGCAAAGGACAAGTCAATTAAAACGATTCATTTAGGAACAACATCTAACTTTAAAGCTGCTCAGCGCTTTTATGAAAAAAATGGCTTTAAACGAATAGCTGCTGAAGAGTTGCCTGAGTCTTTTCCGAAAGTTGCAATTGATGACATATTTTATGAGTACATTGTTCATATAAACAATGTCCACAGCTTAGAAGAAGTGAGAGAGAATATTGATCGTTTAGACAGCCAAATTGTCGGATTAATTAAGGAAAGAAGTGACTTTGTTGCTCAAGCTGCTCGCTTTAAAAAAGACACAGACGATGTAAAAGCACCAAAAAGAGTGGAAGCGGTTATTGAAAAAGTCCGAAATTTAGCAGAGAAAAAAAATGTAAGCCCAGATCTAATCGAGGAAGTATATCGCACGATGATTGCTTGTTTTATTAAAGAGGAGCTTGAGGTACATACGAAAATAATGAAGAGTAATGACTTTGATTGAAAATATTATGCCTTTGCCTCTTTCTCTAGGTTAAGCTATGAAAAAATAGTCAAGGTGGTTAGTTCTAATGAATCGTTCAAACAGCCAATTATCTTTAAAAGAACATTTGTGTAGGTTAGAAGAAAGCTTGTTAAAACCTGAAATTCGATTGCAACCATCTGAACTAGAGAAGCTGCTCGCAAACGATTTTTTTGAATTCGGCAGTTCGGGAAATGTATGGTATAGGGAAGATTGTTTAGGAGAGGGTGGCGTTGGTGCAAGGAAAATGTCCCTTTATGATTTTGAAATCCATCCTTTATCAGAGGAGGCTGTACTCGTGACATATAAGGTGAAAGACGACACGAGAAATCATCATACGTTAAGAAGCTCCATTTGGAAATGGATAGACGGAAGATGGCAAATGTTTTTTCACCAGGGGACAGTGATGAAGTCTAAATGAAGTATAAAAAACGCTTATTCAGCAAATGAATAAGCGTTTTTTCTTCTCCTTGCGTACAGATGAACATTAAGTCATTTCCACATCTGCCACGCTAACTTTTTCTTCTTTTTTCTTACGGGTAGGTTTTATTACGGATGCTAACATAACAATTAAACTAACAGATCCAATTCCCGTTAATACTGCTACTGCGTGATTCCAATTTAATCCTTTATCGAAGAAGAATAATTCACGGAGGCCATCTACCATAAATCTCATTGGAATCCATGGATAAATCCAATCTTTATAAAAGGCTGGCATAAATTCTGGAGCCATTGCTAACAGTGGAGCACCAAAGAAAAGAGTCAAGGCAGTGATTGGTACACCAGCAAAACCGATCCAAGCTAGAAGGGCAGAAATCATACAGAAAAAGCTAAAATACGTGATCGTTATAAATAAAGCTGTATCTGTTTTTAGTGGAATATCAAGTCCCAGCATTCCATCTGCAAACCATGTTAATCCAAATCCAACAATAATCGAAAGCAAGATTCCAATTATAACTTGCATTATTCTTGCATAAAACTTCTCTTTGCGGTTTGAAAATGAGGTTTTATTCCAAGCTGTAAAGATTAAAACCGCCCCAATTAAACTAGCCATCCATACAGGTTGAAACAAGGACACTGGAGCATTACCATTTGCACTGTGAGTACCTGTTTTATTAACGTTGATTACTTTTGTTTTTATTGGTGTAATCAAGCTGGATACTTGTTGTGGTGTAAGCGAAATACCTGCTTTTTCGTATCCTCTTAACACTTCATCACGAACATTTTGATTAATATTTTCTGCTACTCCATTAAGCATTTGTCCAGCAAGATTTGCTGCTGTATAATTCATCCCTTGATTCAACATTATTTCAATAGTAGGGGAAGAAGGATGATTCGTTTGCAATGTTGCTTGTTTTTGACTGAAATCACTTGGAATGATAAACGCTGCATAATATTCCTGATTATCAAGTCCTGATTCTACAAGCTTTTCATTTGCTACTTCAATCCAATGTATCGCTGGTTCCTCATTTGACTTTGCGTTGCTGTTATTTTTTATATTGTTCATGATTGTTTCTCCCATTTTTAACTTCGTTTGATTTGGAAGAACAACTCCTTTATCAGCATTAACAATAGCTATCGGCAAATTTTTTGGAGTGGGATGAATGGATGGAACAAAAGTAAGACTAAATAAGAATGTAACTACAAGAACAAGAATTGGTGAAAAGGCAATTATTTTTTGTTTGAAAATTTTCAAAATGATTTCCTCCTTTCAAAAATGAACAAGTTGTTGATTAATCATCACAATGTTAATTATAATTAGTTTAGATAGAAACACAATGAACAATAATTAGTGCGTTGTTTAATATTCAACAATTCTTATTATTTTGTTGATTAATTATAAAAAGAAAGGCTGTTTTCGTATAGATTGTTGCTTTTAAACGTGCAGCCTGAATACACTTCGTTCGTTTAGCGAGCGTCGAGCCTCCTCGTCGCATACGCTCCTGTGGGGTCTCGTCTTTCTCGCATTCCCACAGGAGTCTACGTGTATTCAGTCTGCTGAGTACTTCTTCTCCCATTTTTTTACGTGAAAAACAACAAACCTTGAGAAAACAGCCAAAAGAATAAAGAAAAGGAGATAAATACATTGTCAGAACCATCAATTGATAGAAGAGTTCTCCGGACGAAACGAATGATTAGAGATGCTTTAACGGAGCTAATGGAGCAAAAAGGTTTCGATGGCATTACCGTACGTGATTTAACGGAAAAAGCCGATATTAACCGTGGTACCTTTTATTTACATTACCGCGATAAATACGATTTGCTGGAGCAAAGCGAAGAAGAAATATTACAAGTATTAAAACAGAAACAAAGTCAAATGAAAGAGCTGAGTATAGAGGATATATATGCGTTTCACGCTAAAAATAAACCACTTCCATTTGTAGTGAAAGTATTTGAATATTTACAAGAAAACGCAGCATTTATGAAAGTTGTACTAGGACCAAAAGGAGATCCTTCTTTTCAGGAAAAATTAAAAGAGTTAATGAAAAACAATCTGCTGCTTCATATTTTTGATAAAGCAAAGGAAGAAGATATGATGGTGCCAGTAGAAATTTTTTCTGCTTATATCATGTCAGCACATATCGGCGTGATACAACAATGGCTGCTCAGTGGGATGAAGCAAACTCCAGAAGAAATTGCCTTAATGTTATTTAAGATGACTTTTATGGGCCCAAGAACGGTACTGGGATTATAATAGCTTGTGGCAACTGTTGTGTGATGAGGGATCAAAGAGCGTGCAAAGAGGAAATGATGTTCATTGTTTAATAGTATGGTAAAATTAGGTTATGGATGATAATGGTATATAGGTGGAGCATGATAAAATGAACTCAAAAAAGAAAAAAACTAAATTAATGCTTTTTATTATTACTCCTATTTTAATTGTACTATTCGTAACGTTCTTATTGTGGAATCAAGGAATCATTTTACTTAATAGTACGAATGCAAAACACTATTCCGTAAAAGGGGTAGATGTTGCAGCTTATCAAGGAGAAGTGAATTGGTCAAAATTAGAGGAACAAGATGTACGTTTTGCCTTTATAAAAGCTACGGAGGGGAGCGCTTTTGTTGATAATCATTTCTTAACTAATTGGAAAAATGTAAATAAGACTAATTTACGGATAGGAGCCTACCACTTTTTCAGCTATGACAGCAAAGGCAAGACACAAGCGGAGAATTATATAAAAACGGTTCCCGCAGAAAACGATGCATTGCCTCCAGTAATTGATGTCGAGTTTTACGGGGATAAAGATAAAAATCCTCCCGATCGTAGGAAAGTAGAAAAAGAGCTTACTATAATGGTAAAAATGTTGGAAGAGCATTATGACAAACATGTTATTCTTTACGCTACACAAAAAGCTTATAATTTGTATATAAAAGATCATTTTAATACTTGCGACCTTTGGATACGAAACGTTTATACGAAGCCTTCTTTGCCAGATGATAGGGACTGGACGTTTTGGCAGTATGCCGACAGAGGGCGATTAAATGGATATAGCGGGAAAGAAAAGTTTATCGATTTAAATGTATTTTACGGAAGTGAAAAAGAATTTGCTGAGTATGGTAATAAGTAGAAAAAGGGGGCAGCAAAAATGATACATTATGATGGCCGGAAATTTGTTTCCATTGAAAATACTGCGAATGGAGAAGTTTCTTCCAAAACATTTTTTATATACAAACAAACGGGGAATATTCTATCTGCAACATACAGTGGAGGTGAAATTATCCAAGGAACACTGATTGGAATTGTAAAAGAAGATGGCTGTCTAGAGTTTCGCTATAATCACGTGAATAATAAAAATGAAATCAGGGGCGGCAAATGTATCTCAACTCCTGAAATCTTGCCAGATGGTCGCATTAGGCTGCATGAAAGCTGGAAATGGATGGATGATGAAGAGACAGAAGGAAATTCCATTATTGAAGAAGTTGTAAGTTAGAGTCTTCGCATCCAATCGAGCGCATTTTGGAAGAATCGATAAGGGGGATTTCTATATTGATTTCATCGTTAGAAGAGTTAAAGAAATTCGTTCAAGATACAAGTGAAGAAGAAGCAAAATCACTATTATATTTTTTCTTTTTTCGCATTAAAATGTTAGAGGACAATGAGTATCCTGAAGAAAAGTTTACGAATGATTTGAAAAAGATGTATACAGATTTTCTACAGTATAAAATCAAGCAAAAAAAGAATGAAATAAGTGAGTATGGTAAAAAGATTCATATTGTGTTCGGTGATTCTCCTGCCGGCAGTTTAAAAATAACATTAAAAGAGTTGAATTTAAACGAAGAGGAACAAGTTGTCTCTTTTTCAGATACATTTTCTATTGGTCCAATTTCTAGCTTGAATGAGGAAGCTGGCATAATAGACAGAAGCAACTGGATGGTGAATCATCTTAATTATGAGGAAGACATCGATATTTATGAAACGTTTTATAAAAATGAAATTTTGAAATTAAAGGATATTCCGAGTAATATTCCGATCGTGATTTGGACGGGAGATAATGCCCATGAACAAACTGGTTTACGATTTGTTTTATACTTATTAAAAGATAAACGAAATGATATTCAGATTATTAATGCTACTTCCTGTTTTAAAACACAAATTCCCCAATCAAAAAATACAGAATCTCCTATATGTACCGGAGCAATTGGTTACGATAACTTAAAAATCATTTATACAAAAAATAAAACGGCTGCACCTATAACACAAGAGGAACGTAAAAAGCTGGAGACTGAATGGGAAAAGCTATCTCAATCAAAAGAAGTACTAAGAATATGGAACAACGGTCATATTCAAAGCGTTGCGGAAGATTATTATGATGACTATATAATGGAAACAGTAAAAAAACTGCATAATAAACGGGGCAATAACGATTTTATAAAGTCTGCTAGAGTTATCGGCGATGTAATAGGGCATTTAAATCAAGATATTGGTGATATGTACTTGGAATATAGACTGAGACAGTTAATAATAGATGGAGCGTTAGCCATTCAAGGGGTGCCACGAGCAATGCGGTATTATAGTGTGAAACTGCGTTGATGGGATTATTTTTTAAAGGAGAATGATATGAATTTTCGTGAATTTACATTAAATGATTTTGATTCTGTCATTGAATTGTGGTTAAAAGCTGGCTTAACCTTATCTCGTTCAGATACATATGAAGGAATGAAGAAAAAATTAAAAAGAGATTCAGAATTATTTTTTGTAGTAGAGAATGATAATAAAGTCGTTGGTGCAGTAATGGGCAGCTATGATGGCAGGAGAGGCTGGATTAATCATTTAGCCGTTGATCCAGATTATCAAGGGAAAAATATAGGTCATCAAATAATGAAGGAGCTAGAATCTCGTTTTAAGCAAATTGGTTGTGAAAAGCTTAACCTTTTAATTGAATTGGAGAATGAGAAAGTACAAGAATTTTATAAAAAACAGGGATTTAAAAAGGATGAATTAATTTTTATGGAAAAATGGATTTAAGTCAGGCTTCAAAAGCCTGTATTAAGCATAAAGATGGAAGGGGCTATCACAAATAAAGCGATTTTATCCTATATAGGTAAAAGAAGAGTTTTTTCTTTTATAAGGAGGAAAAAAGCCATACGGATAGAACGAAATTACAATAGAAAATAAACGACTGGAGGTTCTGACCATGTTTAAAAACTTTTTTAAAAGAAAAGCTGAAAACAAGTTAGAAATTATACAGCCTTTGAAAGGAAAATTGCTAGCTATTGAAGAAGTTCCAGATTCGATATTTTCACAAAAAAAGATGGGGGAAGGATTTGCGGTTGATCCTATAAATGGGACGTTAGTTGCTCCGATTGATGGGGTAGTGATGAGTGTGTTGCCAACAAAGCATGCGATTTGTTTATCAGGACAAAATGGAAAAGAATTACTGATTTATGTTGGCATGGACACAGTTAATTTAAAAGGAGAAGGCTTTAAGGCATTCGTTAAAGAGGGCGAAAAAATAAAACGAGGACAAAAGCTAATGGAAATTGATTTTGATTTAATCAAAACGAAAGTACCTTCCATTATTACATCTGTTGTATTTACCAATTTACGAGCAAATGAAAAAGTGATCGTTGAAGAGGGAAGCATTAAAGTTATTTCCTAATCGGTATATACTAAAAAAGTGTTACAAGAGAAGTCTATATAACACTTTTTTCCATTAAATAATTTAAAATTAAAAACAGCAAAAATTAAGTTGCTTCTATTTTGACTACCTTTTTCAAAAAGATAGAAACGAGGTTTGGATCTAATTTCTTTCCTGCCATGTCCATTAAAATTTGAGCTGCTTTATCTGCGGGCATTCCTTTTCGGTAAGGACGATCAGATGTCAGTGCATCCCATACATCAGCAACTGCAATGATTTTTGCCTGCAGCGGTATTTCATCTCCTTTTAAGCCATCAGGGTAGCCGGTCCCATCAAGTGATTCATGATGATGCTTTATCCCAGGAAGTAAAACAGACAAGTTTTCAAGCGGCTCGATAATCTTCGCTCCAATTTCAGGATGTTTTTGTATAATTTCAAATTCTTCTTTTGTTAATTTTCCAGGTTTATTTAATATATCTTCGGGAATGGCTATTTTTCCAATATCATGTATCAAGCTTGCCCATTTAATATTAGTTTCTTCTGTACGAGACAGCTTTAGTTCTCTACTAAGGGCAACAGCCAGCGTCATTACATTGATACAATGTCCATTCGTATATTTATCTCTCGCTTCTACTGTATTTGCCAATGAAGAAATAATAGAAGTACCAACCTCATCTAAATATTCTTTTTGTTTCTGAAAGCGTTCGAATAATAATCCTGCTAGAAAACCAATAGAAGCAAAAAATAATAGGCGGATCTCCCAATTGGAAGCAGCTTGCTGAATGTTTTTTATCACATCAAAGGGCATGTATGGTCCCATTAATAGCCCAGCTAAAATCCCAACAAATAAACCACCAAATCTTCCGAAACCATAAGCAGTTAAAATAATCGAAAAATAAAATAAATGCACATAAACATTGCTAGCTCCATTTGTAGAATACACAAGGAACCAGATTAATAATAAGGAAATGGCAATAATGCAAGCAAATGCAATAGGGTATTCACGTAGTCGAGTAAGAATATTCTTTTTCATTTGATTTTTACCTCCCTAAAGCCAGGGGTCATGCTGCGTAGTTTAATTAGGACAAAGATGACAATAGAATAATAGATTAATAGTTTAAGACTAATATAATAATTTAACATACATTTATTGCAAATACAAGTAAAAATTAGTGGTTTTGTGGAGGAGGAGAATTTATCAAAATTTTATGCGGTTTTTTAAAAAGGGGGATGGTTGAAAACGCTTGCTATTATTATCTTGATGGAATTATTTTCTAGAAAGACAAGCGTTTTTTCACCATCTAAATAGAGTAATTGTTTATTCAAACGGATACTTAATGCCCCATTGATTTCTTACTTCTGTCATGATATCCATCACATCTAAAGATAATTCCAATGTTTCTTTGCTGCTTTTGTTTATGATATATTGTTCCATATCTTCGATTTCATACTGCAATGCTTTTGCAGTATCGCCAGCTTCTATGATTTCTTGTGAACCGTCAAGATAAGTAATGGTTGCTTTTGCTGCTCTAGGGAAATTCTCAACAGTTATATAGCCTTCATCACCTGCAACTACGCCTAGTTTTGGCATTTTTGCTCGCATCGTTAATGTTATGACAGCCATTTCATTATCTCCATTTTTTAATACAATACCCGATTGTTCATCTACGCCTGTTTCAAATTCTTTTACCGTTGTGATAATCTCATCAGGTTGGCTCGAAAGGAAAAATCTTGTGAAAGAAAGTGCGTATGTACCAATATCTAAAAGTGCCCCACCTGCTAAATTCTTATTAAAAAATCGGTTTGTTGCATCGTTTTCTTTACAGCTGCCGAATGAAACAGTAACCATCTTTAAGTGGCCAATTTTTCCTGATTGCACTACTTCTCGCAGCTTTTTAAATAATGGCATATGATAGATAGTCATCGCTTCTGCTACAATTAACTGTTTTTCATCCGCTAATCGTACAATTTCGTCCAGCTGCTGGCTGTTTACTGTAATCGCTTTTTCACAAAGTACGTGTTTATTATTTTTTAAGCTTTGTATAATATATTCATAGTGGTTCGAGTGAGGAGTAGAAATATAGACAACATCTATTTTTTCATCTTGGAGCATTTCTTTGTAGTCGCCGTAAGCTTTTTGTACTTGATATGTTTTCGCAAATTGTTCTGCTTTTTCCAACGTTCGTGATCCAACTGCATAAACGCTGCTGTTCAGTTCATTAATCGCCTGTGCAAATTCTGCTGCAATCGTTCCAGGTCCTAAAATAGCCCAATTCAATTTTGTCATGCTATCACCCCATCATTATTTTTGGAGATTACTTGAAAACCAGTTTCTTTTGCTATCAGTACTTTTGTGACTTCTTTTGTAAATAAAGAGGTTTCTACAACGCCGCATATAGATTTTAATTTCTCTTGCAGAGTAGTAAAATCATCTACTTTTTCAAAATGTACATCCATTAATAAATTGCCGTTGTCGCTTATTGTGTACCCATCTTTTTCAGCGGAATGACGAATGCTGCATTTTCCTCCGATTTCATGTATCTTTTTCTCTACATAGGTTAAGCTGTCTTCTAAAATTTCCAATACAATTGGATGTTTACATGTTAAAGAAGGAACGAATTTACTTTCATCAATGAGAAGGATATATTCTTCTGCCATATTTGCAATTAATTTTTCCTTTGTATGAATCCCACCGCCGCTTTTTAAAGCGAAAAGCTGTTCATCTACTTCATCACAGCCGTCAAAGGCAACGGACACTTTCTCTACACTGCTTGTAGGAAGAACTTCTAATCCATTGTTTATACAAAGCATCCTAGTTTTTGTGGAAGGGGTTACAATTTTAACAGCAAGATTAGTAGATTGGATATAGTTTATTAAATAAGCAATGGTGCTGCCGCCGCCCAACCCAATTATTGTGTTTGGATGAATAAATTGCAGCGCTTCCTTTGCACATCGTTTTTTAATATTATCAGTACTCATCATCCACCTCCAGCAAGTATTTTAATTGCATCTATAGTGTACGCCTCCTGTTTTTTTCTGTCAATTATTAGGGAGATAGTAGAAGAATTTTAAAGGTGTTTATTGTTTTTCACTAAATACAAATATTGCAGAATGATGTTTTAGAGTTACGGTTATTTTTAAAAAATATCTCTTTATAGGTAAGGCTGTTTTCTTAAAGTTTTTTGTTTATTACGTAAAAAAATGGGAGAAAAGAAGTACTCAGCAGACTAAATACACGTAGACTCCTGTGGGAATACGAGAAAGACGAGACCCCACAGGAGCGTATGCGACGAGGAGGCTTGACGCTCGCTAAACGGACGAAGTGTATTCAGACTGCGGGTTAAAAAGCAACAATCTATACAAAAAAAGCCATAGGTAAAAAGGACAATGTAGGATTGTAAACGGCTGGTTTTTATTATTTTAACCGAGAAGACCCCTACCTCAAGGAACGTTAAGGGCGAAGTCAAGTGAGTAGGTAGGGGATGAATCGGTATTTTTTTCGTTTTATTGACTTCTAGTTGCAAAAATTCCCTCTCTTGTTATAAACTATTTAGTAACAGATAGAACGTCAGTTCGGTAGGAGGGAGAAAAGATGAAGAAAGCGTACTTTTCAAAACACATATTAAAAAAGGAATTAGATCCTATAACGCTAGCCGAAACGACCACTTTAAATGAGTTATTTAACCGTGCGAAGAGATTTACGTTTCAAACGCTGATCCGCCAAAAGCGTTTGAAGCGCGACTTGTACGAAGACAGCATTCATTTAGTGGTAAAGAAAAAGTTTGGTGTAAATGATTATGTTGCAAATAGTATTATTCGTGAATCGCAAGCTCTTCTTAAATCTCAAAACGAACTAAACGCATTGTATATAAAACAAACCGATGAAAAGATTAAAAAAATCAAGAAGAAGTTAAAAACAGAACGTTCTTTTTTAACAATCTTTCGAAAGATGAAAGAAAGTTGTATGAAAGGAAACCTACAGTTTCCTAAAAACAGAAAATACGCTCTACATCCTAGTGGAATCGTTTCGCTAGAGTGTAAGAATCAGTCCTTCATTTGGATGAATACATATCTGTTTGAACATCAGTATCTTGATGTAACGATTAAACGAATAAAAGCGAAAATTGGACGCTTACAACATCGCCTTTTCCGTTTAGAGGGTAAAAAAGAAAAGCTAAAGAAACACATTTCTAGCGTTGTATTTGGAACCAAAAAGCTGTTTAAACACCAATTTACGAAAGAAGCGTTTGTCCAAGATCACGAGTCTTGGAGAGCGCTCTTTTTAGCTGCACGAAACAAGCAAGTATTGATTTCAGGACGTAAAGATTCTGCGGCTGGTAACTTTGTGTTTAACTATAATCCGGGAACAAAGGACTTGTATATGACCTCCTTAGGAGGAAAAGTAGTAACGTTTCCAAAAGCAGCGTTCCCTTACGGTCAAGAACAAGTCAACAAAGCTGTTCTGCAACAAAGAAATTGCAAAGACAAAAAGGCCAACGGTAAACCTATTTCGTGGTCCATCGAAGATCACGGTAATTATTACATCATTAAGTGCCTAATCGATGTAGAAGAAGAGACATTTGTTAACTTCTCTACTTCTGATGGTGTCATTGGAGTTGATTGTAATGTTGATCACTTTGCGTGGACAAATGTATCAAAGGATGGAAACTTTTTAGAAAGTGGTAAATTGGCGTTTTCATTACATCGAAAAACAACTGGTCAAACTATTAAAACTATTGAAGCAGAAGCTATTGCTTTAGTAGATATTGCTGTTCGTAAAAATAAACCAATTGTAATGGAAGACATTGATACCACGCTATCTAAAACGGGTAATGTATACGGAAATAAGAGCACCAACCGTTTAAAAAGTGTATTCGCTTATCGTAAAATGGCGCAAGCGATTGAAAGTCGTGCGGAAAAGATGGGAGTGGCAGTTTTAAAAGTGAATCCAGCTTATACATCCATTATAGGAAAACTCAAGTATATGCGTAAATTTGGTATTTCTATTCATCAAGCCGCCAGTTATACCATTGGCCGAAAAGGTTTAGGTCATAAAGAAAAAGCACCACAGGTACTTCGTCATCATATCGTCCGTCATCAACAACCTTATTGGAAGCAGTGGTCTGCCTTAAATAAGAAATTAAATGTTCGAACAACCATGCTCTATCAATTATTTAATGTAAATAAACCTTTTAATGGTATTGACTTTACACACCAACGATTAACTGAAATAGAAACAAAACAATTAAAGAAAGTTTTCGCTTAAATAAATAACTTGAACCTCTTGTACCAAATACTTACTCACGATACCGGAGCAGATATAAAAGCATATATGCGTGCATATATGTCGTGTCTAGGTTTGGGTGCATTACAGGAGTGTCAAACGATTCCATACAAATGAAAGTCGATGTACCAGCTACAAGCATTTGCTTACATAGAAAGAACTGTATGCCAGGTTGTCCTGAAAGGGACTCTTCTAACATCTTGTATGGCTAACTTATCTCGTTGAGCGGATAAGGTTCCTTTGGCTTTTTGAATTTAGGAATCCTCCACTTCAAGCTTGCTAAGTGGGGATAGTTCAATGCACATCGTTCATAATATTGTAATAAATAGAAACTTTTTTTTCTGAATTTCCCGTTATAATAAAAACATAAAAGATGTATTTAAAATACTCTTTTGCATAGGCTGTTTTCTAAAAGTTTGTTGTTTTTAAATAAAATAATAAACATGGTTGAAGTACTGAGCAGCCTGAATACACGTAGACTCCTGCGGGAAAAGCGAGAAAGACGAGACCCCACAGGAGCATAGCGACGAGGAGGCTCGGCACTCGTCCGCGGAAAGCGAAGTGTATTCAGGCTGCGGATTAAATAACAACAATCTATACGAAAAGAGCCTTTATATAAATACAAAAGAAATTACTAAAAAACAAAGTTATCTGAATTATATGATTAATGAAAATTAGCAAAAGACCCAAACTATCTTTGGAGGTATCAAGATGAAAAAGAAATTGGTTATGATTGGAAATGGGATGGCTGGTGTACGAACTATCGAGGAGATTTTAAAAAGAGATTCACAAATTTTTGACATTACCATCATTGGACAAGAACCTTATCCTAATTACAATCGCATCATGCTTTCAAATATTTTACAAGGGAAAACCACCGTTAAGGATATTAATATTAATGATTGGGATTGGTACAAAGATAATAATATTACCTTATTAACGGGAGAAAGTGTAATAAAAATTGATCGAGAACATAAAAAAGTTGTAACAGATAAAGCAAATAATATTAATTATGATGAATTAATTATTGCAACAGGATCCAACGCCTTTATATTACCTATACCAGGCAGTGATTTAGAAGGCGTTATTGGATTCCGTACTATTGATGATACTGAGAAAATGATGGAAACAGCTAAAAAATTTAAAAAAGCAGTTGTAATTGGCGGCGGTCTTCTTGGTTTAGAAGCTGCAAGAGGATTAATTGACAGAGGAATGGATGTACATATAGTCCATATTATGCCGACATTAATGGAACAGCAATTAGATACAGCTGCAGCTGAATTGTTAAAAAAAGATTTAGAAGCACAAGGCATGAAGTTTTTAATGGAAAAACAAACAATGGAAATTTACGGAGAAGATCGAGTGCAGGGCATAAAATTTACAGATGGGACGTCAGTTGAATGTGATTTAGTAGTGATGGCGGTAGGAATACGTCCCAATGTTGCGATTGCAAGAGAAGCTGGGCTTGATGTAAATAGAGCAATCATAGTAAATGATTATATGGGTACTTCTGATCCTGCTATTTATGCTGTTGGTGAATGTGCTGAGCATAATAGCATCGTGTACGGATTAGTTGCACCACTTTATGAACAAGGAATAGCATTAGCCGATCGTATTACTGGCAGAGATAGTAATGGATATCAAGGAAGTATTTTATCAACACAGTTAAAAGTAGCCGGATGTGACTTGTTTTCAGGTGGTAAAATTCATGAAGATGCCGAAACAGAAGCTATTATCGTTCATGATCAATTTGCAAAAAAATACAAAAAAATTCTTGTAACAGATAATAAAATCGTCGGAATTGTTCTATATGGAGATGCATCAGATGGGAACCGCTTATTTAATTTGCTGAAAAAACAGGCAGATATTAGTGAATATACAAGTACATCTGTTTTAAGCAAACCAGGTCAGGACAGTGAGGAAGATTTGGTTGCTTCAATGAGTGCAGAAGACACAGTTTGCGGCTGTAATGGTGTCACAAAAGGAACAATCGTACAAACAATTTTAGAGCAAGGTTTATCAACATTTGAAGAAGTAAAAGGCTGTACAAAAGCTGGTGACTCTTGTGGAAAATGTAAACCAATGGTAGAAAGTCTTTTAGCGCATACATTGGGAGACAGCTTTGATGCATCTGCTCAAAAAACTGGCATGTGCGGCTGTACACCGTTAACACGAGATGAAGTTGTTTCTTACATTATTGCAAAAGGCTTGAAATCTCCGAAAGAAGTGCGAAATGTATTAGAGTTTGCTCATGAAGAAGGATGTTCTAAATGTCGTCCTGCGTTAAATTACTACATGCGTATGCTTTTCCCAGAAGAATATGAAGATGATAAAGCTTCCCGTTTTGTAAATGAAAAGATGGAAGGGAATATTCAAAAAGATGGAACATTTTCTGTTATTCCACGCATGTATGGAGGTACAACAACAGCAGAAGAGTTAATTCGCCTTGGAGAAGTTGCAAAAAAATACAATGTGCCATTAGTGAAAATAACAGGAGCAAGCCGCATCGGTTTGTATGGAGTGAAAAAAGAAAATGTACCACAGGTATGGGAAGAGTTGGGAATGCGTTCCGGTTATGCTTATTCTAAATCACTTCGCAATGTGAAATCATGTGTTGGTTCCCAGTTCTGCCGTTTTGGTACAAAAGATTCATTGGGCTTGGGGATTAAATTGGAGAAAGCAATTGAGATGGTTGATACACCACATAAAATGAAAATGGGTGTTACTGGTTGTCCAAGAAACTGTGCAGAAGTGCTGACAAAAGATTTTGGTGTAGTGTGTGTGGAAAACGGCTACAAACTATATTTTGGAGGAAACGGCGGTACAGAAGTACGAGAATGTGATGAGCTGATTACGGTGCAAACAGAAGAAGAAGTAATCACAATAGCAAAAGCGTACGTGCAATTGTACAGGGAACATGCAAATTACGGAGAACGTACAGCACCATGGGTGGAACGTATGGGAACAGCATTTGTGAAAGAAACTTTATTAAAAGAAGAAAATATTTCAATGCTTGTTGAGCGTTTTAATAAAGCAAAAAACACTTATACAGAAGCATGGTCATTGGTTCTGAATAATAAAGAGAAAAAAGAGATGTACGAAGTAGTAAAAGGATAATAATGAGGAATAGAATGAAATCATCTGTTTGGGGGAATGGAAATGACTACAACGAAAGAATCGATTAAACTTATGAAACTAGTAGATTTACCAAAACAAATTGGAAAAGACGTACAGGTAAAAGGACAGTCAATTGCATTATTTCATTTATCAGAAGGAAATGTCCGGGCTATCAGCAACCGTTGTCCACATAAAAATGGACCTTTGGCAGAAGGAATTGTATCAGGAGAGTTTGTGTTTTGCCCCCTCCATGATTGGAAAATTTCATTGATGACAGGAGAAGTGCAAAAGCCGGATAATGGCTGTGTAGAAACGTTCGAAACAAAAATAATCGATGGCTATATTTATTTAACGGTTTAACAAATGGAAATGGACAGTGGATTTGTTGCATTTGTTGGGGCAGGGCCTTTCAAGTGCAACATGTATTAGAAATTAAAGAATGGAAGTGTGATAACTAATGGATGCTGTTGTATATATTGGCCATGGCAGCCGTTTACAAGAAGGAATACAAAACTTTTACACATTTATTGAAAATATGATGGAAAGTGTTTCGATGCCTGTTCAGGAAGTTGCCTTTTTAGAACTAGCTTCTCCTTCAATTGAAGAAACGATGGAAAAAGTAATTCAAAATGGTGCTAAAGATATTCTTGTTGTGCCGGTTCTCTTATTTAGTGCTGCTCATTTTAAAAAAGATATTCCAGAAGTGCTGAATCGAATACAAGCAAAATATCCAACCGTTTGCTTCACTATTACAACTCCATTTGATATTCATGAAAAAATGGTGGATTTAGTAGTAAAAAGAATTAATGCTTGTAGAAAAAACAGTGATGGTATTATTCTTTTGGTTGGCAGAGGAAGCAGTGATCCAGAGCCGGGTTTGAAACTATTAGAAATAGCGAATTTAATTGTAAAAAAAATAAATATGCCGGTTGCGACTGCTTTTTTAGCAGTAGGAACTCCCAGTTTTGATGCGGAGCTGATCAAATTAGAGGAACAATTTGAAACAATATATGTGATGCCATATTTATTGTTTTCAGGATTGTTGCTGAAAAGAATGGAAAGCAAAATAGCAGCATGTACGAAAGATGTTACATTATGCGGGCATTTGCAATACGATTTGTTAATGAAAGAAATCCTGTTAGAGAGAATGCAAGAGCAATACGATAAATTAGTAGTAGTTTGAGTGATTAATAATATTTAAAAAAGGAGGAAGGAAGAAAAAATGAGAGAGGTCATAACTGCCATTAGTAATACAGCAGCTGCAAAAATTACATCTTTACAAACAAGTAAGAGTAAATATTTGATAGGTGCAATGTTAGCCGGTTTTTTTGTAGGGTTGGGAATTATTCTTATTTTTTCTATTGGAGGAATACTGGCTCCAAGCGCATTTGCCGGTACCAAAATCCTTATGGGTGTTTCATTTGGGGTTGCGTTAAGTCTTGTTATTATGGCTGGTGCTGACTTGTTTACAGGAAATAATATGGTAATGACAATCGGTGTATTAGAAAAGAAAACAACTTGGCAAGATACTGGGAAGGTTTGGTTATACAGTTATGTTGGCAATTTTCTTGGTTCTATTTTAGTTGCACTTTTATTTAGTTATTCTGGCTTAGCAATAGAAGGTGTTGCAGACTTTATTACAAATGCTGCAGCGGCAAAGATGAATGCGCCATTTGTGGAATTATTGATTCGTGGAATTTTATGTAATATTTTAGTATGTTTAGCAGTTTGGTGCTCTGTAAAGCTCAAAGAAGAAACGGCAAAATTAATGATGATTTTCTGGTGCTTATTTGCCTTTATTACATCTGGGTTCGAGCATAGTGTTGCCAACATGACACTTTTAACCATTGCACTTATTATTCCACATCCAGAAACGATTTCTATTGCCGGTATGTTTGCCAATCTAGTACCGGCAACCATTGGTAATATTATTGGAGGAGCAGTGTTCGTAGGCGCAGCATATTGGTACAACATTTCAGAAAGGAACAAAGGAAAGGTAAGGTCAATTAGGAAGCAAGCGTAAATGTAAATAGTGAACCTTAATTGTGGAGTGATGATAAGAAGGTTGATATTGTGACGAAAGATACTCCAGCTATACTTTTGTTAATTTAAAATAAAGTTCGATAATTTATAATAAAGTTTGATTAAAGTCCTGTATAATATGCAGGATTTTTTTGTTCCGCAATCGGTCTGATTGTTGAATAAAAAGGTAACTTGTATAGTGAAGATTGTGAGGAAATCCACTTAAACTAATTGGGTTAGTTTTGCAATAATTCTAGGATTACACTTTACATATATTCACTTTTATGTTAGATTACTCAATGATAAATTTGACTAAGGGAGGTGTAAGCGATGTTAACTGTTTATAGAATTTTATTTGGAAAAAATACAAAAATCGGTAATGATTTAGCGGACAAAGGGAGTAGTCTGTCCTTTTTTATGCTATACAACCATATAAAAACAGTTATCGGAGCTTTGCATCTATGACAAAATACAAATGAATGACTTTATTTATTTGTGCATATTTTGATATTAATGTCTAGCACCGATAATTTTATCGGTGCTTTTTATGTTCTTTTTTATCTTAAAGGATAGATAAACTCCCTTCTATTTACTCACAAAAAATTAGAGAGTCTTATGGAAGGTGAGAAACATGCAATTAAGAAAAATTAATAAATATAGAAAAATAAAAGAATTCTTAAGGGAACATAATTACCCTAATTTTAGAATGAAACAAATATTGAATGCTATTTTTAAAGAAAGAATAGATAAATTCAATGAAATTAATGTACTTCCAAAATCGTTAAGAGAAATTTTAGTTAAAGAATTTGGAGAGTCTATTTTAGATGTTTTTCCTTTAAAGGAAAAACATTCTGAGCAAGTCACTAAAGTCTTATTTGAAATTTCTGGAAATGAAAAAGTAGAAACGGTTAATATGAAATATAAAGCTGGGTGGGAATCATTTTGTATATCTTCTCAGTGCGGATGTAATTTTGGGTGTAAATTTTGTGCAACAGGTGACATTGGATTAAAAAGGAATTTGACTTCGGATGAAATTACTGACCAAATTCTCCATTTTCACTTACAAGGTCATTCAATTGATAGTATTTCTTTTATGGGGATGGGAGAAGCATTAGCCAATGTACAAATTTTTGATGCCTTAGATGTACTCACTGATCCTACACTGTTTGCTTTAAGCCCTCGTAGGTTATCTATTTCAACTATTGGTATTATACCAAGCATCAAAAAAATGACTCAGAATTATCCGCAAGTTAACTTGACGTTCTCGTTACATTCTCCTTTTAATGAGCAACGAAGTAAGTTGATGCCGATTAATATTCGATATCCATTTTTAGATGTGTTGGATACATTAGATGAGCATATACGAGTAACTTCCAGAAAAGTTTACATTGCTTATATTATGTTACCTGGTGTAAATGATTCAATTGACCATGCTAAAGAATTAGTAAGTCTTTTAAAAGGTCGATATAAAGCAGGGAGTCTATATCATGTAAATTTAATCAGATATAACCCAACCGTTAGTTCACCTTTAAGTTTTGATGAAGTGGACGAAAGTCGTGTTGTTAATTTTTATAAAGAATTAAAATCATCAGGGCTCAAAGTGACCATTAGAAGTCAATTTGGAATTGAAATAGATGCTGCTTGTGGTCAATTGTATGGAAATTATCAAAAGAGCAACAAGCAGTAATTTGAGGTGAAGATGATTGAATTGTATTCCATAAAAAAATTTGTTAATATAAAAATATAATTATGAGAGGACTGATGGATGGACAATGATTAACTAATCTATATTTTTATTTGAAATGAATAACTTCAAACTACAAAATATAGGGTTAGTCTATCCATTTTTATAAATCAGTTTACACTTTATTTGTCATGATTCCAATGGCAAAAAAGAACTTATTTTATATAAGTGAAAGACTAATCCTTCCAATTGCAAATTGGGAGGATTTTTTATTCTCTTATAGTTAAGAATAATATTTTTTAATCTGTAACTTTAATCTAATAAATAAAGGAGAGAGAGAAATGAGCAATTCAGACACTATTGTTACGCATGTAATACTCCGTATAAGTCGTTAATATCCATCAAACTTATACGGAGAAATTTAGAATAGATGGATGTGCCGACTTTGTATAAAAAGTAAAAAGTGTTTATATACAAAGGAGGAATTATCATGTCAATGATACAAGTTCAAGACTTAACTTTTTCTTATCCAGGTAGCTTTGACAATATTTTTGAAGGTGTAAACTTTCAAATAGATACGGATTGGAAACTTGGGTTTATCGGTAGAAATGGACGAGGTAAAACAACATTCTTTAATTTATTATTAGGGAATTATGAGTATAGTGGGAAAATCATTTCTTCGGTAGAATTTAATTATTTCCCTTATCCAGTTTCGGATAAAAACAAGTATACTCATGAAATTATTGAAGAAATTTGCCCCCAAGCAGAAGATTGGGAAATTCTTCGTGAAATATCCTATCTAAATGTTGATGCCGAGGTCATGTACCGACCATTTAAAACATTATCAAATGGAGAACAAACAAAGGTGTTGCTTGCTGCACTTTTTTTGACTGAGGGTCAATTTCTATTAATTGATGAGCCAACCAATCATCTAGATACTGATGCACGAAAGATGGTCTCTAATTATCTAAGGAAGAAAAAAGGGTTTATTTTAATTTCACATGACAGAATTTTTTTAGATGGATGCGTTGACCATATCTTATCTATAAATAGAGCAAATATTGAAGTGCAAAGTGGTAACTATTCTTCCTGGAAGTTAAATTTTGATAGACAGCAGGAACACGAAGAAGCAACAAATCAGCGTCTACAAAAAGACATCGGGAGATTAAAACAGTCTTCAAAGCGTTCAGCAGGTTGGTCTAGTCAAGTGGAAGCTTCCAAAAACGGGACAACAAATTCGGGTTCTAAATTGGATAAGGGTTTTGTAGGACATAAAGCGGCAAAGATGATGAAGAGAGCAAAGAACCTTGAATTAAGGCAACAAAAAGCTATTGAGGAAAAGTCTAAACTGCTAAAGAATGTGGAAAAAACCGAGTCATTAAAATTAGAACCATTGGAATTTCAGTCAAATGAATTGATTGTTTTGTCTGATGTGTCTATTAAGTACGATGACAAAATAGTGAATAAGCCAATTAGCTTTAAAGTTGAACAAGGTGACCGTATTGTACTTGATGGAAAGAATGGAAGCGGAAAAAGTAGTATCCTAAAACTAATTCTAGGAAATCCGATACAGTATACAGGCTCAATGAATTTAGGTTCAGGCCTCATTATTTCCTATGTCCAACAAGATACTTCTCATTTGAAGGGACTGTTATCGGACTTTATTGAAGAGCATGAGATTGATGAAACATTATTTAAATCCATCCTACGTAAGATGGATTTTGACCGAATTCAATTTGAGAAAGATATATCTCATTATTCTGGTGGACAAAAGAAAAAGCTGCTTATAGCCAAAAGTTTATGTGAAAAAGCTCATTTATATATTTGGGATGAACCGTTAAATTTTATTGATATTTATTCGCGTATGCAGATTGAAGAGCTTATTCAAAGATTTAATCCCACAATGGTTATTGTTGAGCATGATCAGGCATTTCAGCAAATAGTTGCAACAAAAACTATATCTATGTAGTAAATAGGAAGAATTGAAGATATAATCAGTAAATTAGTATTAAACTATAGGGCGCCATTCTTGAGGAATCGGCGTTCATTTGTATTTTAGGGCTTAAAGTTGAAGAAGAGAGCGAACGTTTTGCGGGCAGCCTGACCACCCATATTGGGTGGTTTTTGATTGAACGTGGATATAATCTTGCTATTTACATATAGTCATTTCCCAGATTTGTCAGAACAGGACCTATACTTGCATGCTGCAGTACAATCATTTCCAACAAATCAATTCCTACTAAAATATCATCAAGGTCAGTATGCTCATCTGGATGATGGCTTAATCCATCAACAGATGGGATAAAAATAAGGCCAACTGGTCCGAATATCGTCATGTTCATTGCATCATGCCCTGCACCGCTTTGCATTATTTTATAAGGTAAACTATGGTCTTCACAAATTGTTTTTAAATCATGTACAATCTCAGATGATAGCAATACAGGATTTTCCATACTGATTTCCTCGCAGTCTATCACTAATTGTCGATTTTTTTCAATCATAGAGATAGTCTGGAAGAGATAATCTATTACTCGTTGTCTTGATTCAGTAGAGGAAGACCGGATATCTACCTTTATTTCCACTTTTCCTGGAACTACATTCATCGCCCCTAAAGGTAGATCCAACACACCCACAGTTGCGACTGTCTCGTAATGATGTTCTTGATTTGCTGCTTTTTCCAATTCAAGGGCAATTTCAGATGCTCCAAGCAAGGCATCTTGTCGCATATTCATCGGTGTTGTGCCTGAGTGGGATGCTTTTCCCTTTATTTTAACAATAAATCTCGCTGGTGCTGCGATGCCTGTAACAATGCCGATTTTTTTGTTTTCATTTATAAGAACGGGACCTTGCTCAATATGAAGCTCTAAAAATAATTTGAACTTTTCACCTTTTCTGCTTGCAGTGTCAATTTGATTAAAGTGGAGGGCACAATGGGAAAAGGCTTTTTCCATTGTAATTCCATCTCGATCCTTTAAGAAACGGTATTTTTCCTTTTCGATTAATCCAGCCATTGCTTTGCTTCCAACAGTTGAAACGCCAAAGCGAGATGATTCTTCACAAGCAAATGAAATGATTTCAATTGGATGATCGGTAACAATATTTTTTTCATTTAATCTTTTAATTACTTCCAGAGCAGCAGTAACTCCAACAGCTCCATCATATTTTCCACCTTGATATACAGTGTCTAAATGGGATCCCATCACAACAGGAGGCAAATCGTTTTGTTTTCCTTCCCTTCTAGCAATAAGATTGCCACAGCTATCTAAACGAATATCAAGGCCTTCATCTTTGCACAATCGCATAAATGCATGGGTGCAAGCTTGCTCTTCATTCGAATAAGCAACTCTAGTTATGCCCACTTGTCCTGAATTATATTGATTAATGTTATTTAAAAGAGCTTCATATCGTTTCTTCAGTTCCATAAAATGTCTCCTATTTGTTTGGAAATTTTGTGCAAGAGCATTAGCATCCGGGATTATGTATTCCTGAATTTTCTGATATTAATTATTTCTTCTATTATTATAGCAAATAAAGTTCACACTTATTTGTTAAAATTCTTAAATGGTTGCTTTAAAAAAAATAACTTCCCTTCATATAAAAGTTGAAGGGAAGTTACTTAATTAACGAAGTTCTTTGCCCTTTGTTTCAGGAATTAAAAAAATAAAGGCTAAAGCTGATAATACATAGATTCCAGATAATAAGCTAAGCGCATAGCTTAAAGAATGGTTTAACGAAATATATCCGATTATAAACGGAGCAAAACCAGCGATGGCTCTACCAAGGTTAAAGATAACATTCTCCGCTGTTGACCTTGCTTCTGTTGAATAATGCTCCGCTAATAGTGCTCCATAGCCACCCATCATTCCATTTACAAAAAATCCAAGCACTGCTCCAAGAAGTAAAAGGGCAGTTGTAGATGTTTGTTGGAAATAAATCCAGACGATGATAGATGCAGCAAATAAATAAATTAAATAGGAAGGCTTTCTTCCAATTTTGTCAGCAAGATAGCCAAAAACAAGAATTCCAATAATCATCCCTGAAATGGTAGCAACTGTCCACATGGTCGTTTTATTAAAGCTGTAGCCAAGTTCATTTGCCAGCATAGTAGGCATCCATGTCATTATTCCAAAAAAACCAAAGTTTTGTACACTTGTTGCAATAATTAATCCTATAGTTGTTTTTGTTGTACTAGGTGAAGAAAACAATTGACCAATGGCAATTTTATTTTTATTTTCGTTTTTAAGCTTTGTCCAAATTTCGGGTTCTTCTAAATTTTTACGCGACCAAAAAGCGAAGAGAGCAGGCAGCACACCAGCTACAAACACCCCTTGCCATCCAAACACTGGTGAAATATACATTACTGTTAAAGTAGCCAGCACAATTCCAAGCTGGAATCCAACCGCAACAATAGATGTTGCACGAGAACGATATTTTTTAGGCCAGGTTTCTGTTACAAGCGTCATTCCAATTCCAAATTCGCCGCCAAGTCCAAGACCAGCAAGGAATCGGAAAACAGAGAATGTTTCTAAATTTGGTGCGATAGCACATAGACCTGTAAATACGGAAAAAATTAAGATCGTCCATGTAAAAACACGAACACGTCCAAATTTATCGGCTAAAATGCCAAAAACAATTCCACCGACTACTGCTCCTAAAAGTGTAACAGTAGAAATGCTTCCTGCCTGAGCTTGGTTGATTGCAAAGTATGCCATAATTAATGGCATGGTAAAAGCTAAAATCATCATGTCCAATCCATCCATTGCATAGCCAACGGTGGATGACCAAAGAGTTTTCCATTGATAAGGGGTAATTTTTTCTGATTTGTTCATACTTGAACTATTCGTTGTATTTCCGTTCATATTTTTCCTCCAATTAAGTTGAAAGTTATTTTTTTGTACTTATATAATTTCTTAATACCTCCCGTCGTACTATATTAGGATGACGAATAAGTCCTAAATAGTTTTAAAATTTTTTTAATGGGCTTTTTATTTGTTCCGCAAAGCGGGAAGACAGTTTTGAATAAAATTGCCTTAAGTTATGTTACTAGTCATCTTTATAGTTGTCTATACGTTTCGCAGAAAATCTCTTGATCTTTTAAAAGTGGAAAGAAAAAGTTTTGTAAGAAAATTATTTGTACAGTTTTCTGTAATGTAAATAAGCATTTTCTATAGAAAAATAGATTCCATATATTTATAGGAGTTTATTATTGGTTTTTTTTGGCTGTTTTCTAAAAGTTTGTTGTTTTTGAATAAGACAATAAACATAGTTGAAGCACTAAGCAGCCTGAATACATGTAGACTCCTGCGGGAAAAGCGAGAAAGACGAGACCCCACAGGAGCATAGCGACGAGGAGGCTCGACGCTCGTCCGCGGAAAGCGAAGTGTATTCAGGCTGCGGGTTAACTAACAACAATCTATACGAAAACAGCCTTTTTTTTCTATAAAAGTCCTTTGTTTCGTAGGGGATTTTCCGAAGAGTTTGAAAAAATATGCTATTTTAAAATGATTTTTTTCTTAAAGGAAGCTTGTTCTAAAACTAGTTTTGTAAGATTATCTTACACGTTTATGGACTTTCTAGTCTAATTGGTTCATAATTTAGAATATTCATACAATGTTTGATGAGGCTTTCTTATGAAAAGATGAGGTGAGTTAATGCCACGATCACAATACGCAGTTGAGATGAAGGACATAGTAAAGAAATTTGGTGAAGTAGTAGCCAGTGATCATGTCAACTTCTTTGTCAATAGAGGGGAAATTCATGCATTATTAGGTGAAAATGGAGCTGGGAAAAGTACCATTATGAGTATGCTTTCCGGAATTTATAAAGCAGACAGCGGTTCCATTGCTTTACATGGAAATACGGTTCGCATTCGATCTCCGAAGGAATCAATGGAATTGGGCATCGGCATGGTTCATCAAAATTTTCGGCTAGTTGAAACATTAACAGCCATTGAAAATATTATTTTAGGAGAAAAAAGCAATATTTGGCGAGGGGCTTCTTGGCGGAATAAAAAGAAAAAGGAAATAGAAGCAATTGCTGAAAAATATGGACTGCCGTTTCCAACGAATGTCCCAATATGGCAGCTGTCGGTTGGAGAACAACAGCGTGTAGAAATCATTAAAACCCTTTATCGTGGGGCGGACATCATTATTTTTGATGAACCAACATCTGTATTAACGCCTGGTGAAGCAGATCAGCTGTTTCAAACGATGCAAGAACTGAAAAATAACGGAAAAACAATGATTATTACGACACATAAATTAAAAGAAGTAATGGCAATTTCTGATCGCATTTCCGTAATGAGAAAAGGAAAAATGATTGCCGAAATGAATAAGAAGGATACCTCGGTAGAAGAGCTGGCACAATTAATGGTGGGACGTGAAATGACTAATGGTATTTCTGTCCAAACAAAACAAATAGGAAATCCAATTCTTGAAGTAGAAGGATTAATAGTAAAAGCTGAGCATGGTATAAATGCGATAAATGGTGCCAGTTTTACGATTCATGAACATGAAATTGTTGGTGTTGCCGGTGTTGCTGGAAATGGGCAAAAAGAGTTAGCTGAAGCGTTAACAGGTTTGATGCCTTGGGAGAATGGAAAGGTAGTATTTTGTGGAGAAAATTTACAGTCTCCTTCTGTACAAACATTAATTGATAAAGGAATTGCTCATATTCCTGAAGACCGCATGAAAAGTGGACTTGCTGGCAGCCTTGGATCAATCGACAATTTGCTTGCAAAAACATATCGGACAAACAAACGAACAAAATACGGCTTGCTCCAAAAGAAACAAAACGAAGAATGGGCATCTGAGCTTATTAAAAAATTTGATGTGCGTACACCAGACTTGCATAGTCCAGTGAGGCAGCTGTCAGGTGGAAACCAGCAAAAATTATTGTTTGCAAGAGAAATAGATCAAAATCCAAAATTGATGATTGCTGTTCATCCTACCCAAGGATTAGATGTGGGAGCGACAGAAGCTGTTCATCATATGCTCGTAGATTTACGTAATGCTGGAAGCGGAGTTCTATTAATTTCAGAAGATTTGGACGAAGTTATGCAATTGTCGGATAAAATTCTTGTATTATATAACGGCAAAATCAGTGGAGTGCTGGCAAGAGGAGAAGCAGATAAGGAGTACATCGGACAGTTAATGGCTGGATTAAGTGAGCAGGAAGGAGCCGTTGTATGAGTCAAAAAGCATCTCTTGAACAACAAAGTGTGAACATAAAAGAAAGGAATAAATTATCCTTCCTTCCGTTCACTCTAGAATATGATCCGTTAAAAAAGTCAGGGGGATTTTGGGTGCCAATCGTATCGATTGTCGTCGCTCTCCTAATTTGTGCATTGTTTATACTACTAAATGGAATGAATCCAATCACTATTTATGGAAAAATGGTAAATGGAGCATTTGGGTCCAGTTTTGGAATTAGTGAAACTTTAGTAAAAGCAATCCCGCTTCTATTATGTGGACTTGGTGTTGCTATAGCTTACAGAATATCAATTTGGAATATTGGCGCAGAAGGACAATTTATTGTAGGCGCAATTGGTGCTACTGCAGTAACAATTTATTTTCCAAATTTACCGGGACCAGTATATATCCCATTAATGGTGATAGCCGGAGTATTATTTGGAGCGGTATGGGGGTTGTTTACGGCAATACCACGTACATATTTTCAAGTCAATGAATTGATTACTTCCCTTATGTTAAACTATGTTGCGTTATTGCTATTGGATTATTTTGTATTTGACCCGTGGAAAGATCCAAAAGGGTTTAACTTTCCTGGAACAGCCATCTTTACTCCATTTCAAATGCTGGCGAACATAGGGGGGACAAGACTGCATATTGGGGTTATTATAGCGCTGATTATCGTACTGCTCTTTGCCTTTGTAACAGCAAAAACTCGTTGGGGATATGAACTGCGATTGCTTGGGGCAAATCCGTCAGCAGCAGCATCTTCAGGAATTCGGATTAATAAACATATACTTATTGTGATGATGATAAGTGGTGGGTTAGCAGGGTTGGCAGGAATGCTGGAAGTGTCGGGAGTAGCTCATCGTCTCATGTATGGGATTTCTCCTGGTTATGGATATACGGCAATTATTGTCGCATGGCTGGCAAAACTGAACCCTTGGGCAATGATTGTTAGTTCTATCTTTATTGGGGGATTAACGGTTGGCGGATTTAGTGTCCAAACCATTGGGCTGCCTTCCTCAATGTCATTAATGCTCCAAGGATCCATCCTTTTCTGCTTAATCGGTGGTGAGATGCTCAGTAAGTATCGTGTTAAATGGAGGAAAAATAATATATAAAGGCTGTTTTCTAAAAGTTTATTGTTTTTGAAAAAAATAATAAACATGGTTGAAGTACTGAGCAGCTTGAATACACGTAGACTCCTGCGGAAAAAGCGAGAAAGACGAGACTTGTGCAGGAGCATAGCGACGAGGAGGCTCGGCACTCGTCCGCGGAAAGCGAAGTGTATTCAGGCTGCGGGTTAAAAAACAACAATCTATATGAAAAGAGCTTATATAAAGCAGTAAAGCAAAGAACGGAGGGAATTTCCATGGAAATAACGATTTTAATCATTGCAGCAGCCATCTCTTCGGGATCCTCCTTATTATTTGCTATATTAGGCGGGATTTTAAGTGAAAAAGCTGGTGTAATCCATTTAGGAACAGAAGGAATTATGCTTATTGGAGCAGTTATTTCCTGCATTACTTTTATAAAAACAGACAGCTTGTTCCTGACACTTTTGGCTGCTTTATTGGCTTCTGGAGTACTTGGATTGATTCATGCCATTCTATGTATCACATTGCGTGCTAACCAAATAGTTTCTGGGCTCGCTATTACGTTGTTTGGTACAGGATTTAGTGCTTATTTAGGAAAATCGGTAGCTGGTGCTCCTTTATCTGTTTCTGTGCCAAAAGTGCATTTATCTTGGCTTGAACCAATTCCATTTATCGGCAAGATCTTTTCTCATTTGGATATATTTATTTGGATCAGCATCGCTTTAAGTGTTCTTTTATATTTATATATGTTCAAAACATCATGGGGCCTGCATTTAAAGGCAGTTGGCGATAGTCCATCGACTTCAGATGTAATGGGAATTTCCGTTATAAAAACTCGTTACCTCCATGTTATAGCTGGTTCAATGTTAATGGGGTTTGCCGGATTTTATTTAATTATGGTGTACTCGCCAAACTGGATTGAAGGAATGACAGCTGGGAGAGGCTGGATCGCGATTGCACTTATTATCTTTGCCCGTTGGAACCCGCTTCTTGCAATTGTCTGTGCGTATTTCTTCGGGGGGCTTGATGCTTTAGGATTCCGCGTTCAACTGTTTAATATTGGAATTCCATCTTATTTCCTTAAAATGATCCCATATATTGCAACCATTTTAGTGCTTATGTTTATTGGTTGGAAAAATAGAAAAAAACCGCGATTAGAGCCTAAATCATTAGGTGTTCCTTATTTCCGTGAACAAAGATTTTAATAGTTTGTAAGGGATGTGATGCAAAATATTAACACTAGCTAAATCATTTCTATTTAGTAAAGGCTGTTTTCTAAAAGTTTATTGTTTTTGAATAAAACAATAAACTTGGTTGAAGCACGGAGCAGCCTGAATACACGTAGACTCCTGCTTAGAAAATCGAGAAAGACGAGACTTAAGCAGAGCATAGCGACGAGGAGGCTCGGCGCTCGTCTGCGGAAAGCGAAGTGTATTCAGGCTGCGGGTTAAATAACACCAATCTATACGAAAAAGCGTTAGTAAAAAACAATTTTATTATTAAAAAAGGGGGACATAACTTGAAAAAGTTATTTCAATTATTCGTATTTTTACTTGTAGCTGCTTTAATAACGGGCTGTTCTCAGGCATCTACGACAAATGATTCTAAAAAAGAAAATAATAGTGGACAGACAGAGAAAAAGGATAAGCCTAAAGTTGCATTTGTATACATAGGTGTTCCAGGAGATGGCGGTTGGACATTTCAGCATGATGAAGGAAGAAAAATGGTGGATGAAAAGTTTGGCATAAAATCAACTGTGGTTGAAAACGTTCCAGAAGGACCAGATGCTGAACGAGTGATTGAAGAATTGGCACAAAAAAATGACATTATTTTCACCACAAGTTTTGGATACATGGATCCTACTTATAATGTTGCACAAAAATATCCAGATGTAGTTTTTATGCATGCAACAGGATATAAACAAGCAAAAAATATGGGCACATACCAAGGACGAGGCTATGAATCTGGCTATCTAGCAGGAATTGCAGCAGGAAAATTATCGAAAAACAATAAAATCGGTTACGTAGGAGCATTTCCAATTCCAGAGGTAATCTACACTATTAATGCTTTCACTTTAGGAGCTCAAAGTGTAAATCCTGATATCGAAGTATCAGTAGTATGGAGCAACACATGGTTCGACCCTGCGACAGAAAGACAAGCAGCGGTTAGTTTATTAGATCAAGGGGTAGATGTGTTAGCAAACTATCAAGATTCCCCTGCAGGTATTCAAGCAGCAGCAGAACGTAAAGTTTGGGGAATGGGAAATGATTCCGATATGAATCGCTATGCTCCTGATACTTATATAACTAACCCTACTTTACATTGGGGAACGTACTATGTAAGTGTTGTACAAAGTGTGATGGATGGTACATGGAAATCAGGAGCAACTTTTGATGGTTTGAAAGAAGGAATGGTTGATATTGCACCATTCGGAAAAAATGTGCCAAAGGATGTTCAAGATTTAGTTAATACGAAAAAACAAGATATCATAGACGGAAAACTTACAGTATTCCAAGGTCCAATTAAAGATCAAAGCGGAAAAGAAAAAGTCGCAGATGGTAAAGATATATCGGACGAAGATATTCTGAGTATGAATTGGTTTGTAGAAGGGATCAAAGGGAAAATCCCTTCCACAAAGTAGGAGAGGATGTTCAATATGTTAGTACAAGATCGGGCTTTACTTCAGCAATGGCATCCAGTAATGCTTTCGACAGATTTGACGGGGCTACCAAAAGCAGTCGAAGTACTTGGTAAGAAAGTAGTTGTATTTCGGACAACCTACGGCGTTCATGCCTTTAAAGATTTATGTATTCACCGGGGAGTGCCATTATCTCTTGGAAAAGTAGTAAATGATGAAATTGTATGTCCATATCATGGATGGACATACAATCATTGTGGAACATGTACACGTATTCCATCATTACCTGAAAATAGGGCGATTCCAGCAAAAGCAAAAACAACTACTTATGCTTGTGCAGAAGAATATGGATTCATTTGGGTTTGCCTTGGCGAGCCAATTCAAGAAAGACCAACAATTGGTGATGAACCATTAAATGACCCAGCCTTAGTAAGAGTTCCAATGGGACCATATGAATTAGAAGCTGCAGGTCCAAGAGTAGTGGAAAACTTTTTAGATGTATCCCATTTGATGTATATTCATGAAGGATTATTAGGAGATAGTCAATTTTCAGAAATCAATGATTATCGTGTTCATCAAAAAGATGGAGTGCTTGTTACAGATGAAATTGAAGTGTACCAGCCTGATCCTGATGGAAGAGGCTACGGTGTTAATTCACGGTATACGTATAAAGTTTTTCATCCACTTTTAGTATCTTTTAAGAAAAGAATTGATGATTCAAATGATTACTTTCATTTATTTCTAATGGTCTTGCCAAATAATGAACAAAAAAGTACAGCATTTATGATAATGGAGCGAAATTACGCTTTAGACGAGGATGCAAAGCTCTTTATCGATTTTCAAGATATGGTCCTTGAACAAGATCGAATCATTGTGGAAAATCAAAAGCCAGAGCTGCTTCCATTAGACCTACAAGAGGAATTGCATCTTACATGCGACAGACTCAGCATCGCTTATCGAAAAATGCTGCAAGAAGTCGGCATAACATTTGGAACAGCATAACAAAAAAACGCAGGAAAGGATATTTTATTACCTTTCCTGCGTTTTTTTTGAGTTTCTTTAATCCCCAGTTTTGTAAAGTAAGTGTAAATAACTTACCTGTACTTTACAAAAAGAATCCTTATATAAACCTCTAAACCATTGAAAGAAAGGCATTTTCATTTTTTAAACTCTTTTTTAAGTAAATATAAACAGCAGTACGATTTACATACCTTTAAAATTTCTATAATTCTCCTAAATATGAACTTTATAAACGAGCTTTAACATTTAGGAAGGAGGTTTAGGATGAGATAGATTTACATATAGAGACTTCTTGTACAGACGGAGATTAATTACGAGGGAGAAAAAGTTCTTTTAAAAAAGTACATAACGTGTCGTAACGAAGAGAGAAGAGCATGGAGTAAAAAATTGTAGAATAGCTTCAACAGCTTGGATAAGGAATACAATGGAAAATTGTTTACAAGAGCAAATGGAACTTTTATTCAAGGCATTATTAGAAGTAATATCGAGGAGGAATTTTTTATCATGAAAAAATCACTAATCTTTTTATTGCTTTCTTTTATTCTAATTGTTAGCGCATGTGGGAAAACAGAGGAAACGGATGCAGAGGCAGATAAAGATAAAAATGCAAAAGATTCTACAGAAGCAGTTTCAGGTACCCTTCAATTTTATACTTCACAGCCAGATACAGATGTAACAGAACTTGTTAATGGATTTAATAAAAAATATCCAGATGTAAACGTCAAAGTTTTTCGTTCGGGGACAGAGGAAGTAATTGGAAAATTGTTAGCGGAAAAACAAGCAGGAAGTGTACAAGCGGATGTACTATTAGTTGCTGATAATGTAACTTTTGAAAATTTAAAGAGTCAGGACTTATTAATGCCTTATGAATCAAAGGAATTATCCGAAATTCCTGCTGATTTTGTTGATCAAGATCATATGTATACAGGGACAAAAGTTATGTCCACTGTACTCGCTGTAAATACTCAAAAAGTAAAAGAACTTCCAACTTCCTGGAATGTTTTAACCGAATCAGCTGCGCAAGAAAAAGCGATTATGCCAAGTCCTCTATATTCAGGAGCAGCTGCTTATAATGTTGGCGTTATGAGACGTGATACTGACTTTGGCTGGGATTACTTTAAAAAGTTACATGATAACAAGATAACAGTGGTTCAAGGTAATGGCGCAGTATTAAAATCAGTTGCTAGTGGGGAAAAACAATATGGCATGGTAGTTGATTTTATTGCAGCACGTTCTAAAAAAGAAGGTTCTCCTCTTGAGGTAGTGTATCCAAAAGAAGGTGTTCCAGTAATTACAGAACCAGTTGGCATCATGAAAGAAGCAAAAAATGAAGCTGCAGCAAAAGCCTTTGTAGATTATGTTTTATCAGAAGATGGCCAATCTTTAGCAAAAGAACTTGGATATACACCAATCCGAAAAGGAATGGAAGCTCCTGAAGGATTAAAAACACTTGATGAAATCGATGTACTATCTGCACCAACAGAAGATTTATTAAAAACACGTGATGAAGATAAACAGCAATTTAAACAATTGATGGGAGAAAAATAATACTATTTTTAGTAGGTTTTTAATATGTGTCGTGTTTTGAGAGCTCAAACTGAAAGTAATATGTATATCGGTTTGAGCCTCTTAGTAAGAAAAATGAGGTGTAATCAAAATGTCAGAGCCTTTTGTAGATGTTAAGTCGACATCTTTTGTTACGAAACGAAGCATAGGCTTACATGCCATAAAGGCGTTTGTCCTTGTATTATTGGCTATTTTTTTTATGGTTCCAATTATTCGTTTGCTATGGATGAGTTTTTTATGTGAAAATAGTATTTCATTTGTAAATTATGTGAATATTTTATCAGAAAAAGCGACTTGGAGTATGTTAGGAAACACATTTTTTATTGTAAGTGGAGCTACATTGATTGCACTATTGCTCGGTGTAGTAATGGCATGGATTGTAGCATACAGCGATATTCGTTTTAAAAAAGGCTTGCAGTTTTTAATTATCCTGCCCTTTGTTATCCCATCTTACATTGTCACATTATCATGGACACAATTTACAAAGGAAAATGGTTTTTTAATGAAACTGCTGTCCTTATTGCCGTGGAGTATGGAATCTATTAACTTATATAGTTATGAGGGGATCATTTTAGTTCTTGCCATTTCCCATTATCCGCTTGTTTTTTTATTTACTGCAAATGTGCTGCGCCGCATTCCTAGAGATTTAGAGTATGCTGTTCGATCATCAGGTGGATCAAGCAGCACCATTTTTCGTAAGGTGACCTTACCACTTGCTTTTCCAGGTATTGTTAGTGGTGGGTTGCTTGCATTTTTAACAAATTTAGATAATTTTGGGATTCCTGCTTTTCTTGGAATTCCAGCAAATATTAACGTGTTAAGTACAGCTATTTATCAGGAAATAGTAGGTTTTGGTCCGAATTCATTTGCTCGTGCAGCAACATTATCAGTCATTTTAGGTATTGTTGCTTTATTAGGAACGTTTCTGCAATGGATATTATTAAGGAGATCGAAACAAGGTGAAACTACTGTTTTAGATATGAATCCCCGATTTTCTTTTGGAAAGTATCGATTAACTGTGGAGATTATCATCTGGGTATTTTTAATTTTTATTAGTATAGTACCGATTTTATCGATGCTTGCCTCTTCTTTAATAAAAGCATATGGTTTGCCTTTTAATCTGGACAATATCACATTGGATCATTATCGATATGTTTTATTTAAATATGATAAAGCTCAGCAGGCTATTTTTAATAGTTTAAAGCTGTCTGTTTTTACTATGATCATCTGTTTAATTATTGGAACTGCAGTGGCGTATTATCGAGTGCGTAAGAATAATTTCACAACGAAATGGATGGAAATTATCATTGGAATTCCTTATGCTTTGCCCGGCATGGTGTTAGCTCTTTCAATGATCTTTGCATGGACTCAGCCGATTCCAGGATGGAACCCAGGTATATATGGATCTATATGGATACTGATCATTGCCTACGTGACACGATTTATGATTTTGCAAATCCGTGGCAGTATGACTGCAATGTCACAAGTATCTCTAGACATGGAAGAAGCAGCACATGTATCCGGTGCGAGTGGTATCAATAAATGGCGAAATATTATGCTGCCATTACTGATGCCTGGTGTAGTAAGCGGTGCATTTCTAGTATTGGTGACAACATTGACGGAGTTAACCGTTTCCTCATTATTATGGTCAAGTGGTTCAGAAACGATTGGATTGATTATTTTTAATTTTGAGCAAGCAGGTTATACAACATATTCCACTGCTTTTTCCGTTTGTATAATTGGAACGATGCTGTTGTTGAGCATTATAGTAATTATAATTCAGAAGTTAAGTCAGAAGAAGGTGAAGCCTGTATGAGCACTGTAGTTCACAATGTCAGTAAAAAATTTGACCAATCATATGCATTATCATCTATCGACCTAACGATAAATGATGGAGAGTTTGTTGCTATTTTAGGACCTTCTGGCTGTGGAAAATCCACTTTATTACGATTATTAGCAGGATTCGACTCACCCACTGATGGGGAAATTTTAATGAATGGAAAGCTTGTAGCTCAGAAGGGCAAAAGGGTGCCACCTGAACAACGTAATATCGGAATGGTCTTTCAATCATTTGCTCTTTGGCCTCATTTGAAAGTAAAAGAACAAATTCACTTTCCTTTAAAACACCATCATTTTGTAGAAAAATCCCTTAAGAAAAAGGCAAATGAGCGTGTTGATGAAATGTTGTCTCTTGTAGGATTAAAGCAATTTGGAGATAGGATGCCAAATGACTTATCAGGGGGGCAGAAGCAGCGTGTTGCGATTGCTCGTGCTCTTGCCCCAAAGCCATCATTATTATTGATGGATGAACCTTTAAGCAGCCTTGATGCCGAATTAAGAATGGATTTACGAAATGAAATTCAAATGATTCATCAAAAAACAAACACATCGATTGTATATGTAACACATGATCAGTCAGAAGCGTTAGCGATGGCGGATCGAATTGTCGTAATGAAAGAGGGGCAGGTAGAACAAGTTGGCACCCCAGAAGAAATCTATATGATGCCAAAAACCACTTTTGTGGCGTCGTTTGTAGGAAAGGCAAATATTTTGAAAGGGGAATGGAATGATAACATTTTTCATCCATTTGGGGATAGGAGTCTTCAATGGACAGTGCCTTATGTGTCAGAGAATTTATATAAACAGAATCTTTGTCCGATTCGGCCTGAACAATTATTTTTATCGAAGAATGGAACAGGAGTAGAAGGGGTTATTCGTAATGTTTTGTTTCAAGGTAGAGAGATGCATTATACAGTAGAGGTAAAAGGTATTCTTATACATGTGCATGGCAGTATTGCTAATCGTTTTACATTGGGGGACCAAGTTTTCATTCAAATAAAACAGCACACAATACAGAATGATCTACCGGTAAATGAGTTAGGAAGTGAAATGATAAATAGAAGAAAATCCGTTCATACAAATTAAAGTAGGAATGAACTTCTTTTTTCTGAAGTGAATTTTTTAAAGGCTGTTTTCATATAGATATTGCTTTTAAACCCGCAGCCCGAATACACTTCGCTTTCCGTGGGCGAGCGTCGAGCCTCCTCGTCGCATACGCTCCTGTGGGGTCTCGTCTTTCTCGCATTCCCACAGGAGTCTACGTGTATTCAGTCTGCTGAGTACTTCTTCTCCCATTTTTTTACGTATAAAACAACAAACTTTGAGAAAAGGAGCCTTTTTAAAAGATAGCTCTCTTATATTTTAGTGTTGTTTTTTAGATAAATTGATTAGACAGAGAATCCGCGGAAAGGGAGCGGATTTTCGCGAATATCAACATTGTAGTTTAAAAGAGCCTAAAAGATAAAAAAGGTGAGTTGGGTTGCAAATTTGTATATGTTTTTAGCTAGGGGTGGTTTATTAGGCATTCTAATAAACTGCCCTTTTTATTTGGAGTCTTGTTCATTCAAAAGTGCGAATTTTTCCTTATGGCAACTTTTTCGGTGCAAACTTAAACTGTTTTCTTCTAGCTTTAAGTATGCAAGGTGACAACTTTTTTTCTCTAGACCCAACCGATTTTATTTTGATAAGATACTTAAGTGAATTTTTTTTAAAAGATAAGAAAGCATAAAACTATTGAAGCTAGATGGAGATCTAACATGCAGTACTGGATGTACTAGTGCTGATGCTGCCATATAATCTCGCGTTTTTAATCGGATAGCGTCTGGCCCTTGTGAAAAATAACCCTTTCCCTCTAAAAGTAAAAAACACTTTTTGAGCCAAGAGAACATTTTTCTTCGGGGCTGAACAAGGCGTCTGTGCTTTTCTTATGAGGGGGAAGGTTTATTGTGTCGACAAGAGAGTCTATAGCAAAAAAAGTAGCTTGGATAAGTGTGATAAGCAATATTTTGTTAACAGTGGGTAAATTAGTAGTCGGTTGGTTTGGAAATAGTGATGCTGTGTTTGCTGACGGTATTCATTCAGCGGCAGATGTTTTTGCGTCCATTATTGTCCTTTTAGTTATAAAGTTAGCAAATAAACCGGCTGATAAAGAGCATCCGTATGGACACGGCAAAGCAGAAATTATTGTGTCAGGAATTGTTGGAATCGTATTGTTTATTGTTTCATTATATGTAGTTTATGAAGCTGTTACCGGTTTCTTTCATCCAATTGCAACACCAAATATTCTTGCCATGTGGATAGCTGTTATTTCTTATGGAGCTAAAGAATTTCTTTATAGATATTCGCTGAAAATTTCGAAAGAACAAAACAGCAAGGCGATTGAAGCCATTGCATATGACCATAAAGCAGATATTGTAGCATCAATCGCTGCAGCAATAGGGGTTATTTTATCGATTTTAGGAGATAAATGGAACATCGGATTTTTGCTTTACGGAGATAAAGTAGCCAGTATGGTCGTTGCCTACTTAATCTTTAAAATAGCGAAAGAAATGCTTCAAGAAGCATTTGATATTTTGCTGGAGCGTAATGTTGATTCAGACATATTGCTTGATTATCGTGCCATTATTTCATCTTTTCCTGAAGTGAAAAGAATTGACAGAATCAGAGCAAGAGAACACGGTCACTACGTATTAGTCGATCTTAGAATCTCCATTGACCATTACAAAACAATTAAAGAAGGACATGATCTTTCTAGAGAAATTAAGCAAATGCTAATGAAAAAATACGATAATATCGAAGAAGTGCTGATTCACTTGAATCCTTACTTTGATTAGGTGCACTGGCACCGCCCGAAGATGATTGTTTTTTTTGACGATAGTTAAGATCGGTGAGGCTAGGAACCACAATTCAAATCGTTCGAAATTTTGAGGGTAAATCGGTATAATAAACATTTGACAAAAATGTGACAGGAAGGGAGGGGAATTATGCCACTCATTATAATTGCATTAGGCATTATCTTATTGCTGCTCTTAATTATCCGTTTGAAGTGTAATGCATTTGTTTCTTTAATTATTGTATCGCTTGTTATCGGCTTGCTGATGGGCATGAATCCTGTTGAAACGATTAAATCTGTTGAGTCTGGCATCGGCGGCATGTTAGGTTCACTTGCTTTAATATTAGGATTTGGAGCGATGCTTGGAAAGCTCATGGAAGACTCTGGAGCAGCTCAACGCATCGCAACGACATTAATTGATCGATTTGGACGTAAAAACATTCAGTGGGCAGGTCTTTTAACAGGGTTTATTGTCGGTATTGCACTGTTTTTTGATACAGGATTTATCCTTTTAATACCGCTTGTTTTTACAATTGCTCTTCAAGCGAAATTGCCTGTTCTTTACATAGGAATGCCGGTTTCAGCAGCATTAATAACCGTTCACGGATTGTTTCCTCCTCATCCAGGACCAACTGCGATAGCGGATATTTTTAATGCCCAAGTTGGCATGATTTTATTAATTGGAATGATCGTTGTGATTCCATCCATTATCGTTTCTGGAATCATCTATCCGAATTTTTTTCTTAAACAAAAAGAAATGGAAGTTACAGTGCCAAAGCAGTTGTTTCATGCAAAAATATTGCCAGATGAGCAATTGCCGGGCTTCGGAGTCAGTTTGCTGATGGCGTTACTGCCTGTTGTCCTTATGGGGATTCGTTCTATTTTGGAGTTGACCATTACAAACTCGAAAGTATTGGTATTCTTTCATTTTGTAGGTGATCCTGCTGTAGCGTTATTAATTACCTTGATTATTGCTATTTATACATTAGGTTTGAAAAGAGGGCTTTCCATTGGTTCCATTATGAAAAGTCTAGAGACATCTGTTCTATCGATTGCGATGATCTTATTAATAAATGGTGGAGGCGGTGCGCTGAAGCAAGTAATCATCGACAGTGGTACGGGTGACTATATCGCTTCATTGATGAAAGACGTTTTCATTCCGCCTCTATTACTTGGCTTCTTTATAGCAGCAGCATTGCGCCTTACTTTAGGAGCTGCCACGATAGCTGGAATCACGGCTTCAGGCATTGTGCTTCCACTGACCGTTGCTTCTAATGTTAGTCCAGAGTTGATGGTATTGGCGATCGGCGCAGGCAGTATGACCTTTTCACACGTCAACGATCCAGGCTTTTGGATTTTTAAAGAATACTTTAATTTATCTATTGGCCGAACAATAAAAACATGGTCGATGATGACACTGATCAGTTCATTAGTTTCGCTTGGCATGATCCTATTGTTAAGTCTTTTTATTAATTGATCTTCCTATTTTATAAAAGGCTCTTTTCTTATAGATTGTTGTTAGTTAACCCGTAGCCTGAATACACTTCGCTTTCCGCGGACGAGTGCCGAGCCTCCTCGTCGCTATGCTCCTGTGGGGTCTCGTCTTTCTCGCTTTTCCCGCAGGAGTCTACGTGTATTCAGGCTGCTCAGTGCTTCAACTATGTTTATTGTTTTATTCAAAAACAACAAACTTTTAGAAAACAGTCTTATAAAAAAATAAACAGAATCAAAAAAATCCAAGGAGAAATCTCACCTTGGATTTTTTTGATTGAGAGACTTTACAAATTCCACGTCTAATTATCATATTCAAACTTTTCTTAGAGTAGAAAGTTTGCTAAATCTAGATATTTATTTACTTTAGGATAACATTATCTTAAAAATTCATCTGTACCATAAAAAGAATAAGGATAGAAAGCTATACCTTTAAAAGTATCAGAATATGGGAGTAATTAAAATAAATGAAATGGGGAATGGATAGATGAATAAATGTGTGGCACATCGTGGATGGTCAGGGAGAGCACCGGAAAATACGCTTGCAGCGTTTAAACTTGCTTTATTAGAACCAAACATTTATGCATTGGAGTTGGATGTTCATCTTTCCAAAGATGGAGTTCCTGTTGTGATTCATGACCATTCATTGGATCGTACAACTAATGGAAGAGGTCCAGTTATTGAACGAACAGTCGAACAGTTGAAAGTATTGGATGCAGGCAAATGGTAAGGTCCACTATTTGAAGAGGAAAGAATCCCTTTATTAGAAGAAGTCTTGCATTTAGCAAAGGGGAAAAAACATCTTGTGATTGAATTAAAGCAAACGGGCAACTTATATAGCGGATTGGAAGAAAAGGTTGCAGAATTGATCAACAAGTATGGCATGCTGAATCAAGTAACCATTATATCTTTTGATCATCAATCTATTAAAAGAATGAAAGAAATCGAGAAGAGCGTGGAAGTAGGTCTGCTATTTTATGGTCGTCCTATGATGCTAGCCGAGCAAATAGACCATATTGGTGCTAGTCATTTGTCTATTTACCACGGTTTTATTACAGAAGAACTGGTAGAATCCTTAAAAAATCATCGAGTTCAAATCGGCACTTGGACCGTTAATGATTTAAAATCAGCCGAAAGGATAAAAAGCATAAGTAAAGATATTTTGATTACAACAAATCATCCAGAATTGATCATGGAAAAGAAAAAAACATCAGTACACGTCTAATCAGTGACAAAAAGGAAAATGGGTGAAATAATGAATCAACTAACGATTTCTTTTATTATTCCTTCCTATAATGAAGAAGCTAATATTGCAGGAGTGTTAAACGCAATCACTAAGGAAATGAAGCAGCAGCATTATCAATTTGAAATCCTATTTATAGATGACGGAAGCACCGATGGGACAATGGAGACGATTCAACAGCTTGCTTTTGATTATCCGGTTGTAAAGTATCTATCCTTTACAAGGAATTTTGGAAAAGAAGCAGCTGTTTTAGCTGGACTGCAGCACGCGAAGGGAGAAGCAGTAATAATGATGGATGCTGATTTGCAGCATCCTGCTTCAATGGTTGGCCACTTTATTAAAGGGTTTGAAGAAGGGTATGATCAAGTCATTGCCAAGCGGAATCGCAAAGGGGATTCTCGTTTTCGTTCAGCGATTTCTTCTGCTTATTATCGCATCGTAAACAAAGCGGTGGATGTTCGTTTATCCGATGGAGAAGGAGATTTCCGATTATTGAGCAGGAAAGCCGTTCAAGCATTATTAACTTTAAGTGAAGGCAATCGTTTTTCAAAAGGGTTGTATTCATGGATTGGATTAGACCAGAAAATTATTAGTTATGAAAACGTTGCAAGAGAAAAGGGAGAAACGAAGTGGTCTATTTCTAAACTATTAAATTATGGAATTGACGGAATTATTTCTTTTAATAATAAACCATTAAGATTATGTTTTTATATGGGAACTATCATTTTAATGTTATCACTTATCTATATTGGCATTACTTTTTTTCAAATTTTGCAAAATGGCATTGATGTTCCAGGATATTTCACGACGATATCTGCCGTTCTTTTTTTAGGAGGAATTCAACTCGTTTGTATGGGGATTATCGGGGAATATATTGGTCGCATCTATTATGAAACAAAAAAACGTCCGCATTATTTAATTAAGCATACAAATATAGAGAAGAGTGAAGAAAATGAAGTCTATAAATCAAGATTTTAGTATGCTCTTCTACCTTTTATCAGCTAGTTTTGTAGTGGCTTTTTTTAGTCACTTATTTTTTTTATCAGAATGGTTTCATGGAAGGTATATGGCAGGGATAGGTGATGGAATTGGTCAAATACTTCCTATTAAGCAGTTGCTTTATGAGGAGTATACGAATGGAAATTTCTTTTATTCCACTGCATTTGGTTTAGGTGGAGGAATTTATTCTCAATTAGGCTATTATTTTTCGACTTCAACGGTGTTTATTTTTACCGTTCTTATTACCTTTTGTTTGGAAAGTGCGCAGCTCATCCATAAACCTGATCTATTTTATTGGGCTGATATTATTCTTGTTATCAGTATCATCCGGATGACGTTGATTATTATGTTTGCTTCATTATTTTTTCGATATATCCATTTTCGAGTACTTCCGGCTTTTATAGGTGCTTCGTTGTATGGAACTAGTGTAATTTATTTTCGCCATGTTGTGTTTTGGGAATTTTTTGTCGATGCGATGCTGTGGCTGCCGCTGTTATTGTTTGGGGTAGAAAAAATAATCAGAGAGAAAAAGGTCGGATGGTTCATCTTTGCCGTTTCGATTAGTTTAGTTAATAATTTTTATTTTTCTTATATAAATTTTTTATTTATCGGCCTTTATATTGTTTTTAGATGGTTGATTCCATTAATCGATCATGAAGCAGGGAAAATCGTACAAGTGAAAATGTATATTTTAAGCGGCTTAGCTGCATTTAGCATAAGTGCTGTTGCGATTATTCCTGTTGTGAGCGGGTATTTACATAATTTTCGTCCACCGTATGAAGACAAGATCCCGTTTTATGAGTTTACGGACAATCTATTATGGAATGGAAAAATTATCATCTTGCCTGCTTTTGTTGTTCTAAGTCTATTTGTGTTGTCTTTTTATAAAGAACGATTGTTTCGGTTATTTGCTTGTTTAACGATCTTATTATCTATTATGCATTTTAGCCCAATGGTTGCAAGTGCTTTTAATGGGTTTTCAGCTCCACAGTATCGCTGGGAATATATATTATCTTTCGTTGCGGGAGGAGCAGTCGCTGCTGCACTGCAGCAAATGGATAAAGTCAACATTCGAGAGGCGGGAGCTTCTATAATAGGAGCAGTTTCCTTATATATTCTTTTGATTTATTTAGATACTAGTGCTTTTTTTGCACTCCTAAAAAAATCAGTTGAACTTTTTGCGGCAGCTGCGATTGTGATTCTGTTTGGTTTTTATAGCTGGAAAAAAAATAAACAGCTGCTTGCTGGACTGGCAGCAGGGATATTAATCTCTAGCATTTATCTCGCAAATCAATACCAAGAAGAGAAGCTGTCAAACAAAGGGAATGTAAAAGAAGTTTCAAAAGCGCTTATGCTAAGTGATGCATACAATGGTAAAGATCAAAGAGCGTTAATTGAAAAGATAAAAGAACAAGAAAGTGATCCATTTGCCAGGATTGATTGGATGCTCGATACACGAAATAATACACCAATTGTACAAAATTTTAATGGTTTTAGTGTATATTCCAGTATTTTAAACAAGCACTTGCTTTTTTTTTACTTATTCGATTTGGAGATAGACATGGGAAGAGAGAGCGTAAGCCGTTACGCATCACTTGGAGACCGAGCAAATCTTTACAGTATATTAGAAGGTAAATATTATATAGAAAAAAAAGGAAAAACAAGCATACCATACGGATTTGAAGAAATATTTACGAGTGGAAACTATATTGCTTATAAAAATAAATATTGTTTGCCTTTTGTCCGGACAACTGACAAAGTCTTCTATGAGGATCAATTTGTACATGCGTCCCCTGTCGCAAAGGAAAGAGCCATGCTAGAAGGCATTATGTTAAAGGAAGGGAACGGTACGGACAAGGATGTTCCAGAGAGTGTCAATAAGATAAACGAAGTGACAGTAAAAGCTGCAGGTGCTTCCTATCAAGGAGATGTACTTTCTGTAACGGATGAAAAAGGCGGAGTAGATCTTATCATCAATAACAGCAGCTCGACTGCAAAAGATTACTATATTTCTTTTTACTTAAAAAGCTTGGAAGACAAAGATAGGGATGAATTCACATTAACCGTCAATGACTATGTGACAACAAGAAAAACGAATCATTCCATTTACAAAACAAATGTAAATGATCTCACTATCCGAGTACAAAAAGCGAACAAAATTTCCATCCGTATTCCTAAAGGAAAGTATAAATTGGCTAACTTCGAGTTATATGAAGAAGATTATCGCCTATTAGAATCAATCAAAAAAGAAACAGACAGGAAACCGAATGTACCGGTCAATTTTTCAGGAAATAATATAAACATCTCCTATAACAATATAACTGAACAAAAATATATGATATTACCAGTTCCTTTTGAAAAAGGTTGGCATGTCTATGTAAATGGAAAAAAGCAGCAAGTACATCAAGCGAATTATGCTTTTACTGGGATAGAGCTTAATAAAGGAAAAAATGAAATCAAGCTCGTGTATTATCCACCATACTTCAGAAGTTCTCTTTTTATCACGATTAGTTCGCTGCTTATTGTTTTCGTTTTTTTGAGAAGAGGAAGAAGCTTGTTGAAATAATGAAGAAGGAAAAGGAGGCGGATGACCTCCTTTTTTAATTACAATTATTCACAGTGCCGCTCTTTTTAAACAGGGATAAAAGAAATACGGCATTGGCGATCGGAATCATTGCCTCTGGCATCTGGGGTATGAGTAAAGTATTTGATATGGTTGTAAATGGTAGGAGCATTATCGACTACTTCGCTATCGAGAATATCAATAGTAGAAATGTGAATCTCGTCTTTGTTTATGTCAATTATCCGAAATGCGTGTTCATCTAAACAAGCTGAAGTTTGCACAAACGTCCAATTTTCCTTTTGCACGATGGAGTTAACATGGGTATGCCCATTTACATAAACCCCAATGCCTTCTTTTTGCTCTAATATATTCCACATATCAATGCTTGGATGAATCGAGCCTTTGTCAATCTCCGAATTTTTTGTCGTATTATATACAGGGTGGTGGGCGAAAACGATTAATGGTTTAGTTCCAGATGTCCATACAACTTCCTGAAACCAATCTAATTGTTCCTCATCCATCCAGCCTCCCCAATCTTCAAAATCCATTTCTCTAGCCGTATCTAAAAAAGCAAAAACAGCAGAGTCCGTAGTGATAGAATGATAACGAGGCTGATCTGTAATAGAAAGAACTTCTTTTTTTGTTTGTCCGTACACATCATGATTTCCTAAAACATGGAAAAAGTTTCTGTCTTTTTTTCGTAAAAGGTTGTAAATGCCTTCGAACTCAAGGGAAAGACCGAAATTCGTTAAATCTCCAAGCGAAACATGTAAATCAGCGTCAATCTCTAAAAAGCGTTCAATAAATACGCGATAAAAATTAGCTCGTGCATCCATTAATCCTGAAATATTTTCATCGATTGCCGGATAATGCAAATCACCCATTACTACAATCTTCACTATACATTCTCCTTTGCATCATTTTTTAGAATACAGAACGATTACATACACATACATTTTAAGGCAAGTTTATTAATCGCTATTAGGAATCGTATTAATAGTTTGTAAAGTCTTCCATATGTAGGGTGATTGTTCTTTATACGCTTAATCGAAAAAAATTTTCTATGAACTAGGATTTCAGATTATGTGTAAAGTTTATATATTATAACTCAAACTTCGCACCTTCAAATTCGTTTGCAAATCTTGATAGGACTTGGTTTAGAACAATAAAAAGTAAGGCTTGTTTTTATTGTTGAGGTTGCTTTCCACTACGGGTTGCTTCGCTTTCCGCGGGGTGGGAGCTGAGCCTCCTCGGCGTTGCCTTGCGGGGTCTCAGCCTTCCCACATTTCCCGCAGGAGTCTTCGCACCCTCCGTTACAAGCAAGTTGTTTTAAAATAAGTTCTTGTTTTCGAATTTTATTACAAGGTATTATTGCTAAACAATAGTAGCGTTGATTTTTTTCATGTTATTATTCAACGTTGTTCTACCAAAATGTGCCGCTTGAGTCTATTTCTAAAAGGTGGGTGTTTTCACCAGTTCAGCGACAGCAACTAATTCATCAAACGGCTTGATTGGAGTGGAAGGTGCGAGACTCCTGTGGGATTAGCGGGTTAGATGAGACCCCGCAGGCGCAAGCGCCGAGGAGGCTCATCGCACGCCCCACGGAAAGCGAGCATCCTGAAACGGAAAGCAAGCCCCTATTTGGAAGGAATAATGTTTGCAAAAAAACACCCTAAAAGACTAATCAATCACCCTTTTTTAATTGCCCTAAACCAAGTTATAGCAATACATGAAGAGGAATTTATAACTGCGAAGTTAGAGTTATAACTATTTACAATTTACCAAATTTTAGATATAATTTCGGTTAAATAATAATGAAAAGGCAATGAAGAGGAAAAGTAGAAGGGTGTTATCTTTTTCAGAGAGCTTCGGTAGCTGTAAAGAAGCAAAGATTTCCCTTTGAACAATGGCCTCTAAGCTTCGTACTGAACGTATTTAGGTTTACTAGTAGGCTGCGACAAGAGTTGGTACTTGTTATCAAAACCATAGTATAAGAGTAAGAGTTCTTTACTCTGTACTTAGTGAGGCTTTTGCATGCGAGTGCGAAAGTAAAAAAAGGTGGTACCACGGGAATCCAAACCTCGTCCTTATCTATAACTAGATAAGGGCGGGGTTTTTTCTATATATAAAGGAGATGATTCGATGGGGAAATTAAATAGCTTTATATTTTCATCATTAAGAAATGTTAAAAGAGATTACTCTACATCCGCAGTCGTAATCGGTTTAATTGCAACTTTAGTTTCATATGCGGGTCCTTTATTAATTGTTTTTCAAGCAGCTAAAGTAGCGCACTTAAGTGAAGATATAGTTTCTTCTTGGATATGGGCTATTTCATTTGGAAGTGGATTAACATGTATATTATTAAGCTTGTGGTTTAAAGCTCCGATTATTACCGCTTTTTCTACACCGGGAGCTGTTTTATTGGTATCTAGTTGGAGTACATACTCCTACTCTGAAGCAATTGGAGCGTTTATCGTTTCCGCTGTTATAATGACTATTTTAGGCATGACGGGTCTTTTCTCATCCATTATGAAAAAAATTCCGCCATCCATTACAACGGCTATGTTGGCAGGGATATTACTGCATTTTGGTATTAGTGTATTTACATCTTTAGGGAAACTGCCTGTTGTCATTATTCCCATGCTCGTTTTTTATCTCTTGTCTAAACGATTAATTCCTAGATATGCCGTCATTGTATCATTAATGGCAGGATTGTTTACTGCATATTTAGGACATGAATTGCATTTTCAGCACGTTCATTTTCAGTTGGTGAGTCCTATTTTTACAGCACCGTCCTTTTCTTTAAATGCTTTAATTGGAATTGGTATTCCATTATGTATAGTGACAATGGCGTCGCAAAATGCACCTGGAATTAGTGTGTTAAGGGCGGACGGTTATGAAACGCCTGCAAGTCCGCTCATTACAGCAACGGGTTTATCCTCACTTTTCTTTGCATCGTTTGGTTCTCATGGCATCAACTTAGCAGCCATCACAGCAGCGATCTGTACAGGAAAAGAAGCACATGCTAATCCAGATAAACGCTATATAGCTGGCATATCTTGTGGAATGTTTTATCTTATCTTTGGCTTGTTTGGAGCCACTATCGCTTCCCTATTTAATGCTTTTCCTCAAGAACTAATTGTAGGGATTGCCGGAATTGCTTTTTTTGGATCACTAAGCTCCAGTTTAAGTGTATCGATGCAAGGTGAAAAAAAGGAAATTGCTTTAATTACCTTTCTTGTTACAGCATCAGGAGTTTCCATGTTTGGAATAGGATCTGCCTTTTGGGGATTAATCGCAGGATTGTTTGTCGATTGGATTTTATTTGGAAGGTTTCGGATTATTGGTTTTACACAACAAAAGGAAGAAATAAAAGGATAAACAGAGGGCGGGACATTTTTTGCCTCTAGAGGCTATCAGCAATACTATTAAATGAAAAAAATCAACTTCATTCAATGAATTCAACGGTATTAAGCTTGCATGTCGAGTTCAGTTTGTGCAGGTTAAGTTATTCCAAAAAAAGTTCTCAAGTAAATCTTACTTGAGAGTTTTTTTTGAATAGGCTGTGTTAAAGCTAATTGTTGATTTTGATACTTTATTGATTGAAGCGGAAGGCATGAGACTGCTTCGGGAAAAACGAGTCAAAGGGAGACCCCACAGGCGGATAGCTGGCCACTGAAGAAGTGTTTTATTTATTATATAAATTATAGGTAAAACCTTTATATTAAGTAGGATAAAAATGATATAGAGAGTTTGAAAACGACCATCATGTTGGTTAGGAGAGGCGTCCGCACGACTCCTGTGGGATTAGCGAGACAGGCGAGACCCCACAGGAGCAAAGCGACGAGGAGGCTCGGCGCTCGCCCCGCGGAAAGCGTGTGGTAAGCCTCGGAAAACCGAACGAAAACCTCTAAGTGCTTGGATTTTCACTATCTATATATCATAGCATCCACTTTTTTTCAGTGACCTCCGCACAGTGCCGAGGATGCTCCCGGACCGCCCTCGGAAAGCGAATGCCTTTCGCTGGCAATCAACAGGTAGATTTAACAGAGCCTTTGAATAAATTACGATGATTTACATCAAAATAAGGAGCGATTCGATTAAATTTGTATAAAAGGAGAATAAGGATGCGTAAACAATTTTTTAAGATTTTGCTATTTATTAGCTTACTTGTAATCACTGCATCTCCAATGAGAATTGCAGCTCAAGGAAATTCGAACGAACCAAATCATTGTGTTTCTTCTCAAGCAGCAGCCTTAAAAGGAGATTTAAGAAGATTATGGATTGACCACACGATATGGACAAGAAATTATATTATCAGTGCTTTAGCAGGGTTGGAAGATCAAGAGAAGGTATTGGTAAGACTGCTTAAAAATCAAGAGGATATTGGCAATGCTATTAAACCTTTTTATGGGGATAAAGCAGGGGATAGACTAACAGAACTATTAAAGGAACATATTGTGCTTGCAGGAAAATTAGTAGACGCGGTAAAACAAAATAACGAAGCAGATATAAAAAAATACAATAAAGAGTGGCATCGAAACGCTGATGATATTGCAAAATTTTTAAGTGATGCTAATCCAAATTGGAAGTTATCCGTGATAAAGGATTTAATGTATGAACATTTAAAATTAGTCACAGATGAAGTGGTCGCAAGAAATCAAAAAGATTGGGATGCGGATATTATCGCTTTTGATAAAGGGGAAGATCATATTATTATGTTGGCTGATGAACTTGCTAATGGAATCATCAAACAATTTCCAGCTAAATTTCCAACTAAATAAAAAATGAATAAAAAAGTTAAAAAGCTCTATTTTTAGATGAATAGAGCTTTTTACTTTTATGCTTACAACGTTAGTAAAGCCTGCCCAAGAAGGAACAAGAAATGTCTTACATTCAATTAATAAAGCCAGCTCAGTAAAGCGGGTTGTATTAACTAGCAGCGTTGCAGCTGTTAACGGTGATAATCGTGATATGGAAGGTAAGCAATTTTTAACAGAAGCAGATTGGAATGTGACCAGTTCCTTAAAGCACCAGCCTTATAATTATTCGAAAACAGTCGCAGAAAAAGAAGCATGGAAAATAGCGAATGCACAAAATAGCTGGGACCTTGTTACGATTAACCCAGGGTTTGTATTAGGACCATCTTTAGCAAAACGAACAGATTCCACTAGTATTTCTACAATACTGGACATCTTAAAAGGTACGTATAAAACGGGAGTGCCAAATTTAACTTTCGGAATTGTTGATGTACGAGATGTGGCGAAAGCGCAATTGCTTGTAGCTTTTACTGAAACTGCTTCAGGACGATACATCATATCGAACAAAGAAGCGACCTTATTGGATATGGCAAAGATTTTTGAAAAAAATTTCCCAAATAAATATCCGCTTCCAAAGAGAGAGGTGCCTAAACCATTGATGTGGATCATGGCCCCGATGCCAGGGCTAACAAGAGAATTCGTATCTAAAAACGTTGGGCATAACTTTAAGCTTAACAACAATAAGAGCATAAAAGAATTAGGGATGGTCTATCGAAGTATTGAATCCACCTTAATAGAGCAAAAGAAACAGCTAGAAATAGATAAAATGATATAGAAGATGCTTCTTGGCACCTCTCGAAGATTGTTAGGTTTTGTTGAGGGTATTACGACAAAATCCACATAAAGCTAGTACTTTTTTGAAAGGCTTTGTTAAACGATCATGTTGTTTATAGGAAGGGAATCTTCGAGACTCCTGCGGAAAAACGGGCTGGCAAGACCCAGCTAGGGAGGAACGGAGGCCACTGAAGAAGTGTTTTATTATATAAATTATAAGTAAAACTCTTATATTTAGTAGGATAAAAATGGTATAGAGAGTTTGGAAACGACCATCATGTTGGTTAGGAGAGGCGTCCGCACGACTCCTGCGGGATTAGCGAGACAGGCGAGACCCCACAGGACCACAGGAAAAAAGCGACGAGGAGGCTCGGCGGAAAGCGTGTGGTAAGCCTCGGAAAACCGAACGAACACCTCTGAGTGCTTGGATTTTCATTATCTATATTTCATACGCATCCACTTTTTCAGTGACCTTGAGGAACGAGCGAGGAGGCTCGGCACTCGTCCGCAGAAAGCGAAGTGTATTCAGGCTGAGGGGTAAATAACAACAACTTATACGAAATGAGCGATAAAAAAAACAAACAATGGAAGTCATCATTCCATTGTTTGCACATCGTTTTTCTCTTTGTTAAGTTATTACATTAATATGGATAGTACGGATAAGGGTATGGATATGGAGGATAATAATAAGGAAATAAGGCAAGAGCAGTTAACGCAGCAAGTGGGAAAAATCTTCGTCTAAAGCGGCGAAATCTTCTTCTGTAAGGGGCTCCTCCACCATATTGCCGATCCGGCTGATCCGTTTCCTCATGTACATCTTCACCAACCAACATAGAAACTCCATTGTTATCAACATTTTCAATGATTCCATCGACCGTTTGCCCATCCTGCAACGTGACCATAACATGATATCCCGTATGTTGATTATATTGATCATATAAAGATCTGAACTGACCGTAGTCGCTATATTGCATATTTCTTCCATACGTCATAATGTTCCTCTCCTTTCCATACATATGATATTCACCTAGTTTTGAAATGTCACAAAAATAAATCTTTAAAGTAACTTAAGATTTTCATAGTTATAAAAATTTGAAATTAGGGTTAATATTGATATATATAAACGGAGATTTGTATATGGAAAGAAAACTAATTTATATTCTTTCAGTACTATACCTAATTTTATAATAAACGGGGGAGAAAAATGGGGAAAAAGGTCAATAGAGTTCGATATGAGCTGGATTCTGCTGGAGTAAAGTCTTTGCCAATGGATGAAATTAAAACCATTTTGCGCGGAGCAGACGAATTAATCCTGTCTGGTGGCCGTGCTATGCTCGCCAAAATTCTTGCTGGGTCAAAAGATAAAAAATTATTGGAGCTTGAATTGAATCATTGCCCCGTTTATGGAGCTTTTAAGGGGACAACCCAAAAAGAGATTCTTGCAAAAATCGACTGGATGATTCTGAATCATTATTTAGAAATTGAATATGATTTTCGACTTCCTTTGCTTGTCTTTACGGATAAAGGATGGGAAATTGAGCGGGATACGTATGCTGAAGAATTGCTGGAAAAACTGATTGAAGCTGCGAAAAACAAACGATACGAATTTGTAGAAACATTAAAAGATCGAAATCGCGGCATGATTCTTTTATTATTAGATAAGATAGCTGAATCAAACAACAAAGAGTTAATCATCATCCTCAAAGCATGGAAAATGATCGATTACAACAAAGTAAGAACAAGAATCCAGGAAGTCATCGAAGTATTGGAGAAAGCGGAAGAAGAGATTCAAATGAATATGGATAAAGATGCGATCTCTTTTGCAGCTAATAAAAAATGGCTTTCCATTCCTAAGGATATTCGCAGTGAATTGGAACGAAATGTATGGTGCACCACTTGCGGTGATGTCGTGCAAATTGAAAAATATATGGTCAAAGAAGCACAATTTGGCATCGTTTTACAAGGTAAATGTAAAATTTGCGGTCATGAGGTTGCAAGGGTGATAGACTAGTTTTGGATGTAAAGAGGTCATCAGGCTGTTGAAAAACGTTCGCTCTCTTCGTCACTCCCCGTTTTTTGCGGTGCTCATTACCCAAAAACGGTAACTCCGCTCCTCAAAAAGGGTCGTTCCTCGATAGACAAACGTTTTCATTCAGCCTGAAATTTTGCAGTCTTACTTTTTCGACACTCTGAGGGCATATTTGGACCTCTTTTCTGTTGTGGACGTTTATACAACTATTATTTCTGGCAGCTGTTCTGCTAGCTGAGGGCTGCCTGCTTGAAGCAGTTGCCAGTCACTCCATCCCAGGGACTATTTAATCTTTCCGAGTAAGAAAACCCCATAGTTGATTGGAGAATAAAAAGTTTGCTTCCACATTTGTTGTTCGTTCGCTTTTTTAAATGCTATTCGAAGATCACGTCCATTTACTTCAATAAATTTAACTTTTCCTTCTGTAGTAACTGCTAAATCCATCCCTAAATCTGCTGTGAATGGAGCAAGTTGTTCTATTTTCGCCGCAATTTGCAGTGCGGTGTTTTTTAAATCCTCGTATATGGATAATGCATTATCTTGTTCAAATATAGTATTTAAAATAGTCATCGCGGAAATAGCTTTCCCCCCAACTGCTAAATTTGCTGCATGTGACTTTTTATTCCCCATTTTCGCTACCACTCCTGAAATCGTCCAAGTTCCCATTTCTCCTTTTTGAACGGAAATTCTGAAGTCAATAGGCCTTTCATCAAGGGAGATAATAGAGATGCCTTCCTGAATCATATAGTAGTTTGCTGAGACAGTTTGAAAAACATCTGTTAAAGAATTCACGGTTATTTTTTCGGTTACATGTTTTCTGTTTTTTGTAGAAGTCAATTCCATGTAATCCTTCTCTTTTTTTAACCTAATAACCCCTTTTCCTAAACTTCCAGAACGGGGTTTTAAATATATGGTTCCGTAGGTGTTTAACCATTCGGAAAGTTGTTTTTTTGTTTTTAATTTTTCTGTTGCAGGAAGATATGCCTTTGTAGTGCTATGTTGAAGAAGATTTCGGTGTACTTTCCATTTATTAAATTTAGTGGCGCTGTTAAATAATATCACCTTAGTAGAATCAATTTTAGAGAGTACCTCTTTCATTTTCTTTTTTGACCGGAGACGATTATGAATAACAGCAGGTAGTTTAAAAATACCTTTTGAAAAAGTAAAGTTTTTACGATTCCAATAAAAACCATAAACAGAACTCTCAGAAATGATTAACTGATCGGAGAAAAAAATAACAGTCTTTCCCTTATTGCGTGCTGCTTCTGTATAAAATGGCAGAAATTCAAATCCAAACCTACCTCTTAGTGCTTTTTTAAGTTGAGTTTCACTAATTAACACACCAATATCTGCATCCATTATTTTATCCTTTCTTATAGTATCAGAATTTATATGTCTCAAGTTAGATAACTGTCTAGCTCAGACGTATAGGATGTACTAGTGCCGGCGTTGCCACAGGCTCGCAGGATGCGAGTCAATCGACGTTGCCACAGGACGTGGCGTAGTTAGTCGATTTTCCTCTTTTGCGTATTTAGCCGGCCAGCGCCTAGCCCCTGTGAAAAATAACCCTTTGCCTCTAAAAGTAAAAAGCACTTTTCGAGTCAAATGAACATTTTTCTTCGGGGCTGAGCAAGGCGCTTCCGCTTTTCTATATTGGATTGCTCTTCCATAAATATTATGAGGTTTTTGGAAAGAAGTTCCTCTGTATTTTACCCTGATGAATTTAGTTAGTGTCAGCCCTTTGCAAATTTCATATGTTATATAGGGTTAAAAGTCTATATAATTATTTGTTTTCCTAAAATCTAGAATTTTACAGGGGATGACGTGAAGGTATGCAAACAATTGTTTTTCTAGGAAGCAATAAATCTGGCAGCAGCAGGGATGCTGTATTTTCCGCAGCGAATTTAGGCTATTTTATTGTACTCCTAACAGATAGAGAGAAGTTTATCGAGCAAAGGGATGAATTTTCTGATGTAGACTTAATGATCTTAATGCAAGACTTATTGGATGAAAATAAAGTGAAGGAAAAGATCTCTTATTTAGAAAGTCAAGGTAAAGAAATAAAAGCTTGTATCAGTTTAATAGACCCATTTGTTTATCTTGCAGCAAAGATAACAGCCGATCTTGATTTAGCGCCATTATCTGTTGAAGCATTGAAACTAATGGGAAATAAAATAGATGTTAGAAAAGAGTTAAGCAGCATCGATGTAAATCCTTTTTTTATTTCTTATCAAAATGAATCAATTGATGAATTTGTTGAGAACTATAAGGAACATCTACCCCTCGTAATAAAGCCTCCTGTTTCTAATGGTTCTAAAGATGTTTTGCTTGTAGAGACCATTGATCAATTTCGAAATGGTTTAACGTTTCTGAAAGACAAACTTTCTAATTCCCCCATATTAATGGAAGGATATATAAATGGACCTCAGTATATTATTGAAGTAGTTTGCTATGAAAGTACGGTTCATATTGTGGGAGTTGTAGAACAGGAAATATCGCATCATGATAGATTTATTATTACAGGATATAACTTCCCAGCATTGCTGAATGAAGAGGATTATGAAAACCTGCAAATAAGTGTTTCTAAGATTGTAAGTCATTTAAACTTGCAAAATGGATCATGTCATTTAGAAATGAGAAGCATAAATGGAAAATGGAAGTTGATTGAGATTAATCCAAGGATTTCAGGAGGAGCGATGAATCGAATAATAAAAGAAGCTACGGGAATTAATTTAACCAATGAAATTATAAAGTTATATTTAGGAAAAGAGCCTTCATTTGAAAAAAAGAAAAAACTATACGTTTCTGCACAATTTTCAACTATAGAAACGAGGGGAACATTATTGAGAGTTACAGGGAGAAATAGAGCTTCGAAGTATCCAGGAGTAAAGGAAGTATATGTTAAACCTCGAAAGGGAGCAGTTATTAATAAGCCGCAATCCCTTGGTGATCGGTATGCTTATGTGATTGCCGTATCAGAAGATCCTGAGGAAGTCAAACGAATAGCTAAATCAGCTGTAAATGAAATTAAGTTTTTAATAAATCCAATGTAATGCGTGTTCAAAAAGGGAACAAAATAGAAGCAGGCAACCGAAGAGATTCACAGCTTTAGTTTGGTGACTTTTTGAACATCCTAATATAGGGGTGTGAGATTTTAAATGAGTTTAATAGGAATGCTCCATTATCAGAAGCATCCTGAACAAGTAACAAAAGCATATGCTTTTGCTGCAGTGGCGAAAATGGAAGGAATTGATTTTTTTTACTTTTCTTATAGTGGGGTTGATTTTGAACACGGCAAAATAAACGGATGGATTTATGAGAGTGGGAAGTGGATACAGAAGGAATTGCCATTTCCAGCAGTAATTATTAATACGAGTTCACCAAAAACAAAGACGCAAAAAACGATTCAAAGACGTCTGAAAAAAATGTCTATTTTTACAAGTTATCCGGTTGGAAACAAAATGAAGGTTTACAGGAAACTTCTTGAAGACGGGAAATACACACAAAACTTGATCCCCTCCTATGAAATGAGTAATGAGGAAGAAGTGTTCGACCTATTATGCAAATATATAAAAATAGTAATGAAACCTTTATCAGGCAATCAAGGGAAAGGCATTTATTTTATACAAAAGGAAGCAGAAGATTCACATAGAATAATAGAAGGGGAAAAAAATTATCTTTATACAAAGGAGGAATTAACATATCTCCTTCAAAAGCTTATAAAGGAACAAAAATATTTAATGCAGCCATTCATTGAAAGTAAAACAAAAGCTGGATTAGCATATGATTTTCGGATTCATGTCCAGAAAAATGGGGAAGGAGACTGGGAAATCAATTTAATTTATCCAAGAATAAGCGGCAATGCAAAACTTGTAAGCAATGTAAGCAGCGGCGGCTATCGAGGAGATTTCATTTCTTTTTTAATGGAAGAATATGAGGAAGGATTTTTAGAAATAAAACAGACAATCGAGCATTTTGCCTTGTCATTTGCTTCACACTTTGATCTATTATACCCCTATTCATTTGACGAACTTGGAATAGATGTTGGTTTGGATAAAAATAAGGCATTATGGATATATGAAGTAAATTGGAGACCAGGTTCTAAGCATCGTGAATTCGCTGTAGCAAAGCTGCTTATACCTTATTGTATGTATCTTGCAAATAACTAAATTCTAAATTAGAGCATGTTCAAAAAGTCACCAAATGATAAGCGTCGAATCTCTTCGTTGGCTTGCTTTTCCGCTACTCACGTATCTGGCAGAGAGGATCTTCAACTAAAAGCACTCACGCCCTGTGAGCAACGTTGAAGTCACCACATCCTGTGGAATGCCGTTGCTCAAAGCTACGCCGCCTCGACCTTCTTGCTTCTAATTTGATCCCTTTTTGAACGCATATTATTAAGGTTCGCCCGAACAATTATCCTATTTTCCAATAAGATAAAGAAAAAAGGCGGATTGGGGAGAGCGTATATGGATGGATATGATAAGGAATCTTGCCATAGAGATTGTATTTGTAAGGCAATGGCTGAATTAAAAGAAATTCAAGATATGATTACGGGATCCTCAACAAAATATTTTGGAAAGCTGCTTTCCAATCTAATAAAAGTGGATACATTACCGTTTATACTTCTAACTGAAAATGGAGCATTAAGTTTGAGTGGCTTTCATTTTAATAAAAGTTTACAAAAAGAAGAATGCTTTCAAACAAGCTTTTTTCGGATAGAGGAGACAGATGTCCACTCTTGCTGTGCCACCGTTTCATTATTATTGCCTATAAATATATTAGGAGAATCAAAATATTCCTTATCAGATGTAATTATCTTGAAAAGAACAAACCAATGTGCCGTTATTGATTTATCCTGTATATGTGCCATTCAAGTGCTAGATTTTGAATTAATGAAAAGAGATATAATCATTGAGCCGAAGTGATTATACTTTGGTTATTGTGATGCTTTATTCCCCTTCCTATCCCTCCTTTTTTATCTTTAAAAAAAGCTGTCAATGAGGTCGCGTTAAAGCCTTAAAAGATAGTTCACTCTTCGTTTTTTGAGCTTTGATGAAGTACAACTACATAGTAATAATACGCCAATTATGTAAAGTATAAGTTGTTTGCCCAATCCCTCTGTTTAACTGCAACATAGAATAATTAATGGTAAAAAAGCATTGATTTTCATCATTAGTAGGATTCCATGAAACAATGAATCTGTTATCAGCTAGAAATAAGAGAAACTATAAGCTGGTGTAGAGCTAATGGAAGATAATGTTGTTCGGGTTTTTATCGAATGATAATATATGGAAAATTTATAAAATAACCGCAAGGAGGACGGGGATGAAAGAGCATGTCACAATGTCGAGGTTTAGGGGCGGCTTTGGCAATCAAATATTTCAATATGCTTTTTTAAAAGTTTATGCTAAAAAATATCATTTACATGTTGAAACACCGTATTGGATTGGCAGGTATTTATATGGTTTTCAAGATTCATATGTTTCCAGCAAATTTCCGTTATTGTTAGAGGAAAACGAATCTAATTTATCAAAAATATTTACAGAACAAAAACCAAAGTATGTGAATGTAGACTTTCGAGGATACTTTCAATTTCATTCATCCCATTATGCTCCTTATAAAGAGTATATTCAATCCTTATTTCAACCGGTTGGAAAGAATAAATACATGCTTGAAAATGGATTAGCGAAAATACGTTCAAAAGGCAAGACGATTGTCGCAATGCATTTACGAAGAGGGGATTATTTACAATATAATAATCCAGTATTTTATGGTCCTCCCACAAAATGGTATAAGGAATGGCTGGAAAGATTTTGGAGTCAGCTTGACAATCCAGTTTTATTTATCGCGAGTGATGAAATAGATCGTGTAATAGATGATTTTCAAGAATATCATCCGATTACTAGCAAGGATATTTTTACAGACATCCAAATGGCCCCTTTTTATCCAGATCATTATATGTTAAGCAATAGTGATATATTGGCTATTTCGAATAGTACTTTTTCATTTACAGCAAGCATGTTAAATAAAAGGGCAAAGATGTTTTTGCGTCCAGATATAAAACAAGAAAAACTAATAGCCTTTGATCCTTGGTCAAGTGATCCGCTCCTGCACTTCAAAAGATCCTATTATTAAGGATTTCTATTAGTAAAAAATTCAAACTTTTTCGAATGAATAAAGAGAAGAGCTAGAAAAGGGTGATAAAATTATGAATGTTGACTTCTGGAAAGACAAAAAAGTGTTGATTACTGGCAACACAGGTTTTAAAGGTTCCTGGTTAAGTTTATGGCTTCATTCATTAGGTGCTAAAGTTACAGGATATAGCTTACATCCGCCGACATCACCAAGCTTATTTGAACTTTGCGAAATAAACAAACTGGTTCCTACTACTTTTGCTGATATTAGAGATAAAAAAAAGGTAGAGGAAACAGTATTTGCAGATAAACCAGATATTATTATCCATATGGCAGCACAGCCGCTTGTAAGAGCATCCTATCTTAATCCAGTTGAAACGTATGAAACGAATGTAATGGGAACAGTTAACCTGCTGGAAGCGGTACGAAGTGCGGTAAACCGCGGGATAAAAATAAAAGCCGTTGTGAATGTAACGACAGATAAATGTTATGAAAATAAGGAGTGGCATTGGGCATATCGAGAAAATGAAACACTTGGAGGCTATGATCCTTACTCGAACAGTAAAGCATGCTCAGAGTTGGTAACAGATGCTTACCGGAATTCCTTTTTTAACAGCGGCAACTATGAAAGCCATGGTGTTGCCATTGGAACAGCCAGGGCTGGGAATGTTATTGGCGGTGGTGATTGGGCCGAGGATCGTTTAATTCCAGATTGTGTGAGAACGCTTTTAAATGGAGAAAAGATATTAATTAGAAATCCTCATGCCATCCGTCCTTGGCAGCATGTGTTAGATCCTTTAAGCGGCTACTTAACTTTAGCGGAAAAACTATATAAGGATGGTCCAATGTATGCAGAAGGCTGGAATTTTGGACCAGATGACAATGATGGGAAACAAGTAGAATGGATCGTTAAAACCATTTGCAAAAAATGGGGGACAGATGCGAATTATGAGGTAGAAAAAGGCGAACATCCTCATGAAGCACATTTTCTAAGATTAGATTGCTCTAAAGCAAAAAAACAATTAGGCTGGCTGCCGAAGTGGGATGCTGGGCATGCACTTGAAAAAGTGGTGGAATGGACAGAAGCTTACAAAAAGAATCAGGATTTATCAGCCGTATGTTTAAAACAGATAAAAGAATACATCAATGAGTGAGGCGATAAAATGAGTTCATTTCGATTTATTGTAATGGGGGATCGTTCTAGCAATAATGTCAATGAATTTAATGCCCTATTAGCGAATATAAAAAAACTTCCGGTTCAGCCGAATTATATCTTATTTGCAGGGGATCTAATATACGGACAAAACGTTGAAGCTGAACTTCAAACTTGGAAAGGAATTGTGGGGAATTATTTTCCACTTGAAAAGGTGCTTCCTGCTTTCGGTAACCATGATAAGGATGAAACTGCATTTAGCAAAGCATTCCCGCATCTTCCGAATGAGCAGCTCGCTGGATACCAAAGAACAGCATATTATGTTGATATTTATAATACACGTTTCATTATTTTAAACTCTAATCGGAAAAATTCAGACGGTCATTACGTTGTAGATACAAAGCAAAGAGAATGGCTGGAAACATTATTAAAAAATAGCAATAAAACACATCATTTTGTTATGGTGCATGTACCACCATATCCAATTGGACACCATTACCAGGAGTCGCTTGATGCAGAACCAGAGGAAAGAGATGCTCTTTGGTCCATTTTAGATAAATACAATGTAACGGCAACGATTGTCGGACATGAACATAATTATAATCGCAGACTCATTGATCCTTCCTATAGTAATAATAATGGACTCTATCAAAACTCTATTTATCAACTATTAGTTGGCATAAGTGGTTCCAGCAATAATATGAAAGTGATAGATAAAAGAAATGTTGTGGCAGGTCCAATTGGGGAGCAAAGTTATTTAATTGTTGATGTCTTTGATAATGCAGCAATATGTACTGTAAATGATGTTCATAATAAGGTAATTGATTATTTTATTATTAATCGATCCTATCCGACACCTTCAACTCTCCTTGATTATATAATTGAAAAGGATTCGGATTGGAAATTTTTAGATGATGGTTCTGATCAGGGCGTTGATTGGAGAAACTTGTTATATGATGATTCCAGTTGGCTTAGTGGTCCTTCTACATTAGGATATGGGGCTGGAAGTGTACAAACGATTCTTAGCTACGGTCAGGACCCATATGCCAAAAACATTACTTCCTATTTCAGAAAGACCTTTACTGTCGAAGATCCAGCAGCTTATCAAGAATTAACACTAAGATTGATGAAAGATGATGGAGCAATTGTATATATTAATGGAAAAGAAGTTTTAAGGAGTAATATGCCTAATGGTTCCATTGATTTCAAAACACTCGCATCAACAGGTCTCTATGATTATAATGAGTTAATTCTTTCTGAAACCCCAATTAGTCCTAGTCTGCTTCAAAAAGGCATGAATATAATTGCAGTAGAAGTTCACCAAGTACATCCCACTAGTTCTGACCTTTCTTTTAATCTTGAATTAATTGGCGAAAAGCATCCTCCAAAAACACAGCCGCTTATTCCACTAAAATCTGTTTGGAAGTACAAAGATGAGTTTACAGATCAAGGAACAGGATGGAAGTCCCTTTCTTTTAATGATTCCTCGTGGAAATCAGGGCCAGCAAAATTAGGGTATGGAAATGGGGATGAAGCAACTGTTTTAAACGCTGGATCTGCCTCTTTGCAAAAACCAATCACTTATTACTTTAGAAAATCTTTTACAGTAGTCGATCCTTCCATATTTAATCGTTTAATACTTCAGTTATTATATGATGATGGCGCCGTTGTGTATTTAAATGGCAAAGAAGTTTTCCGCACAAATCTACCCGATAGCAATATAAATTATACTACTTTTGCCAGTTCACCAATTGCTCAAAATAGTGGCGAAAATATGAAAAAAACGGTTAGTCCTACTTTTTTAATAAAAGGCCAAAACGTCATCGCAGTAGAAGTCCATCAAGCATCGTTGTATAGCTCTGATGTCAGTTTTGAATTAGAGCTAATAGCATGGGGAAAATAAAATAAGGCGGTGTGGGCGGAGCAAAATTGATAAAAAAAGAAAAGAAGAAGCAGCTAATTTTTATAATGACATTTTAGAAAGAGCAGCGCCGTTAAAGCATGGCATGTAGCATAACAAAGAAAGTGACTCAAAAGTAAACGGAACCTTCAATGTTTAGAGGTTCCGTTTTTCTTATGAATGCTGCTTCATTTTGAAATAGACAGTTTCTTTTCCTTATCCGGCCGATTTCGTCTCTTGTTCGGCGAGAATGCCCGATTGTCCGGCCGATTTCGTCTTTCATCCGGTAGGCCTAAGAAAAAAGCTGACCCAAAAGTTTTGTACAAACTTTTGAGTTATTCTTTATTAATTTTTCAGTAGTTGGCTGTGAAATTAAATCGGAACATCCCATTGTGTTTTAGAAGAATAGTAATAATAGAAATGGCCTAAAGGATGTTCATGCTTCCATGGTTTTTTTCCAGTTGTGTAGTGGATGATAGAAGGTTCAATGAGAAGTTTTCCTATATGTGCTGTTTGATAATTCCATTTAGGATCCAATGGCAGCCAGTTATTATACAAAATGGCATTAAGGCCGTCTTGGTCGAGGAGACGGATTTTTTCAGGGTTATCTTTAATATACGCTATCACTTTTTCTGAAATATTTAATTCCCGCCATTTCTTTACGTTTAACACCATCACACCTGAGTTAAAATATCCAGCTTGAACGGGAATAGAAAGTGCTTTATAACGTCCATATTTTTTGGCACCAGGATCTTGAACAGCAGCTAATAAATAATGATTTATCGGGGTATTCCAGAGATTGGCGATGTCCTCTTGAACAATGAGGTCACTATCTAAATAGATAACTTTTTCAATGGTTTGATTTAATAAATCCGGTATGGAAAGTCTAAAATAGGCTTCATCCGTTATTCTCCGGCCTTTTTTGCATTCAGCATATTTTTTTTTGTCTACTTTCAAGAAATGTAATGTCCCATTAAAGGAATCGGCAACTCTATGGAGCTTTTGTCTTTTTTTATGAGACATATTACTTGTTAAGATATATATGTTTATTTTATTTTCTAATCGTATATTTTTTAAAAGAGAATAGATCATTACAGCTGCATGCTTTGCAAATTTATTACTTGTTGAAGTAACAATATGAATCTCTTCCATTCTTATCACACCTCCAAAATATATATACTAAAAAACTGATTTGTTGATTGTACCGATTGTCTAATCCTAGTCATGAAAATGTGTTAATTATCTAGTACGGCAAAATAAATCATACATATAATGATTGATATATAGGCATTAATATGACAGAAATTTATTCTTGGTTACGGGCGATATAGACATAAAGGCGGCGCGAGCGAAGCCACTCTAATCTTAATAAGGTAAAAAATAAACTACAAAGTACTATTATACTTTTTTTCTATTAAAGTACGTGCAGCTCCGTCCCCTTTTCCGACAGAGAGGAGTGTTCTGCTTTGAAAATAGCCATTGTTAGTCCTGGACGATTTTCTGTTCCGCCAGTTGTAGGAACATCAGTGGAACATGTCATTAATCAAGTAGCGAATCAGTTAAAAGAGAGGAATAAAGTAATTGTTTATACAAGGAAGTGTAAAGAATATCCAAATTCTTCAATGGAAGGAAATCTCATCTATAAACGTATTAAATTTAATCATGCTAGAAATTATCAAAAGAAAGTCATTCGGAGCCTATATAAACATCAGCCCGATGTCATTGTGATTGAAAACCGCCCAAGTTATGTTTTTGAAATAAAAAAAGCATTCCCTACAATACCCGTTCTACTCAATATGCACTCTGATGTTTTTGCTTCCCGACGTTATATGAAGCCTGGGAAAATGACAGAAGCATCTAAAATAGTCGATGGATTAATAACAAATAGTAAAGCGCTTGAAACATTCTTTATTGCTAAATATCCAGCATTTAAGGGAAAATCTTTTCCTATTCATTTAGGGATTGATACGCTTCCCTATGAAAATGCTCTTCAGAATCAAGCATTAATTTCTGAATTAAGAAAAAAGTTTGGGTTAAAGAATGAAGATCCTGTCATTCTTTTCGCAGGAAGAATATTGAAAAAAAAAGGCGTTCATTTGCTTCTTGAAATATTGCCTCAATTGATAGAAAAGTATCCTACTATAAAGTTGATTATTACAGGAAGTCCAAAGTATGGAAAAAATGTAAGCACAAAATACATGGATAAAATAAGGTGGATAACGGAAGAGTTAAAGGAACATGTCGTATTTACAGATTTTATTAAACCAGAACTCATGCCTTCTATTTATCAGCTAGCTGATATTATTGTGACACCATCCATATGGAACGAACCATTTCTGCTCGTTAATTTAGAGGCAATGGCAGCAAAGAAGCCTGTTATTAGCACGAATAAAGGGGGAATTCCAGAGGTAGTTAAACATGGGGAAACAGGAATTATCTTTTCTGTTGAAAATTATAAAAAAGAATTGCCGCTATATTTACGTTTTCTATTAGATTCTCCAGCGGTAAGAGAAACACTTTCCGCAAATGCATTTCGCCGTGCAAAAGAGTTCTCGTGGTCGAAAACAGCCGAAAGATATTTACACGTATTTAATCAATTGAAAAAGAAGGCTGTTTTCTAAAAGTTTTTTGTTTTTTACGTAAAAAAATGGGAGAAGAAGTCCTCAGCAGACTGAATACACGTAGACTCCTGTGGGAATGCGAGAAAGACGAGACCCCACAAGAGCGTATGCGACGAGGAGGCTCGACGCTCGTTAAACGGACGAAGTGTATTCAGGTTGCGGGTTAAATAACAACAATCTATACGAAAAGAGCGAAAAAGAAAAACCATGTAAGAAGAGAATGGCAGTAAAGAAAATAGGATAAAGAGAATATGAATATGGAGGGGTATCGTGAAAGTCGTTATATTATGTGGAGGAAAAGGATCAAGAATGAGTGAAGTTACAAATGATATTCCCAAACCTCTTGCGAGAATTGGGGATAAACCAATCGTATGGCATATCATGAAAATATATCAACAGTACGGTTTTAATGATTTTATCTTATTGCTTGGCTATAAAGGAGAAAAAATCAAAGAATATTTTATGGATTATGAATGGAAGAATAATAGCTTTACAATGAATGCTGCTACAGGAGAAGTTGACATTATCGGCCAGCAGGAAAAGTGGAAAATTACGTTTGTTGATACAGGATTAGATACAATGACTGGCAGCAGAATAAAAAGAGCACAAAAATATATTGGCAATGAAAGTTTTATGCTCACATATGGTGATGGATTATCGGATGTAAACATCCATGAACTGCTAAAATTTCATCAAGAAAAAGGGAAAATTGCCACTTTAACTGGTATTAGAAATAAAAGTCAATTTGGCACATTAACGGTTAATCAAGGAATAGCTGAATCATTTGCAGAAAAAACAGAGACAGGAAACATAGTAAACGGTGGCTTTTTTGTACTGAATCCTGAAATATTTCAATATTTAGAAGAAGAATCAGGTTGTATTTTGGAGGAAAAACCTTTAAGAGACTTAGCTCAGAATCGCCAATTATCTGTCTTTATTCATGAAGGATTTTGGAAAGCGATTGATACGTATAAGAATGTCTTAGAAATAAATGAGCTTTGGGATCAAGGTAAGAATTTATGGATTCCAAAATGAACATGAGCTTAGAAGCAGAAAATATTTTTTGTACGATATTAACAAAAGGCAGAGTCTATCAAGGTTTAGCATTGCTAGAATCATTAACAAAGGTTATTCCGAATACATTTTATTTATATGTTCTTTGTGCGGATGAAGAATCGTTTAGTCTTCTTAAAAAAATAAATAATAAACATCTTTATTTAATCCAAGAAAAGGAACTCGAGCAGGAAATCGTCGCTTTAAAGAAACATAGAAAGATTCATGAATACTGCTGGACATTAAAACCAGTTCTGATTGAGCATTTGATGATGCGGTATCCTTTAACGAAACGAGTTACTTATCTCGATTCAGATTTATATTTTTGGCAAAATCCAACGATCATTTTTGCAAAACAGCCGGATTGTTCGGTTTTACTTTCTATTGAAGAAAAGTATAAGCCATCATGGAAAAAATCAAAAAAATGGAAGCTTATTCAAATAACGGGGCTCTATAATTCAGGCTTCATTAGTTTTAAACAGAATGCAAATGCACTGCTAGCTGTTAAATGGTGGAAAGAACAATGTGTGAGCAGTTGTAAAATTAGTCCTGAAGAAGGAACATTTGGTGATCAAAAATATTTAGATGACCTTCCTCGTTTGTTTTCAAATGTTTGTATGATAACAACGCCCGGAGTAAATATCGGGCCATGGAATTACTTAAAATATCATTTTTCACTAGTAGATAGCTCTATTTTCATCGATGAGGATAAATTGATTTTTTATCATTTTAGCAGTTTAAGAGTAGAGGGGAAAAATAAATTTACCATTCTTTATCCTGTTAAAACAAAAAAACTCCCTTTTATCTATATGATGTATAAACACGCTTTAAATAATGCCATAAAATTAGCTCAAAAAGCAGATCCAAATTTCAACATCTTTGCTACAACAGAAGATTTACAGAGGTACTGGAAATGAAGTGTTTGAAGGAATGAAAAAAGATTGCGAGGTGCTATCATTGGATAAAGCATCTAATAAAGGAAAATCATCGAGAGGATACCACAATACAACAAAGGATTGGATAAAAAAATTCAAATCTGCACCAAAACTATATAAAAGTTTTCCTTCAACGACAGCGGAGTTTACACAGTTGCCAAAGGGGATAGAAAAAATCTCCTGGTCTTTTATGCCACAGCCTTGTAAGCAATTTAGAGCTACGATTCCTTGGGGGAAAGTTTTAGGGGATAACGGCAGTGTCATTACCCCAGATAATAAGCTTTTATGGGATGTTTCTTTTGAGTACAATAAAAGTCCAAAAAAACATCGAATCTTTAAAGAAAAAGAGCTGCCTCCTATTTCCTTTACATCTGAAACATTGGCAGTTCTTACATCACAGGTCAGTTTTAACTACTATCACTGGATGTTTGACGTATTGCCTCGATTGCGAATGTTAAATGATGCTTCCTTAGAAATAGATAAGTATGTAATAAACAGAGGGATATACTTTACGCCGGAATTCTGTAAATATCAGGATGAAAGTTTTGATATTTTGGGAATCCCGAAAGAAAAAATAATAGAATGCGATCATAACACATATATCCAAGCAAAAAAATTAATTGTTACCTCGTTGGCAGGTTATACGGCTCATGTACCGAAAGAAGTTTGTCAATATATAAGATATGAATTTTTGAATAAGCTGAATTTAAGTAAATCTAAAGGAAATAAACGAATTTTTATTAGTCGTGAAGACGCAATGCATCGAAAATTATTGAACGAAGATAAAGTATTCCGCGTATTGGAGAAATACGGTTTTGAATTGGTTAAACTAACAGAATTATCTTTAGCAGATAAAATCAAGCTTTTTACGTCAGCAGAAGTAGTTGTCTCTTCGCACGGTGCAGCGCTAACTAATATTGTTTTTTGCAACTCGGGCACTAAAATCATTGAATTATTTACACCAACTTATTTATTGCCTTGTTTTTATATCATTAGCAACTATATGAATCTTGATTATTACTACTTGATTGGAGAACAAGTAGAGGCTGATGATAATCGTAGTTTTCATAGTGATCCCATTTATATTAATTTAGATAAATTAGAAAGAACCCTGCAATTAGCCGATATAACCTGAAAATTTGTAATGAGTGAGGTGTTTATTTAATGGATAGTGCTTACTGTACTATTTTGTCTAAAACAAGGTTGTTTCAATTTCTTGCCTTAATCATTTCCTTAAATAATGTTACAAAGGGCAATTTTCGTTTTTATGTTCTTTGTGTGGATGAAGAGAGTTACAATCTATTAAAAAAAATAAATTGGGAAAATGTCCATTTATATCCTGAAGAAGAGTTAGAGGAACATATACTATTGTTAAAAAAAGAACGGAAAATTCATGAATATTGTTGGACATTAAAATCTATTTTTCTAGAAACATTGCTTTTAAAACACGGGGATATAAATCGTGTCACATATATGGATTCTGATCTTTACTTTTGGGGAAATCCAGAGGTTATTTTTGAAAAACAACCAGCGTGCTCTGTGCTGCTGACGAAAGAAGAAAAGTATAATCCAGCATGGAAAAAAAGTTTTATTAAAACACTTACAAAAATCACAGGGAAATACAATTCAGGATTTATAAGTTTTAAGCGTGATCAAAATAGTCTTGCTTGTTTAAAATGGTGGAAAGAGAAATCAATTGAAAGTTGTACGATTCTTTTTAAGAAACAGGTATTTGGAGACCAAAAATATTTGGATGACATGCCGATACTTTTTTCTGGCATTTGTAATATTACAACCCCAGGAATTAATATAGGCCCATGGAATTATTTGAAATATTCCTTTTCTCAACAAAAGGATATCGTGCTGCTGGATAAAACGCCGCTTATTTTCTATCATTTCAGTGGTGTCAGAATACTTGAAAACAACGAAGTAAAGCTGGTTCATAACAGTGAAAGCAACTTACCATTTATTTATAAAATGTATAAAAAAGTACTGAAAGATGTTGTGAAAATGGTTAGCATGATTGATTCTGAATTTGACGGCTATGCAACAGAAGAGGACTTAAAAAGCTATTGGTAGT